>JBDHFW010000134.1:0-6907 GCA_039590175.1 Gemmatimonadota bacterium | reverse complement strand
GGTGATGAACCAGGAAACCACCCAGAACAGGATGGCGGCGATAAAGGTCGTGTTGCGAAGCGCCGCCGCCGGACCGACACGCTCGAGCACCCGCATGGCGAGCACCCCGATGACGCTGGCCAGGAGCCCCGCCATGACCAGCAGAATCGGGAGCGAGATCGCGGAGAGCCGGTGGGTATCCAGGATGATCGGACTGGTGGCACCGATCACGATCGTCGCGACGACGGAACCGACATACGACTCGAAGATATCCGCCCCCATCCCAGCCACATCTCCAACGTTGTCGCCGACGTTATCGGCGATCGTGGCCGGGTTGCGGGGGTCATCCTCCGGGATCCCAGCCTCCACCTTGCCCACGAGATCGGCGCCGACATCGGCCGCCTTCGTGTAGATGCCGCCGCCCACACGCGCGAAGAGCGCGATCGACGAGGCGCCCATGGCGAAGCCGCTGATGATCTCCGCGAAGGGTGCAAAGCCGTTCTCTGCCGGCGGGAAGATCAGGAGCACCGCTCCGATGCCTACCAGGCCGAGACTGGCGACCGAGAGACCCATGACGGCCCCGCCGCTGAAGGCGACGCGCAGAGCCTTCCCCCGACCCTCGGATCGGGCGGCTTCGGTCGTTCGGACGTTCGCTCGTGTGGCGGCCTGCATGCCGAAGAAGCCGGCGAGGATCGAGCTGGCGGCGCCGAAGACGTAAGCGGCCGCGGTTCGGGATCCGATGACGAAGTAGAGCAGCAGGGCGATGAGCAAGACGAAGGGGATCAGCACCGAGTATTCCCGCCTCAGGAACGCCATCGAGCCGGAGTAGATCGACTCGGCCAGTTCGCGCATCGTGTCGTTCCCGTCCGGCTGCTGACGAACGTAGGCGAACAAGGCCCACGCGCAGATCAGGCCGATCACTCCCAGCCCGAGCGCCCACTCGGTGTATTCGATCACCTTATGTGCTCCTTTCTAACTCTCTTAATCGATCAAACCGATCCGGACCGGTCAGCGGCGTCAGGGGTTCGGCGTCTCGCTGAGGGAGTGTTTGACGCCCTGGACCAACCTTCGGTCGGTGCCCGGTCACGGCGCCGACGCCGGCTCCGCGGCCCGATTGAACCGACTCATGGTGGATTCGATCCCCTCGGTCATCCAGCACTCGAGCGCGTGTTCCATCTCGGCGAAGGCGAGCAGAACGGACTCCTCCTCCGCGTCGCCCATCGGTGCCAGCACCCACTTCGAGAGATCGATGCGCGAATCATGCGGCCGGCCGACGCCGATGCGGAGCCTGGCGTACTCGCGCGTCTCGAGCGCCGCCTCGATCGAGGCGAGGCCGTTGTGTCCTCCTGCCGAGCCCCGCGCTCGCAGCCGGAATCTGCCGGGCTCCAGCGAGACGTCGTCCACGAGCACCATAAGGTCCTCGAGCCGGAAGGCAGCACCGGCCGAGAGCTCCTCGACAACGGAACCGCTCCTGTTCACGTACGTGAGGGGCTTGAGGATCCGTACCGCCTCCCCGCCGACGACTCCATCCGTCGAGGCGACGAGGTCGCACGGGCCGAACGGCGGAAGGGACCACGACACGCACAACCGGTCCGCCAACCACCAGCCGGCGTTGTGGCGAGTGTCGCGGTAGCGGGCCCCGGGGTTCCCCAAGGCGAGAAGAATCTTCAACCGGCTGCGGACTCGACGGGCCTAGGATCCCTCGGCCTCGGGCTCGGCTTCCCCGTCCTCGCCCGCTTCCTCCTCGCCGACGACCTCGGGCTCGAGCTCGCCCTCCAACTCCTCCTCTTCCTCCTCTTCCTCGACGACGAGGATGGTCGGCGGGATCACCGCGGCCACGAACGAGTCCGGATCGTCCAGCACGGTCAGGCCGCCCGCATCGACGTCAGAGACCTGCAGGGAATCTCCGATCTCCAATTCGGACACGTCGATCTCGAATCCACCAGGTATCTCCGTGGGGAGGCAGGAGATCTGGATCTCGTAGCGATGCTGCTGGAGGATCCCGCCCTCGTTCTTCACGCCGGTCGCCTCGCCCGTCAGCTGTAGCGGTACCGAGACCTTGATCTCCTCGTCCACGTTGATGCGGAAGAAGTCGACGTGGAGGATGGAAGGACGCCAGGGATGCCGCTGAACCTCCCGGATCAGGACCTTCCGGGTGGGCGCACCGTCGATCTCCAGGTCGATAAGAGTGCTTCCGGCGCTGATCCGGCCCAGAAGCAGCGAGAACTCCCGCTCGTCGAGCCGCAGACTCTCCGGCTCGAATCCGTGGCCGTACATGGTCGCCGGCACGGAGCCCTCTCGACGCAGCTTGCGGGCCCTTGCCTTCCCTCGTCCGTCTCTGTGCTGCGCCTTCAGCTTGATCTGCTTCGTCATCGGATCCTCTTCTATGACTTCGTGCGCGAGCTCGCGGATCGTCCTCAGACGAACAGCGAGCTCACCGAGCGGTTGTAGTGAGTATTCTCGATCGCCTGGGCCAGAAGGCTGGCCACGGACAGGATCTTCAGGTTTCCGAGCGCATCTCGAGCGGCGTCGGAAACTGGAATAGTGTCCGTGACGGCAATCTCTTCGATCTCCAGCGAACGAAGGCGATCAATGGCGGGGCCGGAGAGCAGGGCGTGCGTCGCCAGCACGTAGATCTGCTTCGCTCCGCGCTCCTGGAGCGCGTGCACGGCACCCACCGTCGTGCCACCGGTGTCGATCATGTCATCGGCGATCAGGCAACGCTTGCCCGCGACCTCGCCGACCACGTTGACGACCTCCGCCATGTTCGGACCCGGCCGTCTCTTGTCGATGACCGCCATGTCGACGCCGAGCCGCTTCGCGTACCCACGCGTCATCTTGGCGGCACCGACATCGGGGGCGACGACCACCGCGTCGCCGGCCAGAGCCTTGTACCACTCCATGAACACCGGAGCCGCATACAGGTGGTCGACCGGGATATCGAAGAACCCCTGAATCTGGTGTTGGTGAAAGTCGATGCCCAGCAGTCGGTCCGCCCCGGCCGCCGTGATCAGGTTCGCCATCAGCCTCGCCGCGATCGAGACGCGCGGCTGATCCTTACGGTCCTGCCGGCCGTAGCCGTAATACGGCACGACGGCGGTAACCCTGGCGGCGGACGCCCGCTTCGCCGCGTCGATCAGGATCAGCAACTCCAGGATGTTCGCAGCCGGCGGGTTGGTCGGCTGGATCAGGAAGACGTCCCTGCCCCGGACGTTCTCGTTGATCCGAACGAAGATCTCCCCGTCGGCGAACCGCTTTATGGTCACGTCGCAAAGCGGTCTGCCCAGCTCCCCCGAGATCCGCTCGGCCAACCCGCGGTTGGCGGTCCCGGAGAGGAGCATCAGCGGGCTCGCGGTGGCCGAAAGCTCCGGCATTCTTCCCGTCAGTTGAGCGTTGGAAACCGCCCGCTCGCCTGGATCGGCGAAGGGTAGAAAATGATCAAGCCTATCAGGATAAACGGCAATCCAGAGAGGGTCAACCTGCCTCTGTCTGCGATTGTTGCTGCTCCGGGTTGACGTGCACGACCTGCGTCGGAAAGGCGAACTCGATCCCCTCCTCCTCGAAGCGCCGATGGAGATCCAGGTTGATCCTCTGCTGGATGTCCATGTAGACGGCGTACTCGGGGCTCAGGACGTAGTACACGGCGTCGATGTTCAGCGAGTACGTGCCGAACTCCTTGAAGTGGGCTCGGTCGAAGCGGACGCCTTCCTCGGCCTCGATCGCCTCCCGCACCATATCGGGGATGCGGGCAAGCTTTTCCCGCGGCGTGTCGTATGTGACGCCGAGCGTGAAGGTGGCGCGTCGCTCATACATCCGGCCGTAGTTCTGGATCCGACTGCCGAGCATGTCGCTGTTCGAGATCACCAGCTGCTCCCCGGACAGGCTCCGCAGCCGGGTCGTCTTGATCCCGATGTTCTCGACGGATCCCGTGTAGTCGCCGACGCGGACGAAGTCGCCGATGAGAAACGGCTTGTCGAAGATGATGGACAGCGAGGCGAAAACGTCTCCCAGGATACTCTGGACGGCGAGCGCGATGGCGATTCCGCCCACGCCGAGGCTCGCCACGAGCGCGGTCACGTCCACGCCGACGTTGTCGGCCACGCTCAGCAGGACGAGGACCCAGATGACCCCCTTGCCGATGTAGCCGATGGCGTTCATCCCGGTGGCACTTCCCGGATCCTCCGCGATGACCCTCTTCCGATAGCTTTCGATGGTCAGGGAGAGAGCGGCGGAAAGCCAGATCCCGACCTGGATCGCAGCAGCGATGAACGCCGCGTGCCGGAAGCCGGCGTCAAGCCTGGCCGGGAGGTCGAGCGACAGAGTACCGGCGTAGACCGCGACCACCAGCAGAATGCCTCGGCGGGTCTTTCCGAGGATCGCCACCACGCGGTCGTCGATCTCCGACTTGGTGCGCTTGGAGAGTCCAGCCAGGCGGCGAGCGCCGAAGCTTACGAGCAGCCGGAGGGCGGCGTAGACGACGACCGCGACTCCCGCCGCCGTCAACCAGCGACCGACCGTGTTCCCCCAGAACGTGGTCTCGAGAAACTCGCTCATGCCTTCCCCTCGTGGGCGGCGCGATCAGCCATTTGCAGCGGCTCCGGCAGGTGCAGCGTCCGGATCGGAAACGGAATGACGATGCCTTCCTCCGCGAAACGGGCGTGCAGTTGCTTGATGAACTCGTGCTGCACCCGGAGGCGCTCGGCGAACTCGTCCGTCAGGATGAACATGGTGAAATCGACGCTCGAGTCGCCGAACCCGCTAAACCGGATCAGCGGCTCCTGGTCGGCGCGCCCCCCCGGAACCTGCGCCACCACCTCGCGGGCGACCTCCAGAGCGACCCTCTCCACGTGCTGCAGGTCGCTGTCATAGTGCACGCCCACGTCGATCCGCGTCCACAGGTACGAGTGCGGAAGCGTGAAGTTCGTGAGGATCGAATCGCCCAGTCGGCTGTTGGGGACGATGATCTGGTGATCGTCGAGCAACGCCCGGTGGAGGAAGACCCACTCGATCATGTATCCGAACAGGGCGCCGGCCAGGATGAACGTGAGCGGCAGACCCCAGATCGAGAGCTGGTCGAACGTCCTGCTGAGCTCCGGCACTATTCGCTCTCCGCCACGTTATCCGGGGTGGGTTCTTCCGAGCTCGCGGCGAGAATCGAGTTGAAGAGCAGCTTGAAGGTGGCGCGAGGCTGCGCCCGGAAGTGGCTTCTGAAGCCGATCAGCACGACCTGGCCCTGATCGACTCGCACTCGCAACACGGCGGGCCGGCCGGCGAGGTGTTCCTCGGCTCCCAGCTCCCAGCCGCTGAGGAGTAGATCCTCATGGCCGTACCAGGCCGCCACATCCACCTCCTCGCGCTCGATCGTCGCCTCATCTTCGTCACCGGCCATAGCCACGGTTTCGAAGGCCCGGCTGCGCACGAAGAACGCCACCGTCTCCTCGGGGATCCCGAAGCCGATGGGATCGGCGGAATCCACCTCGAGACGGAGCAGGCTGCCGGGGACGGCGAGCGATTCTGTCGACACGTCCTTGACGATGTTGCGGACCGGCAGCCCGAAACCATCGATCACGAAGTCGCTCGCGCCGTCGACCGCGATCAGGGTGCCTCCGGCCTCCACCCAACGCTTAAGCTGAAGAGCGCCCTCGAGACCCAGGCCCCCCGTGTACTCCTCGGGCATCGTGCCCGACGTGTGCCCATGGAGGATCTCCTCGGCCGATTGGTGCGGGAGCAGGATCGCATCGAGACCTTCCAGGCCGCCGTTCCGTATGTCGGCGTCGCTCAGGGTGGTGTAGCCGAAGTCGTATCGTTCCAGCACCCATCTCGCCCAACCCTCGTCCATGCTGGGCACCCAGCTGCGATAGATGCCGACGGACGGCACCCGAAAGCGAATCACCTCCGGAGAGTCGAGCAGGCCGCTCTCCGCCGCCTGGAAATTGAGGCCCAGCTCGTCCGCCAGGGGGCGCAGATCGGCCGCCGTGGCTCGTACGACGAAGGTCCCCGGTGCAAGATCACCCTCGCTCGATGCGTGCGAGCGAGCGAGCCGGCCGACCTTGATCCCCTCGTCCACCAGCCGATTTACGGCCACGTAGGCGAGATTCGATGCGGGGCCGAGAAGGTACTCGGAGGCATCCCCGGCGACGCTTCCCGGCGACGGCGCCAGCTCCGCGGCCTCCTCGAGCGGGATCTCGACCGGCTCGTCAATGCGGGTGACGCTCACGCCCATCTGGAGCGGAAGCGTCCAACCGGTCACGTCGTAGGACACGAGCGGCGGACCGCCGGGATACTGCCGGCGGTCCGGGTACTCCTGCGGCTCCATGAGGTCCACGAGGTGCGCCCGGTAGGGCTGAGCGGCGCGCAGCACAAACGTGCCCGCCGGGAAGCTCTCCCCGTCAGCGGTGAAGCCGGCCGTGGCCCGCTCCACCCGAATGCCTCCCAGCCTGAGGACGCGCAACAGCTCCAGCGCCTCGCCCGAATCTCGCTGGCGATCCAGCGGCACCAGATACGCGAAGGGGCTCTCGGCTCCCTTTTCGATCGCGTCGCGCCCCATCCGGTAGATGTTGAACAGCCAGCTCTCCCGCATGCCGGCAGCGGCCTCCAGTGCCCCCATCGACGCGGTGAGGAAGTAGTCGACGGCGTCACCGATTCGCCACCACCCCCCTTTCCACGGATCCGGGTACCAAACGCTGGCTCGATCGGCAGACTTCCCGTCTCTGAAAGCCTTCGGAAGAGAATCGGGCTCGTAGTACTTGGGGGTCGCGTATCGGTGCAGGGCCACCTCGGTGAGGATGCCGACCTGATTGTGGAAGTAGGGCGCAGTGCGCACTCCCCCATTCCACCACTGGGTGAAGCGGAGACGCGAGACGGCGCCGGGCTTCCCCTCCTCGGCGAACCGTCGCTGCATCGCCGTACCAACCAGGTTGACGCCCGC
>JBDHFW010000133.1:0-7182 GCA_039590175.1 Gemmatimonadota bacterium | reverse complement strand
GTGCCTCGAGCCGATGCGGCGCTGGTCACCAACGTGGGAGAGGACCACCTCGGAGAGTACGGTGTCGACGACCTCGACTCGCTCGCCGACACGAAGGTGGTCGTGGCGCGAGTCGTCCACGGTGGGGGTCGCGTGGTCCTGAACGCCGAGGACGAGATCCTGGTGGCCGCGGCGCGGCGCGCGATGGAGGACGGACTGATCCAGGCCCCGCTGACCTGGTTTTCTCTCGACGCACGCCACCCCAGGATCCTCCGGCACCTGGAGTCCGGGGGCGACGCATGCGCCTTCCTCAACGGGGAGCTGGTACTCTGGCAGGAGGGCCGGCGAATCGGGGGGATCGGGGTCGACGAGGTGCCGATTGCGCTCGGCGGTGCGGCGAGCTTCAACGTGTGCAACGCGCTCGCCGCGCTCGGGGTCGCCGCGGCGCTCGGCTGGCCGCTGGATGCGATCGCGAGCGGACTGGCGGCGCTCGGCGGCACGGCGGCGGACAACCCCGGCAGGCTCAACCTCTTCAAGCTGGATGGGGTGAAGGTGCTGG
The DNA here is from genome assembly GCA_039590175.1 of Gemmatimonadota bacterium. Taxonomy (GTDB): domain Bacteria; phylum Gemmatimonadota; class Gemmatimonadetes; order Palauibacterales; family Palauibacteraceae. Next base: position 6,644 of record JBDHFW010000133.1, on the reverse strand, counting down.
TCGATTTCGCCCACAACCCCCACGGAATGGCGGCGCTCGTACAGGTGGCCCGCGAGATCTCCGCGGAGCGGCGCGTCATCGTCCTCGGACAGGCGGGCGACCGCGATGAGGCCTCGATCCGCGGCCTGGTTCGCGCGGCGTGGGAAGCCGCTCCCGACCTGGTCATCATCAAGGAGATGCGGAAGTACCTGCGTGGCCAGGAGGAGGGAGTTGTGCCGGCGATCATCGAGTCCGAGCTTCGCGATCTGGGCGCGCCCGCCGATGCCCTGCTGCACACCGATTCGGAGTTGGAGGCGGTGTATGCCGCCCTGCAGCGTGCCCGCGCGGGCGATCTCATTCTGCTCACGATCCACAGCGACCGCAGCGCCGTGCTGGAGCTCGTCTCGGGCCTGGAGGAGCGGGGCTGGGCGCCGGGCGACACGCTGGATTGAGCGAGGCAGCCCCGAACGGCCAGGGACGCCGCCGTGGCTTCCGGTCGGGAGTCGTCGCTCGGTACGTCGCGGCCGTGGTGGCGGGCCTCCTACTGCCGGGCACGATTGCAATGGCCTTTCCAGACCTAGCGGCTCGCTTCGCGAAGGCGATGATCTTCTACCCGGAGCGGCTGAGCGAGCGCGAGGCCGATCCGGGCCTCTGGGGACTGAAGGAGGCCGAGTCCGTCTTCCTCGACACGGAGGACGGCGAGCGTCTCCACGCATGGTGGGTGCCGGCAGCCGGCCCCGGCGGTTCGGATCCCGACGGCTCGGCGGGCGTGGCGCCGTCGGACCGGAGGCCGGACGATGATCGCGACGCCGGAGCCTGCGTCGCGGCCATCTTCTTCCATGGAAACGCCGGGAACATCGCATCCCGCGCACCGATAGCCGCCCGCCTCTCCGAGCTCGGCTTGGGGACGCTGCTCGTCGACTACCGGGGCTACGGCCGGAGTAGCGGGGGGCCGAGCGAGGAAGGGTTGTACATGGACGGGCGGGCGGCCTACAGGCACGTGGTCGAGGCCCGGGCGGTCCCTGCCGAGCAGGTCGTCGTGATCGGGAATTCACTCGGAGCGGCCGTGGCGGCGAGCGTGGCGTCCGAGAACCGCATCGGGCGGCTCGTCCTCACCGGTGCTTTTCGGTCGGTGCCTGCTCTCGGCCGCTCGATCTACTGGTGGATTCCGAACCGTGCCTTCAACTGGAGCTTCAATCACTTCGACGCCGAGAGCAGGGTGAGGCTCGTCGAGGCGCCCGTGCTCGTGGGTCGCGGCGATCGAGATGCGCTCATCCCACGGGAGGAGACTCGCGCGATCTACGAGGCGGCGCCGGAGCCGAAGCGCTGGGTCGAGGTGCCCGTCGCCGACCACCAGAATCTCTGGTTCACGGGAGAGCTGTGGAGGGAGCTAGCGAGCTTCGTCGGCGAGTCGCCGTGCTCGCCGAGGGGCGATAGGAGGTAATCGGGATGTACACACGCCGTGGATTCCTGGGAGCGATTGGACTTCCCGCCGCCTACGCTACCGTGGGAGCGCCGATCCTGGCGACCCGACTCGACTTTGAGCGAGCGCTCGCCGTCACGAGTGACCTCGCCCGGTATCCGGGCAGCCCGAAGGAGATCGCCGCGGACGAGGAGTTCTGGCGCGAGGTCCAGCAGGCGTTCACGGTCGACCGCAGCCTGGTAAACCTGAACAACGGGGGCGTGAGCCCGGCGCCCGCCGTCGTGCAGGCGGCGATGAAGCGGTATCTGGACTTTTCGCACCAGGCGCCCACCTACAACATGTGGCGGATCCTCGAGCCTCAGAAGGAAGGAGTGCGTCAGCGGCTCGCGCGCGAGTTCGGGTGCCACGCCGAGGAGGTCGCCATCACCCGCAACGCCTCCGAGAGCCTTGAGATCTGCCAGCTCGGCTTCGACCTCGTGGCCGGCGACGAGATTCTCACGACGAACCAGGACTACCCGCGCATGCTTGCCACCTTCGATCAGCGCGAGCGCCGCGAGGGGATCGTCGTCAAGAAGATCTCGATTCCGGTTCCTGCCGAAGATCCGGCCGAGGTCGTGCGCCGATTCGAGGCGGCGATCACGCCCAGGACGCGTCTCATCCTCATGTGCCACATGATCAACATCACGGGCCAGATCCTGCCGGTCCGGGAAGTCGTGGCGATGGCCCGCTCACGCGGGATTCCGGTGATCGTGGACGGCGCTCATGCCCTGGCCCACTTCGACTTCCGGCTCTCCAATCTCGAGTGCGACTACTACGGTTCCAGCCTTCACAAGTGGCTCTTCGCGCCGCACGGCTCCGGGCTCTTGTACGTGCGACGGGAGAAGATCGCCGACCTGTGGCCGCTCATGGCGGCCGCCGAGGATATGACGGCGGACATCCGGAAGTTCGAGGAGATCGGCACGCACCCGGCCGCCAACTTCATGGCCATCGGAGAAGCACTCACGTTCCACCAGGGGATCGGCCCGAGGCGGAAGGAGGAGCGACTGATCTACCTGCGAGACTACTGGGCGAAGCGGCTCCTGGAGCACGATCGCGTCCGGCTCCACACCAGCCTCGAGCCGGGCCTCGCGTGCGGGATCGCGACGGTCGAGATCGTGGGCGTCGAGCCGGGGGATCTGAATCGGTTCCTGTGGGAGAGCCACCGGATCATCACGACCCCGATCACCCACGAGGTGTTCAGGGGCCTGAGAATCTCCCCGAGCGTCTACACGACGCTCGAGGAGCTCGACCGATTCGTGGAGGCGATGGAGGTCGTCGTCAGGCAGGGGCTGCCGGCGGGCTGAAGCAGCGCGTGCCCGCCGCCTGGCTCTAGCCGGGCTTGTTCGCCATCAAGTCCCAGCTCCGCTCGACGTTGCCCCCGGGGGCCTTATCGCCCTGCGGGCTGTATTCCCAGCGGATCTTTCCGTACGTGAGCCCGACCTCCTCCATCGGCTCCGCATGCTCCGCGGAAGCGGACACGCTCACCGAGCTGACCCGCACGTCGTCCAGCCGGATCCGGAAGTAGAAGTCCCCCGAGCCAGCCTTTCTCACGACCAGCTCCGCCGCCGGGTAGTGCGTTCCGGACGCGCAAGCGAGGTAGAGGCTAGGGCTGGAACCGTCGACCTTCTTCACCACGCTCACGTCGCTGAAGGTGACCGAGCTCCTTCTACGGCTCTGGCCCGTTCCGCCCTGTGGCCGCGACTCGCCCCAGCCGAAGGAGTCGATCTCGATCCAAGCGTCGTGACCTCCGCGAGCCGTCGACTCGCCCTCGATGCCCTCTATCTTCATGAACATGTCCACCGCGAGGGCATCGATGCCCAGCGCATCCAGGATCTCGTCAAGCGCCGGCGCCCTTTCGAACGGCGGGTCACCATCTGTGCCCGGGACCGGCTCCGTCCAGGCACCGACCGAACCCACCAGGGAAAAAGTAGCGGCGAGGAGAAGTGCGGAGCGCGCGTGTCTCATAGGATCCTCCGTCTGCTAAGCGGTTGTGGGGCAAGCAACAGACGGGCGGGGACGCCTCCAATGTAATCAAACATGAGGAAACGCCGGGCCCGCGCTTGAACGAACCCGGCGTGGTTGGCGCAGCTTCGGTACCGGTAGCCTCGCGCGGGCCGCCGGGCCTGCGGCTCGGCTTACCCGCTCAGCACCAGCGCACGCGGACGCGGTAGTTGATCTTCTCCTCGCCGCGTGCGGGGATCTTGACGTTGAAGTTGAAGGTGTGGGCGTCGAGCTTCTTCCAGGTATGGGTCGAGGAGAGGATCCTCCACTCGCCGCCGATCGGCTCGACGACCTCGACTTCTACATTTTCGTCCTTGTGGTTGCGGAGGTGGACCTCCCAGGAGCTCTCGGAGACGCAGCTTCCCAGGGCCGACCAGTCCATCTGGCGGCGGTCGCCGACGACGTCGAACGCATCGCCCATCTTGATGCGGACCTTCTCGTCGCGCGGCGTGTGGTCGATCCGGTCCTCGCCGATGAACTGCTGGGCGCCGGAGGAGTCCTCCTTGTAGACGCGCACGATGCCGGCCGGCAGCGGCATCCCGAGGTGGTTGTCCTCGGAGTTCTGGAAGTCGAGGAAGACGCCGACCTTCTGGTTCGAAACCACATGGCCGTACTGGCCGCGGTAGTAGTAGGCCGCTCCGTAGAAGATCAGGTGCTTGTCGACGTCGAAGCGAGAGGCCTCCAGCAGCGTGACCTGCTTCTGCTCGTTGTTCCTGAGCGTCGTCGGCCGGCCCAAGGTATACAGGTGGTACTCGAAAAACGCCTCCTCGCTGAAACCCTCCGCCTCGTCAGCCGCCACCGCGGAGCGAGCGGCCATCTTCATCATCTCTTCGCGACCGCCCACCCGTTGCACGTCCCCCGCGACGAGCTTGAGCAGGGCCTCCTCGTAGGTGGCGCCGCTCTGGTTGGTGAGCGTGACCCATCCGGTGAGGTCGCCGAGCGCGTCGTTCTCGTCGATCACCATCACGTAGTCGGCCTTCCAGTTCAGGCTGTGGGTGAGGTAGGAGACCTCGAGGCGTTGCCGGTCGCGCCCGCTGTCCAGCATCCAGACCAGCGTGGGCTTCGCGATCAGGTTTTCGGGCAGCTCCGGGAAGGCGAAGCGGCCGGGGTAGTTGAAGGTGATCTCGTCGCCGATGCGGAGGATCGGCCCGCCGTTGACCGAGAGGACCTCGGCCTGGACCGGCTCGTCCCGCTCGGACTCCGGGTTCCACCGGTATACCGTCACGGTGCGACCGACGTACTTCTCCAGGAGCTTCTGCGGGTTCAGGAGGTCGTACTGGTAGTTCTGCTCCAGCACCTTCAGCGGCTGCCCGCCCGTGAGCGATCGGATGTGGACCGTCTCGGTCTGGATCGAGGAGGCGACGTCTCCGAACTCGAGGTTGAGCAGCCCGCGCGTCAGCGACACGTCCCGCACCTCGCGCACGAGGCCGAAGTTCTGGTTGTAGACGGTGATCGCGACGGATTCCCGGTCCTCCGCTCCCGAGCGGTGTGTCGGCCTGTCCTCTCCGTTCCCTCGCGTCTCCTCTCGGACCGCGTAGTCGGTGGCAACTAACGACTGTGCCTTGACTTCGGGAAGTTGGGTGCTGGCCGCCTGAACCGCCAGCGCGGCACCCACGGTGAGCACGAGCCCGGTCTTCTGTATTCGCATCTCATCCCCCTTCTGTCAGCGTCGTGCCGGACTCGCTCGTGTTGCCCGGCGCTTAGCGCGCGGCCGTTCGCCGACCGCTTCCGGGGAACTAGGACGACTCAGGTTGGGGGAGTTGCACACGTGCCAGGAAGACACCGTCAAAGCGGGCGCCGCCGCCTCCAGCGCGTTGGCCGTCAGCGCCGTCAGCCGGCCTCACGGCGGAGGCGGGCCCGGTCGACCTTTCCGAGGTGGGTGTGCGGGAGGTCATCCAGGAAGGTGATGGCGCGCGGATACTTGTACGGGTCCAGCCTCTCCTTGACGTGGAGCTTGAGCTCCTCGGCGAGCGCCTCCGGGTCCTCGGGTGCCGTCTCCGGGAGGACGAAGGCGTGGGGCTTGGTGAGTCCGCTCTCGTCGGTCACCCCCACCACGGCGATCTCCCGTACCGCAGCGTGCTCCAGGAGGCAGTTCTCGACCTCCTTGGGGGAGAGCCACTTGCCCGAGACCTTTAGCATGTCGTCGCCCCGGCCCGCGTAGGTGAAGCAGCCGTCTGCATCGCGGCTCACCATGTCCCCCGAGACGTACCATTCGCCTTGAAAGGCCTCCTGAGTCTTCTCCATCTGCTGCCAGTAGCCGATCGCGCGCGAGCCGCCCCGCACCCACAGCCACCCGACCTCCCCATCCGGAACCTCCTCGCCCTCGTCGTCGCACACCCGGACCTCGAAGCCCGGCACGACCCTGCCCAGCGTTCCGGGCCTGACATCCCCAGGGCGGTTGGAGATGAAGATGTGCCACATCTCCGCCGTCCCCAGGCCGTCGAGCAGCTCCACGCCGAATGCCTCGTTCCACTTCCGGTGAAGCTCCTTCGGTAGCGCCTCTCCGGCCGACGTGGCGAGACGGAGGCTGGAGAGGTCCCGCTTCCCGGCGTCGGGGTCGGCGAGCATGTGGTTGACCATCGTCGGCACGTTGACCAGCACCGTGGGTCGGAAGCGCTCGATGCGGTCGAAGAGCGCATCGGTCGTGCACCGCTCCGGCCAAAGCGCCGACGTCCCGCCGACGGCGAAGGGGAACAGCAGGTTGGTGCCCGTGGCGTACCCGAAGTAGAGCTTGGGGACGGAGAGCGTGATGTCGTCCTCGCTCATCCCGAGCACGCCCTTGCCATAGCACTCCGTCGTGTTGGCGAAGGACCGGTGCGTCTGAAGAACCGCTTTCGGCCGGCCGGTCGTCCCGCCGGAAAAGAGCCAGATCGCCGCGTCGTCGCGGTGGGTGGGATAGTTCTCCTGCTCCGGGAACTCCCGCTCCAGCCGGGCGACGAACTCCGGGTCGTCCACCACCGCCAGAGCCCGCAGGTGCTGCAGCATCGGCTCGGCGTGCTCGAACACCTTCCGGCTCGTCGAGTCGACGAAGGCGAAGGCCGCCCGCGTGTAGTTGAGGAAGTACTCGACCTCGTCACGCTTGAGGTGCGGGTTCAGCATCACGACGACGGCGCCGACCTTGAGGATGCCGAAGAGGGCGCAGGCGAACTCGGGCCCGTCCTCGAGGGAGATGATCACCCGGCGCTCGGCCTCGATGCCCATG
>JBDHFW010000132.1:0-7348 GCA_039590175.1 Gemmatimonadota bacterium | reverse complement strand
CAGCAACCGTACAACAACGTCGTCCGCGTGGCCGTTCAGGCGCTGGCTGCCGTGCTGGGCGGCACGCAGTCGCTGCACACGAACAGCTACGATGAAGCTCTCGCCCTGCCGTCGCAGGACGCGGCCCGCCTCGCCCTTCGGACGCAGCAGATCCTGGCGGCCGAGAGCGGCGCGGCTGACACGGTGGACCCGCTGGGCGGCTCGTGGGCGATCGAGGCCCTTACCGACGAGCTCGAGGCGAGGGCCGAGGCGTACATCGGGCAGATCGATGAGGCCGGCGGCGCCCGTCGCGCGATCGGCTTCATGGAAGAGGAGATCCATCGCTCCGCCTATGCGTACCAGAGAGCCCTGGAGGCCGGCGACGTCGAGGTGGTGGGCGTGAACGTGCAGCAGGAGACCGAGCCGCAGTTGGAGGTGAAGACGCCGGACTACGCGGCGCTGGCCGAAGCCCAGAGGTCTCGCCTCCAGGAGTGGAAGGAGAGCCGAGAAGCGGGGCCGGCGACCGAGGCGCTGGACGCGGTGCGCGTGGCGGCGGCGTCGGACGCCAAACTGATGCCGCCACTGATAGCGGCGGTCAAGGCGGGCGTCACGCTCGGCGAGATCTCGGGAGAGCTCCGCCGAATCTGGGGAACGTACGAACAGGGCTGACACGAGACCGACAGGAAGTCCATGCCGACATACGAGTACGTGTGTGAAGCCTGCGGGCACGAGTTCGAGCGGTTTCAGAAGATGAGTGATGACGCCGTACGCGTATGCCCGGATTGCGGCCAGTCCAAAGTCCGGCGCAGGATCTCATCCGGCGCCGGCGTCGTGTTCAAGGGTCCGGGCTTCTACGCCACTGACTACCGAAAGCCGTCCCCCGGCGATGAGAAGAAGCCGAAGACGGAGCCTAAATCGAAGCCCGACCCCGACGGATCGAGCTCGAAGAAGGGCGACACGTCGCGTGATTGATCGAGACGGTCACGGCCGAGACGCCGGAGCCGGGCGTGCCTGACCTGGCCGCCGCGCTCGCCGTCGAGCTGAAGCGGGCGGCTCGGGAGGTCGGTGCGCCGGAGGGCTTCCAGCCGGAGCTGGAGCGGCCGCGTGATCTCCAACACGGGGACTTCGCCACGAACGCTGCCCTCGTGCTGGCGGGCCGCCTCGGCCAGCCAGCCAGGCAGATTGCGGACCGGCTCGTGAGCGCGCTGGACGCAAGCGCAGCGGGCGTCGTCGAGGTGAGCGTAGCCGGACCCGGGTTCATCAACTTCCGCCTCGGCGACGCCGTGTATTGGCGGAGCCTGCCCCAGGTGCTGAAGGCGGATCTCTCCTACGGCCGGAGCGAGGCTGTCTCACCGCTTCAGGTCAACGTGGAGTTCGTCTCCGCCAACCCGACGGGTCCGCTTCATGTCGCGCACGGCCGGGGTGCGGCGATCGGCGATGCGGTGGCCTCTCTCCTGGAGTGGACGGGGCACGGGGTCGTGCGGGAATTCTACGTCAACGATGCGGGACGGCAGATCGATCTGCTGGCCGCATCCCTGGACGCACGCTTTCGTCAGCGGGCCGGCGAGGAGGCTGAAATGCCGGACGGCGGCTACATGGGAGAGTACGTGGAGGAGCTCGCCCAGCGGGCCGCGGCGGAGGTGGGAGCCGAGGAGCTGGCCGAGATGGATGGCCAGGAGCGGATGCAACGCTTCGGGGAGCTCTCGACCGGATGGCTTCGTGAGGAGCAGAAGAGGGACCTGGAGGACCTCCGAGTCCACATGGAGATGTTTCGAGAGGAGAGCGGCCTCTACGAGCGAGGCGAAGTGAGGGATGCCCTGGAGCGCCTGGACTCGGGGGACCTCACCTATACCGAGGGCGGCGCCACCTGGTTGCACACCACGCGCTTCGGCGACGACAAGGACCGGGTGCTCGTGAAGAGCGACGGCGCCTTCACCTACTTCCTGCCCGACATCGCCTATCACGTCGACAAGCGCTCGCGCGGCTTCGATCTCGCGATCGATGTGTGGGGGGCGGATCACCACGGACATGTCTCCCGCATGAGAGCCGCGCTGGAGGCTCTGGGGCTGCCGCCGGGTTTCTTCGAGGCACTGATTATACAGCTCGTGACGGTGATACGAGGCGGCGAGGAGGTGCGGATGAGCAAGCGTGCCGGGCAATTCGTAACCCTGCGAGAGCTCTTCGAGGAAACGGGCGTAGACGTGGCACGTTACTTCTTCCTCATGCGCCGAGCCGAGGTGCCGATGTGCTTCGATCTCGATCTCGCGCTGGATACTTCTGAAGCCAACCCGGTCTACAAGATCCAATATGCGCACGCGCGCATGTGCAGCGTCTTCGAGAGAGCCGGTGTCGAGGCCGAGTCGATCGACGCCTCGGAGGCCGACCTGGCCGAGCTGGCTCGGGAGAGCGAGCGCGAGCTGGCCAAGAGCCTGCTGCGCTTTCCGGAGGTGGTCCGCAACGCAGCGCAGGCCCGGGCGCCCTACCAGGTGTGTTCGTACCTGGAAGAGGTCGCTGGCCTCGTGAACGCCTGGTACCATGAGGGTAACCTCGATCCATCTCTCCGGGTGATCGCCGAGGGACCGGCTCGCGCGGGCCGACTCGCACTCGCACGAGCCGTGCAGATCACGCTTCGCAACGGCCTGGAGCTCCTCGGAGTGTCGGCTCCGAGGCGGATGGTGAGAGAGCAGGAAACGGAAAGGACTCCCGTCCCATGATCGAGATCCTTGTCGTGGGCAGCGTGGCTCTCGACGATATCGACACGCCGTTCGGCCAGGCTCGCGACGCGCTCGGCGGCTCGGCCGTGTACTTCAGCGCAGCGGCTTCCGCCTTCGCATCGGTGGGTGTCGTCGGCGTCGTGGGATCCGACTATCCGCTGGACCGCCTGCACGCCCTGAAGGGGCGCAACGTGAACTTCGACGGGCTGGAAGTGCGCGAAGGGACCAGCTTTCGGTGGGCCGGAGAGTACGACTACGACCTCAACTCTCGGGAGACCCTTTTGACCGAGCTCGGGGTCTTCGGAGAGTTTCAGCCGACGATTCCGGAGCCGTTTCGGGGTGCGTCGCTGGTCTTCCTCGGCAACATCGACCCGAAGCTCCAGCTGGACGTGCTCAATCAGGTCGACGATCCGAAGCTGGTTCTGTGCGACACCATGAACTACTGGATCGAGGGGAGCCGGGCGGAGCTTCTGAAGCTCCTCGAGCGCGTGGACATGCTCCTGGTCAACGACGCGGAGGCCCGGGAGCTCTCGGGAGACTACAACCTGGCTCGCGCGGCCTCGTGGATTCGGGACCGTGGCCCGAAGTACGTGGTCATAAAGAAGGGCGAGCATGGCGCGATTCTCTTCGGGCCCGACGACGTCTTCTTCGCGCCGGGCTACCCCCTGGAGGAGATCTTCGATCCCACGGGCGCCGGCGATGCCTTCGCCGGTGGCCTGCTCGGGCATCTGGCTCGCGCCGACCGCCTTTATTCGGAGGAGCTGAGGCGCTCGGTCGTCTACGGTTGCGCCATGGGCTCCTTCGCATGCGAAGCGTTCGGTCCGGATCGATTGATCGGACTCGGTGTGGCGGAGGTCGCGGAGCGAGTGTGGGCGTTCCACGAAATGACTCGCTTCGAGTCGCTGATCGCGCAGCCATGACGGTCCGCGAGCCGCTCACCTATCGGGATGCCGGCGTCGATCTGGGCGCCGCGGCGATCACGAAGCGGCGACTGCGGGAGCTCGTCGAGTCCACGCACACGGAAGCGGTTCAGTCCGGTTTCGGCTCTTTCGGGGGCCGGCTGGCCGCCGCCGGCGAGCAGCTCGTCGCCAGCGCCGACGGAGTCGGAACGAAGCTGGAGGTGGCCATCCGCTCCGGACGGCACGATACCGTCGGCGAAGACCTGGTCAACCACTGCGTCAACGATATCCTCGCCGAAGGAGCCACGCCGCTCGCCTTCCTGGACTATTTTGCTTGCGGTGAGCTGGATCCGGAGGTAGCGGTGGAAGTGGTGCGCGGGGTCGCTCGCGGCTGCCGGAATAACGGGTGTCCGTTGCTGGGCGGGGAGACGGCGGAGATGCCGGGCCTCTACCCGCCCGGTGCCTACGATCTGGCCGGTTTCATCCTCGGACGGATGGCGTTCCCGGAGGTCGCTGGGCGCGATGTCCGTGCCGGAGATTCGCTCCTGGGCTTCGAGTCGAGCGGGATCCACACCAACGGCTTCAGTTTCGTCCGGGAGGTGCTGTTCGAGCGCATGGGTCTGGAAGCGGCGGATCCGTGGCCCGGCCTCGGTGCGTCGGTCGCAGATGTGCTCCTGACGGTGCACCGATCCTATCTGGAGGTTCTGCGCGGAGCCTGCGAGCAGGGGCGAATCCGGGCGCTCGCCCACATCACTGGCGGCGGAATCCCGGGGAATCTGGGACGGATCCTTCCGGCGGAGATCGACGCCGTCGTGGATGTGCAGAGCTGGGCGCCTCCTGCGGAATTCCGATTCCTGGCGGAGCAGAGTGGGGCGCCACCCGAGGAGATGTACCGGGTGTTCAACATGGGCGTCGGCATGATTGCGGTCGTGTCGCCGGACGACCTCGACGCGGTGGAAGCCGCCGTTCGAGATGGCGGATGCGGCACGGTGCGTTGCGGTCGGCTGGTCGAGGGCGGCGGACAGGTTCGGATGCCGGGAGCGGACGCGGTCCCCTGATGGGCCGGGACGAGCGGTACATGCGTCGCGCGATCGAGCTCGCCGAGCGTGGGTGGGGGCAGGTGGCACCCAACCCGCTCGTCGGCGCGGTCGTGGTCTTGGACGGCCAGGTCGTCGGAGAGGGCTTCCACGCCCGCTTCGGCGAGGAGCACGCCGAGAGGGTCGCCCTGCGCGAAGCGGGCGCGCGGGCCGCCGGATCCACCCTGTACGTGAACCTCGAGCCGTGTGCGCACCTGGGGAAGACATCGGCCTGTGCGCGGGTGATCGGGGAAGCGGGGGTGCGCGAGGTCGTCGTGGCGTGTCGGGATCCGAACCCGGCGGCGGCCGGAGGCCTGGAGAGACTCGCGGCGGCCGGCGTGCGGGTGCGCCTGGGGACGGCGGCCGCTGAGGCGTGCCGTCTCAATGCTCCGTTCTTTTGGAGGATGACGCAGGAGCTGCCGTACGTCGCGCTGAAGCTGGCCATCTCCATCGATGGGCGAATCGCGGCCGGGCCGGGCCTCCGCACGGCCCTCACGGGAGAGGCGGCCGCGGAGGAGGTCCATCGGCTCAGGGCCGGCTACGACGCGATCCTGGTAGGGTGTGGTACGGTCGCGGCGGATGATCCGTGGTTGACCGCTCGGGGGGCGATGGCGCCGAGGGTCCCCCCGGTGCGGGTCGTCCTGGACACCGGATTCCGACTCTCTCCATCGAGCCGACTGGCTAAGACGATCGACGAGGCACCCGTGTGGGTGGTGGGATCGAGCGACGCGGATCCGGAGTGCCGCCGGATGGTGGAGAGCGCCGGAGTGCGGACGCTCCAGGTCGAAGAGGTCGGCGGGAGGGTCGCTCTGACGGCCGCGCTGAAAACCCTGACTCGGGAAGGCGTCGGAACAGTGCTGGTGGAGGGAGGTGCCAGCGTGGCGTCGGCATTGCTCGGGCAAGGGCTCGTCCACCGCCTCCATCTACTGATCGTGCCGCGCTTTCTGGGAGATGAAGGCGTGCCGGCGTTTGCGGGCGTGCCGCCTTCTGCGACGGGCGACTGGGTCGTCTCGAGCCGCCGGCGCCTGGGTCCTGATTCGATGATCGTGTTCGAGAGCAGGGAGGCACTGGAGCGCTTGACGGGAAGGAACGGCCACTGATGTTCACGGGGATCGTGACTGGCGTCGGGACGGTCGTGGAGCGCATCCCGCGCGAGGGAGCGGTGGAGTTCATCGTTCACGCTCCGGAATACGCCGCGGAGCTCGAGGATGGCGAGAGCGTGGCCGTGGATGGGGTGTGTTTCACCGTAACGGGCCGGGACGCAGAGAGCTTCCGCTTTACATCCGTTCTCACGACGCTCGATCGCACGACCTTCGGAGAGCTCGAGGAGGGGAGGCGGGTGAACCTGGAGCGAGCGCTTCGGGCCGGCGATCCACTGGGCGGTCACATGGTCCAGGGTCACGTCGACGGGGTAGGGGAAATCACCGCGCTCGAGCGCCATGGCGAGACAGTCCTCGTGTGGATAAAGCTGCCGCCCGATATTGCCGCGCTCACCGTGCCTCGCGGCTCGCTCGCCGTGGACGGCGTAAGCCTCACCGTGGCCAGCCTGGAAGGCGAGGTCGCGGAGATCGCGCTCATTCCGTATACATGGACACATACCTCGTTGGACCGTCTGGAGATCGGCGACCCGGTGAACCTGGAAGCCGACCTGATCGGTAAGTACGTCGAGCGACTCCTGACCCCCTACACGGGGGGAGACCCGGGCGCCTAGACCGGGTCGCCGAAGCGCCCGGCGCACCCGGCGCGCCGGCGCTCCGAGAGCACCGGTGCCCCGTCGTACATGGAAAGCGAGTGTCGTATGCGTTTCGATACGGTTGAAGAGGCGATCGCCGCCGTCGGCAGGGGCGAGCTCGTGATCGTGGCGGATGACGTGGATCGCGAGAACGAAGGCGACCTCATCTGCGCGGCCGACAACATCACCCCCGAGCTGATCAACTTCATGACGATCCATGGTCGGGGCCTCATCTGTCTGGCGCTTCCGCCCGAGATCGCCGACCGGCTCGACCTCACGCTGATGTCGGACGGCCGCGAGCGCGATTCGATGCGGACCGCGTTCACCATGAGCATCGATGCCCGGCGTGAGTACGGGGTGACGACCGGGATCAGCGCCCATGACCGGGCCCGGACGATTCAGGTCGCCGTGGACCCGCGAACGCGGCCTTCCGACCTTCTCCGTCCTGGGCACGTCTTCCCGTTGCGCGCGAAGCCGGGAGGTGTGCTCCAGAGGGTGGGCCAGACGGAAGCAGCGGTGGATCTGGCACGGATGGCCGAGCTCCAACCCGCCGGCGTGATCTGCGAGATCCTGAACCCGGACGGATCGATGGCCCGCCGTGCGGATCTGGAGCGGTTTCGCGACGAGCACGGGCTCGCGTTCGTCACGGTGGGTCAGATCGTGGCGTACCGCCTGCGGCACGAGCGGCTCGTCCACCGTGTCGCGGAGGCGAAGCTTCCAACGCCGGAGGGTGAATTCAGAATCATCGGCTACCGTAACGACGTGAACAACCGTGAGCACGTGGCACTCGTGCACGGGGACGTGGCGAATCTAGAAGACGTCCTCGTGAGGGTCCACTCCAAGTGCCTGACGGGCGACGTCTTCGGCTCGGGCCGCTGCGACTGTGGCGCCCAACTGCACGCCGCGATGAGGCAAGTCGTGGAAGCGGGGGCCGGTGTGGTCGTCTAC
>JBDHFW010000131.1:0-7389 GCA_039590175.1 Gemmatimonadota bacterium | reverse complement strand
GGGCACCTGCATTCTGAGGCGCTGCTCGATGCCCGCCTTCAGCGTGAGCATCGACATCGGGCAGGCGTAGCACGCGCCGACCATGCGAACCTTCACCAGACCCTCTTCCTCGTCGTAGCCGACGAACTCCACGTCGCCGCCATCCGAGCGGATGGCCGGGCGAACCGAGGCGAGCACGTCCTCGATCTTCTCGCGCGCGCTCATCGTGGTCGTGGAATCGCTCATGCGGTCAACGCGTTTTGGGGGGACGATGGCTCCAAAGTAGCCGGGCCCGAAGGACCGGTCAAAGATAAGGGGCCGCCTGCCTGAAGCGGTCATACCGCCGGCCGTGGAGCGGGTTCCGGCGCCTTGCCGCCGCCGACGCTCGTGCCGGATTCAGCGCGAGGTCGGCCGGAGCTGGAACCGTCGAACGGCCCGATCCTCGGCGTCCCTCCTCGATAACGGCACCGGGATCAACCGCGGCTCGCTCCAGCGCCGCGACATGTCACGGTAGTGGGCGCTGAAAGGATTGCCGCTCTGCCCCGTCGGAAGCAGGAGGTATCCAGTACTCCCCTCCTCGCCCATCTCCGCGACGAAGCGCTCCGATGGCCCGTAGTCCCCAACGTACGGTGGTGTCCAGGATGTCGAGTCCAACGGGCTCCACCGACCGTAGTCATCCGGGCGGACGGTATTCGGTCCGCCCGGTGAGGGGTAAGGCCCGACGTTGAGGCGGATGATGCGCTCGATCAGCGCCGACAGGCCGAGCGTGTGCACGGAGCGCTCGACGTGCAGCTCTCCCCACGGCCTCATTCCCGTCGCCTCGACGGCATCTCGAATCGCCCTCTCCTCCAATCCGGGCAAGGTCTCCAGCGTGTCGGTACGAACGTCATCGACCCAGGGGCTATCGCCCTCTTCCAGAACCTGAAGGAAGGCCATGGTGGGAAATTCTTTCCACGGTTCTTCCTGGAACTCGTCGCCCGCCACGAGCTCTCGCAGCCGATAGAACCAGGCATAGAAGAGCGAGGCGGCGTGCGAATCCAGGCCGACATCCCGGTCCCAGGCCTCGAGCAGCAGCGCCGCCGAGTCCTCGCCGGCACGTCGCGCCGCAGCGGCGGCGCGCGCTCCGACCCGGTCCGCAAGCCCACTGTGCGTGTCGTGCTGCAGCGTCGCCATCTCCTCCCAGGTCCAGCGCGACCCCGTTGCCAGGCGCTCGCTGATCCGTCCCGCCCGGAACGGGGCGGCGTAGTCCGAGCCCAGAAGCCCGAACAGGTTGGGCGCCTGCAGGTTGTTGGCGCTGGCGATGAAGCCTTGGTCGGGCTCCCGGCCGGCAGGCAGGCTCGAGGGCGGCCAAAACGAGCCCCACCAGTCGCCGATCCGGTCGGCCTCGATCGGGAGGGAGCCGTCCGCGTCCAGATGCAGCGGCACGGTGCCGCTGAGCCGGTAGCCGATCGTGCCGTCCGAGGCCGCATAGACCACGTTCTGCTGAGGCGAGTCGAACGCCTGGACGGCCGTGTCGAACTCGTCCGCATCGGTCGCCCGGTTCATCCGGAGCAGGCCCTCGAACTCGGTCGAGCCGCGATCGGCTACCCACAGCACGGACAGCGTCGCTCCCAGAGGGGGCAGGACGTCGGTGATCACCGGCCCGCGCACGGTGCGGCGAACAGGATGCACGACCGGTTCTTCCCGGCCTCGTACCCAGATCGTGTCCGGCGAGACCATGAACTCGAGCCAACCGTCTCCCTCGCGATAGGCCGTGCTATCCGGGTTGAGGGCTTCGATGGAGAAGTCCATGTCGTCCGTCATGCCGTTGGTGAACCCCCACGCCACGCCGCGGTTGTAGCCCACCACGACACCCGGCGCGCCCGGCAGCGATATGCCGGCCACGTGATAGCCCGTCGCCTCGGCGTGAAGCGCCTGGATGTACCATTTGGCCGGCGCATCGAGACCGAGGTGCATGTCGCTCGCCAACAGGGATCCGCCATGAGCGGTGCGATCGCGGCCGACCGCCCAGGCGTTCGATGCATGAAAGCCCAGCCGAGCGAGGATCTGGTATGTGCGCCTCCATTCCAACCGAGAGGTCGCGTCGGAAACGAGGTCCACCGCGAGCTCACCATCCTCCGGCGCCCACACGAGGCCTCCCTCCTCGACCTCATGGAGCCGCGATGCGACGTCTTCGCCGCGACCCTCGAAGGGGATGGGAACCGAGTCACGCAGGATGGTGGCGCCCCAGCTCGGGTAGGCCGGCGGCAGGTAGGCGGCCTTCTCCGGCGGCAGGATCGCGTGCGCGTGGAACCGAGCGAGCTCGGTCCTCCAAGCCGACAGATCGAGCGCCATCACCTTCCCGATAGCAACCGTGGAGAGAGGCTCCCATGGCTCCGGCTCGATGCCGAGAATGATGAACTCGGGGGGCAGCGGGCCGTTCCAGCTTGCGGTCCTCGCGTTCACCCCAGCTGCGTAGGATTCGATGATGCCCCGCGCCTCCTCTCCGATCGCACCCAGACTCTTCTCGGCAGCCCCCCACAGATTCAGCGTTCGGAGAAGCCGATCGGCACCCAGGGCTCGTTCGCCGAACAACTCCGCCAGCCTTCCCTGGGCGACGCGCCGGAACATCTCCATCTGCCACAAGCGTTCCGAGGCGTGGACGAAGCCCTGCGTGAAGAAGAGATCCCGCTCGCTCACGGCGTAGAGGTGGGGAATCGCGAAGCTGTCCATGACAACGGTGACGGGATCCCGCAGTCCGGAGACCCTGATCGTCCCCTCCAGCTCCTGCCGCGAGGACTGTAGGTAGAAGTAGGCGATCGTCACCACCGAGGCTGCCAGAATCAGAACCCCGGCGAAGACGAAAACGAGCTTGCCGACCAGGCCGCGGAAGTTCACCGCCGACGCGCGAACGGGAAGGCCAGGGAGATCAGCTGCTCGAACGTCCCGTTTCCGTGTCGCGCCGCCCCCGTCGGTCAGGTGCGGGTTCCCTGCGTTCGCGGCGTCCGGCCGACTCGAAGAGGACACGGCGGAACGAGATGTACTCGCCGGCCCGGCGCAGAAGGAGGCGCCGCCGATACAGCTCATCGAGCCGCACGCGTGCCTCCCGCTCCGGCAGCCCCAACTCGCCGGCGAGCGGCTCCGGGCCGATGCGCTCGCGCTCACATACCAGGCGCCAGAGATTCACTTCCGACTCGTCCACGGCGCCGAGGAGCACCGACTGACCGTCGGCCAGCTCCGCGGCCACAGCCAGCTCACGCCGGCGCAGGGCAGAATCGATCGGATCCTGGTGGTGCGCTTCGAGGCCGCGAATCAGCACGAAGCGACGCCGAGGCCCGCCGGGATCCGTCTCGAGCCGGGTGGGGCGTCCCACGGCGATGAACGCGAGCTCGGCCACGACCTCGTCTGCGCAGCTGTAGTCGATCACGGCGACGTTCTTGAAGTCGAGGACCGTGAGCACCTCACCCTCGCAGCTCGCGACCTGTTCCTCGATACCCATGCGGACGGCACGTCCGGTCGGGCGCGTGACCAGGTAGCTGAAGAGGCTGGCTTCGGAAACGAGGGGATCCGGTCCGGGCCGCAGCGTCGTCATGTCCCTACCGGCTTCTCGGCGCGCGCAGGCAATACGATCAGAACTTGAGCGCCGGGGAAATACGGCAGGTCCGCCCTGAGCGGCGACAGATCATCCCAATCCGGCACCCTGGCGATCATCGCATCCCCGCTGCGGATTCGTACCTCCCCGTTCCACTTGGTCACCTGTTTCCGGATCGCCTGCAGGCCCTGGCCTCGACCCGGGTCCCGAAAGCGCGATTCGCCGTTCAGAAAAGCGGCCTCCAGCGCGGTGGCCGCCGACCATCGATCGCCGTAGCGCCGCGCGTGCTCGGCCGCCAGCGAACCCTGGAAGCCCAGCCCTACATCCATGACCGCGAGGACGAGCACGTCCCGGCCGAGCCGTCGCTTCCAGTAGTACGTCTGCGCGCAGACCCAACCCACCACCTCGGCGTGCTCCAGGATGTTCTGGCACACCTCTGACAACATAACGCTGAATTGAATGACGGCCGGCTTCGGGTAGTGAAGCCGACTCTCCAGGATCAACGCCGCTTGCTCGCGCACTCGCTCCACGACGTGGTGAACGTCCTGGTGGGAGCGGATCGGCGTGATCTCCAGGAGCGCGTCGGAACGACCGTGCGGGCGTGTCGAGCGAGCCCCCAGATCGTAGATCGTCGAGGCGTTCTGCCAGAAGTCCATCCGGTCCAGATAGCTGCGCACGTCCGATGAGTCGGGCACCTCGAGGGCCGGAGCCAACCCGGTCCGGTCGCTGCCCACCTGCCCGGCTGCAAGCAAGCCGATCAGGCCGTACGGAGACACCCATCTGACGTGCCTGGCATCGAACAGCAGGCGTTCGCCCTGCCGGGCGCTCTCGAGGTCGCCGATCAGCTCCTCGAAGGTGTTCTCATCCAGAGTGTCGGGCAGCTGAATGACGCGGCTCATCTCCCCCCCGGTCGGGCCGTACGGTCGGTTCGTCGCATCATGATGTCCCCGCTCGCGGCTCAAGGGTCCGCGTCGGCCGGGCCAGCAGCGAGCCGAGCCGGGACGCACCTCGGTGCCCTGCGTTGCGTGCCGCCAGCTCGTTGGCACGTTCGGCGGCAACGCGGAGGGACGCCCCACCCAGAAGCGAGGCGAAACAGGTCATCCCCCACACGTCGCCGCAGCCAGTGGGATCGGGCTCCCGGATCACCCGGGGCACGGAGGCCGACCCGCTCGTGGCCGGAGCCGAGCCCGACACCGGGCCCCCGACCTCGGAGGTCAGGCCGTCGAAACCGGACTTGGCCACCCAGGCCGCGCCGCGTTCGCCGAGCGTGACGAAGAGCGCCTTCGTCTCCTCGCCCACGACATCGGCGGCAAGCTGCCAGGGATCGCCCCAGGCGTGAGCGAGGAGCTTCAACTCGTCCTCGTTGACCTGGACCAGATCGAAGCAGCGAAGCCAATCGCGCCAGGCCTCGAGCGGTCGCGGCTCGCGCACGCCGCCCGGACCCACACCGAGGAATATCGAGTGCAGGTCGCAGTAGAGCGGGCCTCGGTGGTTCTTCCTAACTTGCTGTGCGGTAGGTAAATCCAGCTCCCAACCGGCGATGAAGTTAACGTATAGAGCATCGCAGGTGCGCGCGAGCGGCTCCAGCTCCTCCCAGGTCCACCCCGGAACGCCGCCCTTCAGCGTCTCGCAGCGCCGGGCGCGATCGCCGTAGAAGATCTCCACCTCGTTGTTTGCCTGCGGCACGGTGAGCACGCCGTTCAGGGAACCGACCCGGCTGAGGCCGCGCAGATATGCGTTCGCCCGCTCCCGCAGGTTCGCCCCGACCTTGACGATCGGCAGGAGCTCCCAGCCATCCGGGGCCGCCGCCTCGAACGCCGAGAATCCGTAGCAGATCCCGCCCCACTCCTCGACGGGCTCGCTCCGTACCGGGTCGCGCGCGTGAATGGTATCCCAGACCATCGTGCCGAGGGCGCCGAGCCGCTTCACTTCTACCTCACGCCGCCGGGACGACTTCGGGGTTCCGACCCCGGCGGTCGATCAGAGGCCACCGCACCTTTCCACTTTGAAGGTTGCCGCGGCGCCAACCACTCCGGCCATTCCGCCGAGCTCGCTGCTCACGATCTTGCAGCTCTCGAAGCCTTCCCGGAATGCCCTTTTCCTCGCCTCGCGGCGGAGCGGTTCCAGGAGGTACTCGCCCGCACGCGTCACCCCGCCGGAGATGACGATCATATCGGGATTCAACAGGTTGATGAGATTGGCCAGCCCCGTCCCGAGGAACTTGGCCGTCTCCTTCATCACATCCTTCGCGTACAGGTCTCCGGCGACGATCGCCTCGTAGACGGTCTCCGCCGTGATGCGCTCCAGCTTCCCTCCCACCAGCGACGGCAGGAGGCTGTCGCCGTCGGCGTCCAGGCCCTCGATCGCACGGGCGGCGATCGCCGGACCCGAAGCGTAGGCCTCCAGGCAGCCGTAGTTGCCGCAGTTGCACTTCCGTCCGATCGAGTCGATGGTCATGTGTCCGATCTCTCCGGCCACATCGGAGGCTCCGTGGAAGACCTGCCCGTTGAGCACGATCCCGCCTCCGATGCCCGTTCCCAGGGTCACGGCGACCAGGTTTCGCACGGCTTTTCCGGCTCCCTGCCAGTACTCGCCCAAAGCCGCGCAGTTCGCGTCGTTGTCCAGCACCGCTTCGAGCCCGATTCCGTTCGCGATCAGGTCGCGGAGAGGGAAGTTGCGCCAACCGAGGTTCGGCGTCTCGAGCACCGTGCCCGTCCCCCGGTCGAGGGGACCCGGCGAGCCGATGCCCAGACCGAGATACCCGTCCTCCGGTATGGCACGCTCGTGGCCCGCGTCCTTCATGGCGGCCTGGATCATCTCGATCATTCTGTCGACGACGAACTTCGCCCCCCGGTGCGGCTCGGTCGGCAACGATCGCATGCCGAGCACAGTACCACCGTCGAAAGGCAGGACGCCCACGTTGATCGAGGTTCCGCCGAGATCCACACCGACGATATAGCGATCCGTCATTCGATCCTCAGATCTGCCGCTCGAGCCCGCTGCCGTCTCGGAAGGGCCGTCAATCTCCGACCTGCCGCACAGCGAGAAACGCCTCCTGGGGAACCTCCACCGACCCGACCTGTTTCATGCGCCGCTTCCCGGCCTTCTGCTTTTCCAGGAGCTTACGCTTTCGGGTGATGTCCCCGCCGTAGCACTTCGCCGTCACGTGCTTCCTGTAGGGCCTGATCGTCTCCCGGGCGATCACGTCTTTTCCGATCGCGGCCTGGACGGCCACCTGATACTGCTGACGCGGGATCAGCTTCTTCAACTTCGCGGTGACCTTCCGCCCGTGGTCGTACGCATGCTCGCGGTGCACGACCACGCTGAGGGCGTCGACCGAATCCCCGTTCAGCAAGATATCCAGCTTCACCAGGTTGGATTCGCGAACCCCGATCGGCTCGTAGTCCAGGGAGGCGTAGCCGCGGGATACCGATTTCAACCGATCGTAGAAATCGAGCACTATCTCCGCCAGCGGCAGCTCGTAGGTCAGCTCGACCCTTCGCGAGTCCAGGTAGTGCATGCTCACGTACGCCCCGCGCCGGTCGTGACAGAGAGCTTGCACGCCCCCGATGTACTCGGCCGGACAGAGGATCCGCGTGCGAACGTAGGGCTCCTCGATCACCTCGATCCGGCCGCGCTCGGGGAGTCGGCTCGGATTCTCGACCTCCTCGGACACGCCGTCCGTCGTCGTGACGCGATATCCGACGTTCGGAATCGTCGTCACGAGATCCAGATCGAACTCCCGCTCGAGGCGCTCCTGCACGATCTCCATGTGGAGGAGGCCGAGGAACCCGCACCGGAAGCCGAAGCCGAGCGCGGTGGAGGTCTCCGGCTCGTAC
>JBDHFW010000130.1:0-11510 GCA_039590175.1 Gemmatimonadota bacterium | reverse complement strand
GGGCGCGCCGAGGACGATCATGTCTATCTCATCCATCTCGAGCATCTTGCGATAGTCGGTCAACTGGTGTGGGATGTGATGCCGCTCCGCGAAGCGCCGAGAGTGATCATTTGTTGGTGACGCAACGGCGAACAGTTCTGCAGCCGCGCATCGCTGCAGGGCGTCGGCGTGAATGCTCGAGATGAATTGTGAGCCGACGATACCGACCCTGACACGTCCCTCCATGGCAGTCCGTCTCCTTTGACGTCAGCCTCCTTAGACGTCAGCTCTTTATGGTCCTCGCTTGATCGTCCCACCGCACGGGCGAACCTCGGAAGAAAGATTCGTTTGCCATGTGGCATGCGATGGCGGCGTGGTTGCCGAACACGGCGTCCTGAACGACGGGTCCGCGACTCCTGACGGCCTCGAAGAAACTCCACAAGTGCGGGACTGTATCGTCCCAGTCGTGTCCGGTGTATACCGTGCTGCCGGCGACCGGCTCGCTGCCCGGTGTCGGATCGTTCTCGGCGTGCCAGCTGTCACGGTACTCTTCCCTCATCGGCTGGGGGAAACTGTCCGAGTAGTAACTCGGGTAAGTGTCGCGGCCGGTCTGAGGGAAGTGCGTCAGCGTTTCCCCGGTCGCCTCGAGAATGCCTTTGGGCCCCATGAATCGAGCGAGCTCGGGAGTAGCCGTGCCAAGCCCGAGTCGTACGTAGACGGGAACGCCACCGTAGTCGAACAATACCGAGTGGAGGTCGGGCATGTTACGTCCGTCTTTCCACCGGTAGATGCCCCCTAGAGATTGTGCGCTGCGCGGTGGTTCATTCCAGCCGAGCGTGTACATCATGCCGCTGATGAGGTGAACCATGAGGTCTCCCGCCACGCCTGTGCCGTATTCCTTCCAGCAGCGCCAGCGTGCGAAATGCTCGGGGTCGAAGGGGATCTTCGGGGCCTTTCCCAGCCAGGCCTGCCAGTCCAGGTTCGACGGCGACAGGTCGGGCGGAGGAGGATACTGCCACGCGCCGGTTGGTGAGTTGCGACCCAGCGACAATTCCACCATCGACACCTCGCCGATGACCCCATTCTGATAGAGGTCCCTCGCCTTGGCGCACAGGGCCGAGCTGGTTCTCTGTGATCCCACCTGCACGATCCGGCCAGACGAGTCGGTCGCTTCGACCATTTCGAATCCTTCCGACGCCGTGTGAGACATCGGTTTCTCGCAGTAGACGTCTTTGCCTGCCTGGACCGCATCCACCACGATCCCTCGGTGGTGATGGTCGGGCACGGCGACGATGACGCAGTCGATGTCGCCACGATCGAGCAGATCCTGATAACGGCGCGTCGTCGGCAAGCTGGCGTCGCCGGCCATCTCCCTGGCCAACGTGTGACGGCCATCGTACAGATCCGAAGCGGCGACGCACTCGACCCCCGGGAGGCGGAGAGCGTCGGAAAGCAGGCCCGAGCCCTGCATGCCGACGCCAATCACACCGAAGCGCACGGTGTCACTCGGAGCGACCGGTTTCGACATCGCTGCCAGGGCCTCGGTTTCGAGCGCGATGCTTCTCGTCGCGAGCAGTCCGCCGGTCGCCATCGCTCCCGTCTGCAGGAACTCCCTGCGAGAAAATCTGCTGGACATCTGCTTCATCTCCTTGCCCGACCATGTCGAGCCAGCATGGGGGGCGCCTTGGCTATGGACCGCGGGAACGCCGGCAGACCCTGAGCCGGGGTGTGACGATCGAGGGTGCGTCGACGCAGAGGATCGTTCGTTGCCATCATCCCAGCGATAGCTATGGGGCCGAATTGACGTCAGCAAGGTGCCGACGGGCCGAGATGACAGGACTAACGCAGTTTCAGGGACACCGAGCGGCGGTGTCCAATGCACGAAAGCCCGTACGGTTGGGTTTCAAACTGTCACGTTTTGTGGGTTTGTGTGATGCGGGCGTTGGCGGGAGGACAGGACTGACCTTGGCTGCCGAACTCTCGAAACATCGGGTCGCCCGCCTACGGGTCTGCTGGGCGAAACCGACCGTGGCGGAGAAAGTAGACGGCCTCTTCAGCCACATCCCCGCGATTCATGATGAAGGTGTGGCTCGCGGGGACGACCAGGAAGTCTGCCGCGCCCTCGACCTTGGCCCGATCAACGCCGACCTTGCCGTCATCCGGTCCTGGAATAAGCCATGAATACAGCGGGTTCAGGCTCCGGTTGCCGGTGATGATGCCCAGGCTGAATCGCACCGAGCCCAGCCGGCTTGGGATCGCTGTGGAGTCGGTCCCGAGTTGCGAGCCGGCAGGACCCAACACGGACCGAAGCAGCATTGGCGAGTCGGCGAACGCGTCCACCACCTCGCTTCCCTGGCTCGGAGGACTCAACATCACGACTCGCCCCTGGTGCGCCTGGGGCTGCTGGTCGAGGTAGCTCCGGACCAGGATTCCCCCCATCGAGTGGGTGACGAAGTGCACGGTTTCTGCTTCGTGCCCACAGCACCGCACCACTTCGGACTCGAGCCGGTCTACGAGGGCTTCCATCTCTTCCGATGTCGATGGATACCCAAAGCTGACTACTCGAAAACCGGCATCCCTGAGGCGCGAAGCGAGGATAGTCATCGATGCGGGGGTGCGGCCGAGGCCGTGCACGACGACGACGGATTGCGCCCCATCGGGTGACGGAGAAGCGCAAGCGGACAGGATCCCGAGGAGCACGCAGATACACACGAGTCGGGTCACCTATCCGCCCCTCGACCACTCGTATCGACACTCAGCTTGAAGCACTGCCTGCCCACCCCGTGGCTCCAGAAGTCAGCTGGTGTCCGGCGCCCCGGCGCCGCTGACTCGCCATCGAAGCTGGCACAAAGCTCGTAGGCATCCTCATCCAACGGGTAGTATTCGTACGGCTCGGCTGAGCCCGGATCAACGGTGTTCACCTGGACGCGCGGATCCTCCGTCAGTTCCTCGAGAGATGCCGGCAGCCGTTCGTTGCGGCTCCAGAAGAGATCCATCGCCAGCATGATCCCTTTGAGGTCCTCGATCCGCCCCGCGTCAAGTCGCTCGAGACGGCCTTGGGCCGGTGATCCAACCAGAATCACGCCAGCGATGACCGATACCACGACCACCGTGGTGGCGCTGGCCGCCATGGTCCTGCCGAGAGACGGCTTCAACCGTCCACCTCCTTCTCGTCTCGCCGTAGATCCCGGAGATAGTAGACGAAGACGGAACCGGCGATGCTTCCGGCCGTCAGGGCCTTGAGGAGGAAGCGGGCGGTTACTTCTCCGGCGAGGAGGCTGTGCACGAGGTTGGTGGAATCACCGATCAGGATGCCGGCTGCGATCGCCAGGGTGAGGTATGTGAGCCACCGACGCACAGGGGAGGTTCGCTTCAGTGGTGAGAGAGCGATCTCTCGGCTAATGGTCCGTGTCGTGAAGAGAAACACGGGGGTCGCGACCACGAGCGATGCAACCGCCCACCGGATCGTCTGCGGTATCGCGTCGATTTGGTGCTGCGACCAGAGCGGGTCCGGGAACGCGAGGTTGATGAACTGGAAGAGGAGGCTTCCCAGGCTAGAAACACTGAGATAGAGCGTCCCGAAGAGGACCAGGTACTGGAATGCCTCTCGAGCCGAGAGCGAGGGGCGCGGTCGTGGAACGGCGATGGGGAAGTCGACCGCCGCAAACGAACGGAGCGCCGCCTCGACCTCTTCGTCCGACCAATCGGCCTGACTCAAGGCGCCTCGGATCTCGTCGCGTGGATGGCCCAGATTCAGGGCCTCTCGGATGAATCCCGTCAGTTCTTCGTTGACCGCCATAACAGGCTCTCCTGGGTCGGCCGGTCTGTGCCGGAGTCTGAGACGGCCCCGACTTCCTTCATGCTCTCCTCGGCAAGGGAAGAGCGTGGGTGTTGACTGTGTCAACATACAATATACGCTCAGATGTTGACTGCGTCAACATTTGCGCCCATGTTAAGGTATGACCGACCAGGCCAGGGTGTATCATCACGGGGACCTTCGGGCGGCGCTGCTCGACGAGGCCGCAGCCATGATCGCCGAGGGAGGGGCTGCGAGCGTGACGATGCGGGCGCTCGGCCGGCGCCTCGGCGTGTCGCGAGCTGCAGCCTATCGCCACTTCGAGGATAAAACCGCGCTGCTGGGCCGTTGACGCGGGTGCCCCGCGCTCCAGCGTCGAGCGGATCCGGCGCATGGGTGAGGAGTACGTGCGCTTCGCCCTCGAGAATCCGGCGCACTACCGCCTGATGTACGGCAGCGAGGCGCTCGCACGCCGAGACCTACCCGAGTTACGGGAGGCCGGAAACGCCTTGTTTGAACAACTGGTCGATGTGATCCAGGCCTATCAGGACAGCGGCAAGATCAAACGGCAGGATCCCCGAGCGCAGGCCTACGTGGCTTGGAGCGCGGTGCACGGGCTGGCGTCATTGCTGATCGACGGACAGATCCTGACCGCGGTAGACGTTGACGGGCTTATCCGGCAGACCACGCGAACAGTGTTGGACGGGATGCGCGTTCGCCGCCGGCGTGGAGCGTAGGCGGCCTCAGCAAGGAGACCGGACGTAGCAGCCTCGTCAACACGTAATCGGGGCGCGGGGATTCGGGCGTAGCCGGCGAGCGAGCGAAGCTGCCGAGCCTCACCCGGGACCTTCTGAAGCGTGTTCAGCAGTTCTGACAAGCGTTCTAAGGAGTTACTCGAGGCTGTAACCAGTCTTGTCACTGCTCAAGCTTGGCGCCGACGACTGCTCTGGTTGCGTAAAGTAGTGTTCATCGTCGGGGCGCCGCTCGGGTGTACGTGAACCGCGTCGTCACCCAACCGCTGTGCTTTACCCCAGGCCGGCCCAGTCGAGCGGCAATCGACGGATCCTCCGGCCGGCCGCGGCGAAGAGGGCGTTGGCGATCGCGGGTGGGGCCGCGGGATAGGGGGGCTCGCCCATACCCGAGGGGGGACGGTCGGATGGAAGCAGGATCGTCTCGACGACTGGCGCCTCATCGATCCTCAGAAGCGGGTAATTGTCGAAGTTGCCCTGCTGAACCCGGCCGTCCCGCACGGTAAGGCCCCAGCGGAGGACGGTGGCAACTGCATCCATAACGGCTCCTTCCGCCTGCGCCTCTGCGCCGCTCGGGTTCACGACCAGGCCGCAGTCGAGGGCCGTGACGACCCGATCGACACGTACGGATCCGCCGGCCTCGACTGTCACGTCGGCGACGTGGGCAGCGTACGTCTGCTTGTAGTAGCAGCAGGCGATGCCGCGGCCGCGGCCGGGGGGAAGTGGACTTCCCCAATCGGCTCGCTCTGCCGCGGCCCGTAGCACGCGTCTCAGCAGCGCCCGATCGGGCCGCGGCCGACCCCGACGCCCCGGCAGAGGAAGTGTGATGATCACCTCCCCACCCGGCAGGAGGTCGAGGCGGAGCTCTAGCGGATCTCGTCCGCCCCGTACGGCGATCTCGTCGAGAAAGGACTCCACCGCGAACACGTTAAAGGAGTGCGCAACGGACCTCCACGAGCCCATCTGAAGCCCGACGTCAACTGGCGAATACTCGACCGTCACCCGTTCGATCGCGTATGGCAGGTCGGCGGCTCCCTGGACGTCGTAGATACCCGGATGTGGAGGCTCCCGGTCCGAGCGCGGGAGCTCGCTGTGCCGTGCGAGGGAAGTGCTGATCACGTGGTGCCGCCACGCGGTCGGGAGGCCCTTTGACGAGAGCGTCGCGCTCAGCGCGTGCCAGCTAGGCGTGCGGTAGTAGTCCTGCCGCATGTCGTCCTCGCGCGTCCACACCACCTTGACCGGCACTCCAGCGGATCGGGAAATCATGGCTGCCTCGATGCCGTAATCGAAAGCGAGGCGTCGCCCGAAACCCCCGCCTGACAGCGTGGGCTGGACGCTCACCGACTCACGCGGAAGCTCAAGGCCGGCGGCGAGCACCGCCTGGAGAAACCGCGGAGTCTGCGTCGGACCCCAGACTTCGCACCTGTCCTCCTGCACGCTCCCCGTGAAGTTGATCGGCTCCATGCAGCCGTGCGCCAGCAGCGGTAGCTCGTACTCCGCGCTCACCTCGACCGCGCTCTCCAGCTCGGCAGCTCCCTGCGTCGCCTCTCGCGAGCCGCCCGGTTCGCGAAGGAGGAACTCGCCAGGTGCCCGAGCTCGCTCACGAAGCCGGCGATAGATGTCTGCCGAGCTCTCCGATGCGTGATACCCGTCATCCCACCGCACGCGAAGGGCATCCCGCCCCTTCATCGCCGCCCACGTATTCTCCGCGATTACGGCGACGCCACTTCTGACTGCCCCGTAAAGCTGTCCCGCGATCACCAGGGGCTCGACCTCGACCACCTTCCGGACTCCGGGAACAGCGAGTGCCTCCGTGGCCTCGAAGTCGACAAGTCGTCCGCCATGAACCGGCGACCGCTCCACTACCGCGATCAGCATCCCCGGCTGCTGTACATCAAAGCCGTATTGCGCTCGCCCCGTCACCATGTCGAGGCCGTCCACCGGCCCCACGCGGGTGCCGACGATCTGGAAGTCGTCGGGGTCCTTGAGCTCCGGCTCGTCCGGGATCGGCAACTCCGAGGCAGCTGTTGCCAGCTGGCCGAACCCGGCAGACCGGCCGCTGGCCGTATGAAGGACGGCGCCTGATCGGGCCTCACATTCCTCTGGGGCGACGGACCACTCGGCGGCCGCTGCGGCCACGAGCATCTCCCGCGCCACCGCGCCCGCCGTTCGCAGCGGCTCCCAGTAGTTCGCGACGCTGTTGCTGCCACCCACCGTCATGCTCCCATAGCCCTCCCCGGCGGGCGCCTGCTCGACCTCCACCACTGACCAGTCGGCGCCGAGCTCCTCAGCCACGATCATCGCCAGCGAGGTCCGGACTCCCTGCCCGAGCTCCGGGCAGGGAGCGACGACCCTCACACGGCCGTCCGGCCGCACTTCCACGAAAGCGTTGAGCTGGATGGCCTGCGACTCGGGGCGGCTCCCATCGACAAGGCCTTGCTCACCGGCGGTCGGGTCCGGCCACCGCGCGGAAGCCAGCGGAATACCGACGAGAAGCCCCCCGCCGGCGGCGGCGCCGGCCCTGAGGAAGCCCCGCCTGCTCACGGTGCCCGGGCGTGCCGAATCAGTCATCGGTCCACAGCGACGAGGCCTGGTGAACGGCGTGCCGGATCCGAGCGTAGGTGCCACATCGACAAAGGTTGGCTCGCATGGCGGCGTCGATCTGCTCGTCGGTCGGTGCTGGATGCGCCTCGAGCAGGGCGACCGCCGACATGATCTGGCCGGCCTGACAGTAGCCGCACTGGGCGACACGCTCCTCAACCCACGCCCGCTGCACGGGGTGACTACCGTCGGCTGATAGGCCCTCGATCGTCGTGACCTCGACCTCGCCGACGCTCGAGATCGGAACCATGCACGAGCGTGTGGCCTGCCCACCGAGATGGATCGTGCATGCACCGCACACCCCGATGCCGCAACCGTACTTCGTGCCGTTCAGACGCAGGCTGTCTCGCAGGACCCAGAGCAGCGGAGTATCGGGGCTCTCTTCTGTCGTGTGTTGGCGGCCGTTGACGGTGAGCGAGTATCGACGCATCGGATTCAGCTGCTCGAATCGAGGACGGGACGAGACGTCGGCCGAGCCAGCGTCACCGGCGGGCGCCGGAGACCCAGCCGAGGCCGTCCGGCTCAATGCCGGGCAGCAGCGTGCGGATCGGCTTTCGCGTCGCCACCTCGATGACCCTCACCTCGTTCCTCCGCGGCAGCGTGACGAATACCCGCTTCCCGTCTGGCGCCATGAGCAGTCCGAGCGGTGCCGAGCCCAGCTCGATCGTCTCGATCAGCGCTCTGTCCGAAGCCCGATAGACCGAGAGGTCGCCGCTCTTGTTGTTCACGATCCAGACCTCCCGGCCGTCGGGAGTGAAGCTGAGCTTGATGGGGAACCTGCCCGCGCTTTGGAAGGTCGCGGTCACCTCATTTCGCGCCAAGTCGATGACCGCGATGGAGTTCGCCTGATTGTTCGCAACCCAGAGTTCCTTCTCATCCGAACTCAGGGCCATGCCCTCCGCGCCAGCGCCGGTGGGCACGGTCACGATCTCGTCGGCCTCCCGATCGATGACCGTCACGCTGCCGGAGCCGACGTTGGACACGAAGAGCTTCCTGCCGTCGCTCGTCGCGACGACCATGTGGCTAACGTCCTGTTCCGTGTTCCACTCTCGTGCCACGCGCCCGGTCGATGCGTCGAGCTCGCGCACCGCCTGAATGTCCTGACAGGTGACCCATACGAGGCTTTCGTCCGGGCTCACGGATACGCCGTGGGGGTGGGTGCACTCGCCCAGATCAATGGTCCGAAGGGCGCGCCGATGCTCGAGGTCCAGAACCGTCAACGTGTTGCCGCGACCCGATACCCACCTGAGCTGATCGTCTGGGATCGGACCCTCGTGGGGCTCCGGATAGACTCCGAAGTCCGGTACGTATGCCCGCCGCCCGTCGGGCGCGACTCCGATCTCGTGCGGGCCCGTTCCCGTGGGGAGGCGTCTGACCACCTCCCACGTTTCCGCGTCCAGCAAAGCGACTTCATGGGCGGAACGGTTCACGACCGCAAGAAAGGGCCGCCCGGCGACGCTGTCGGTCCCGATCAACTCCGCTTTGTGAAGTCTCTCCAGCCACTGATCCATCGTCAGGAATCGGCTGTCCCACTCCCCCCACTGATCGGGCGCCTCGGCAAGCAGGGCGGGCAGCGCAAGCCGGCGGTTGCGGTGCACGTAGTCCACGGTGGCCTCGACGATGGACAGGAGCTCCTCGACGTCCTGCCTGGTCGCGGGCGGCCCATGTCCGGGAACGATCGTCGTCTCGTCCGTCGAGCGCCGGAGCGCATGGCGTAGCGCATCGGCGAGTCCGTCCACGTCTCTAGCGAACGGCAAGGCTCCGGGCGCCAGAATGATGTCGCCCACGTGGAGCACGTCGGATCCCGTGAAGTGGACGGCCAGGTCTCCTTCCGTATGAGCGTCCGGCCAGTGAAGAAGACCGATCTCCTCCCCGTTGAAGTGCACCGAGAGCGAGTCCTGCACTGTGAGCACGGGCAGCTGTCTGCCGGTCAGGTCCGGAGAGTAGGGACGGCCTTCGAGGATGTTCCTCCTCGTGTTCTTGTGCGCCACGACGGTGGCTCCCGGCGCGAAGATCCGGTTCCCCTCCGTGTGGTCATCGTGGTAATGGGTGTTGACCACGTACTCGACGGGTGCCGGCCCGCCGTTGAACTCCTCGAGGGCGCCCTTCACGGCCGTCGCGAACTCGACCATGCCGGCATCCGAGAGAAGGATCCCGTCGGGGCCGATCGATGCTACCAGGTTGACGAACGACCCCTTACTGGCGGCGGAAATCAGATAAACACTTCCGCGCAGGTGACTGGCCTCGACGGTCCATTCGGTCGACTGGCCATGTGCGCGATCGTCCTCCATCGTCACAAGGTTGGCCCCGCGTAACGCGATCGCCGTCGAGTCGGCCACTACGACCTCCTGAATCGGGGCCGCCGCTGCGACAGGTGCCAAGGCCAGCGGAAGGAGGGCGAGCGCGAGGAACCGAAGAACCTGTATGCGTGTCGTCAAGGGAATCTCCTCAAAGATGCTTGGCGCGCGGTCACCGTTCGCTGCCCGCCCGCGCGGACGCGGTCGAGGGCAGTCCGGTAGCGGTGCACCATGCAGTCTTGCTCGTCGCGCTCTCAGCCGATGCGACAGTCGGCGCCAGAAATGGTTGCCAGAGCCCGCTCGTGCATCTTTGCCGCGCGGTCGAGCACGTCCTCGAGCTCGTAGCCGTCACTCAGCTCTTCGTGAAGGGCCTCGTGTGGGACCAGCATGAGCCGACTCCGCCCGCACGTCATGAGGCCTGCGCTCACGACCGACGGCCTCATGGCAAGTTGGTTCGGTGGGATGGGGCAAAGAAGATGGCGCCCAAAGTTCGAAAGCCCGCATGGTTGAGGGCTTTCTGCCAGTCGGGGCGCCGGGATTTGCCTGACCGGCGACCGAGCGCAGCGAGTGGAGCCAACCCGGGACCTCCTGAACCCCATTCGCGTGGCGCAGGCTCGTCCCACTTCGATTCGCCTGATTTCACATCGATTTCGGCATTCCCACTCGATCTCAGATCGTCTCAGGCCGCCTGATTCTGTGACAGTAAGCGTGACAGCTTCTCGCCTGGTCAGCGTGCATCGCCGGGACCTGCCAAGGCTTCTGCTGCTTATCGAGCTCTAAGCGACGATCCAAGCAATCCAACCGGTTGTCCCTTTCGCTCAGTTGCGCTCAACCCTCCTCATCACAGGTACGGCCGGGTGCTGGACATAACGACACCATGCGGTGGTAGTTTCTTGCCAGAATGCGGGCGTCGCCGCGGTCAAACTTCACGTTCGATAGCGCGCTCATGTCCACCGTCTGCGCGCCCTTGAACATTTGCAGCAGATCGACTCGGAGATCGAGCGTCGCTTCCTGGCGCTCGAACAGCGCAGCTGCGAGCGGAATCGACACCTGCATGTAGTTCTCGTCGAAACCCACGTGGTAGACCAATGGAATCCGTCTATCACCCAGTTCCAGCGCGCCCTCGAACAGCACGAACTTGTAGCCTACGTCCCAGCTCCAGGCCATGCGCCCGTTCGGGTCCAGGTCACCCACCGAGGCGAACGTCCCATTCGCTGCCGGGTCGACCCCAATGCCGAACTCGATGTGCTTGTAGCTATCGCGTGTCACGTTCTCCAGCCCGATGACATACATGCCATCCTCGCTGTCGAAGCGGGCCAGGTGATAGCTATCCGTTTCCCGAAACACGTCGTTCTCAGCCACAAGCCTGATATTGCTGATGAAGAACTGAATATCGCGGACCTTGAACATTCCCTCACCACCCGGATTGGCGTAGCGCCCCTGCTCGAGCTGCAGTACCTCCTCTCCGACGAAGGGGTGAAATCGGAGGCTGAGTTGCACCGTCGGGGCGGGCCGCGAGCCAACGTATAGCGCTCCGCCCGCACCGGCCGCTAGCAGAAGAAGAACAGGGATCACGTACGCCTGGCGGCTCATGACCTTCATTCCGTCGGAAAGGGGTTCGAAAACCGTTCGTCGGTGACGAAATCCATGTCGGTCAGCGTGTGCAGAAAGGCAATCACCGCGGCGGTTTCCTCGGCAGTGAGATTCAGACTCACATGATCGTCCGACGCGTTGTCCAGGTTGCTTGCCTCGAGAATCAACGGGCTGAGAGTACTGCTCACTCTGATGCCTTCGTTGTAATGGTCCAGCACTTCTTTGAGGGTGCCGAAGCGTCCGTCGTGCATATATGGAGCCGTGAGCGCGATGTTGCGCAGCGTCGGCACCTTGAATAGTCCGCGGTGCTCAGGCTTGCCGGTGACCTCCTCCAGGCCGGCCGGCAGCTCGGCTTCTGGATCGAGGCCGTTGTTGACGAATCCGTCGAAGCGGGTGTTGAAACCGCTGGTGAGAAACTGGCTATGGCAATCGATGCAGTTGGCGCCACGAAGGCTGGCCTTGGTATCGGGGTGCGCCATGAACAGCTTGCGACCA
>JBDHFW010000129.1:0-7431 GCA_039590175.1 Gemmatimonadota bacterium | reverse complement strand
ACGCCCGTCGGAGGCACTCCAATCCGGAACACCGTCGGCCCAGGCATCCAGTTCGAGTCCGTGCCAGTGGATCCCCGTGGGGACCGCCATGCGGTTGTGGACCGTGGCGTTCACGGTCTGGAACTGATTGAAGACGAGGAGCGGGCCCGGCACATCGGTCAGGCTGTCTGCGGCGAAGTCCGGATCGAGGGCGAAGCCGTACCGGTAGCCGGTTCGATCCCCATACTCGTTGGCGAAGAGGTCCACTTCGAGGGGCGCCCCGCGAGAGACCAGGTCGGAGGGGCCGGGCGCCACCTCGATCCCGATCACCAGGCCTGCCATGTGCGAGTGGGCGTGCTCGCGATCCGCCTCCACCGCCCCGGGAAGCCGGATTCCCGAGGTGACGTGGAATGAGAGGTGGCAGTGGAAGAGCCAGCGGCCCGGCCGCGTCGGCGTCCACTCCATCGACATGGTCGTTCGCGGCAGCATCGACTCCGTCACCACGAGCCGACGATCCTCCGGCGAGTAGATCGTGTCCCCTGTTGCGGTCCCGCGCGACAAGACGGAGTAAAAGAAACCGTGAAGGTGCATCGGGTGCTCACGGTTGCTCGCGTTCACGACCCGCCACCGGAGCTCATCTCCTACGGTGAGCGCCATCCGCTCCGTAAAGGGCCACGAGCGGCCATTGATGGCGAGGCCCTCGACCCAACCCGTCGGAGAGACGGTCTCGACCACCGGTTCTGAGAAGATGTTCATGACGAGGATCCTATCGGGAGGCGAACCTCCGACGGGATCGACGACGAAGGCCCCAGCGAGCTGCTCGTGTTCAGACTCGGCCGCCTCCGACTCGGGGTCTGGCTCAGGCCCCTCGCGTATCCAGTACAGATACGTCCCCGGTGCTCCCGCCTCGAACTCCAGCGTCCGCACCTCCCCCGGGTCCACCTCGAAGGGAACGGCATCCCCCGCCGGCCGTGTGTGGAGCCCGAAGACCGTGATGGGCGCGCCATCGAGTCGATTCCGGACTCGCACTCTGAGGTGGGTGCCGGTCTCCACCCGAATCAGCGGTGCCGGAATCGTGGGGGCCCCGCCCTCCACCGCCACAGCGGCCACGCGAAGGCCTGGGCCGTCCGGTGTCTCCACCCGCCAGTCCGCCCGCGCCACCTCCAACGCGATGTCACGCAAACCGCCCTGCAGCGTACCCGCCGCGACCCTATTGTCGTTCGGCTGGACCAGAGGGAGTCCGCTGATGGACCCCGCAGGGAGATAGGGGGAGGCGGTCTGCGCGGCGGCCGGTCCCGCGAGGACACCGGCTAGCACAGCGGTCGCGACGAGTGTGGGGTGCGTAGTCCTCATGGGTTCCTACTCGGGTTCGGGGAAGATGCAAGCCCCGGGGCGGCTAGGCTCCCAACTCACCGGCGGGTGCAGGAGCCAGGCTTTCGGCATGGGCGCTCTTGATGGCCGCCACCGCAAAGGTGATCGGAATCAGGATCAGAGTGAGGAAGTAGTACTGAGATCCCGGCAGCACGACCCTCGGCGCGACGAGGCCCACGATCGAAGAGATCGTCACGGGCAGAAGCCCGATCAGGGTCCCGAGCAACATCAGGCCGAGTCCGTCAGCCGTACGCTCATCGGGAGTGGCTCGCGAGAAATTCCTGATGATCGAGATGAGCGCGAGGCCGAAGTAGCCTGCGATGAACAAGCCGAACATGCTTCGGAAGAAGACATTGAGGCCGCTCGTGCTGGCCGGCTGAAAGACCAAGAACGCGAGCGTGATGAGCGCCACCAGCGCGGCTGGGCCATAGATCAGGCGCTTGTTGGCCGGCTGTCTTGATGAGTATGACGTCACGAAGTCGAGCAGCACCGCGAATCCAATGATGATCGCCGTCGTGATGATTCCTCCGGTCAGGTTGCGGAGCGCCGCCGAGGAAAAGTAAGGCCCGGTGATGAACGCCGGGGCAAAGAGCAGACCGAGCAACGCCAGCAATTTCGTGCTCCGCGTCGGCGCGGACGAGAAGGCCCACAGGCCGAAGAAGAGGTAACACAGCCCGATCAGGGCGGCGCCGTACGTCGCGCCCTTCTGGCTGCCCGGTAAGGCGGAATACCGGAGCCTGGCCTCGACGGGCTCGCCGTTTCGCTCCACGACGACGACGTGCTCCTGACCGATCTCCGGCCTCGGCTGACTGATCAGCGCCCGAGTGTCCTCCATCGATATGCCACCGATGCTCTCGATGTAGTCACCGACCTGGAGACCCGCGGCCTCCGCCGGGCTACCGGAGCTGACCTGGGTGATCGTGTTATCACCGTCGGTCTGGTAGCCCGAATACGTGAGATTGCCCAGGTCGAAGGCGCCGATGACTCCCCAGAGCAGGATCAGTACGCCTACACCCATGAAGAGCGTCTTCCGCTGTCCGGCATCTCCCATGGTTCCTCCTTGTGGCAGGGGAGTGTGCGTTGACTCCGCGCGTCCACGCCGGATACGCGTTCCGCTGAGCGAAGACGTTAGCGGTCCGACCCCATCCATTCGCAACTGTATGGCGTGAACTCGCTCGCGAAGGCCGTCAGACGAGCGGAATCCATACGGAGCCGAATAAAGGTTCTCCCGACTTGCGAGGCGCAATCTCGGGCGAAGATTTTCACGAGAGGTTGGGGAGCGAAAGCGAGTGAGCTCGATGACTCGGTAGCGATGGGAGGAGGATCAGACGAATGATCTCCACGGATCGGCTCTACAGGTTCGGCGTTCTAGCGGCTGTGTACGGAGCCTTGCTCTCCGGCTGCTCGAGTCCCGTCGAGCCTCCCCCGGAGAGTCTTTTCGGGGTCTGGGAGTGGGTGCGGGCCGAGGGAGGCATCGGGGGCGTGATCCTTACGCCCGAGACCGAGGGTTTCACCCGGCAGCTCAGGATTACCCGGCCGGATCGCATCCAACTGGATCGGGACGGCGTCGCCGAGGTCGTGACGAGATTCGAGCTGATCCCCTCTTCGGGAACCGACTCTCCGTTCCCGCCGCGGCTGCGATACGACGAGCCGATCCTCGGTCAGGAAGAGCACGAGTTGACGCTCAGCGAGGGAGAGCTGATCCTGACAGATCCCTGCTGCGACGGCTTCGCCTACACCTGGCACCCGCGCATCTCACCCGAGTAGACTTTCGCCCGCCCCCTTTCCGTCGAAGGGTAAACCTGTTCGCGA
Source organism: Gemmatimonadota bacterium (assembly GCA_039590175.1). Taxonomy (GTDB): domain Bacteria; phylum Gemmatimonadota; class Gemmatimonadetes; order Palauibacterales; family Palauibacteraceae. The sequence continues at coordinate 4,269 of JBDHFW010000129.1, read as the reverse complement.
CCGGACCCTTGAGCGGGAAGGAGCGACTTGGAGCGCCGCGTTCAGGTGGCTAACCGACTGTGGCCGGATCGATCGGAATCCGATGCGTGGTATCCGCTTGCCTCGAGAGAAGAATCCGAGGAGGCCGGTAGCGGGCGGTGGCTCTAGCGCCGGACGCTCGGTCCCCATGAAGGGATCAGGGCTTAGCCCCACGCGCGAATGGCTCAGTCTGCTCCAGAGCGCCTGCCTTACAAGCGTATCAGTGGCCCACCCGTTTCCGGTACTACCCAGTAGTCTTGCGGGATTTTACGGATTGGCTCCGGAAGAAAAAGGCCGCTTTCGGGGGTAGTGCTTGCTGGGTCACGCCTCTTCGATCTCGAAGCGACCTTGCCCATGCCCGTTTCGTCGACCACGACGATGGTCGCGTTCCGGCGGCTGGTTTCGATCTCCCCGTTGACGACCTGTTGGTGCCAGTCATAGAGATCGGTCGAGTCGGCGATGCCCCGCTTGAGGGTCACGTTTCCTCATTTCGTGAGGTCCGAAAGCTACCGAACGCGCGTGGGCTCGTTTCCTTTTCGATAGTCGACCGGATCGGTGGAGACGTCGAAACCGGTCACCTCGCTAGAGCCGGCCTGCGCGATCTGATCAATTTCAGGGCGAAAGCGAACATTGCGCTGAGGATCGTCTCTCATCGGTCGGCTCCTTGATTGGGGCTGCGCCGCGGCTGCGGAGCTCGTAAGCTGGGCGATGCTGAAGATGATGAACTCTGCTGGGCGGACCGGGGCCACGCCGACGACGATAATCAGTCGTCCGCTCGCGATGTCGTCGGGCGACACAGTCTTTTCGTCGACATTGACGAAGAACGCGTCTTCTTCCGTTCGACCGAAAAGCGCACCCTCGCTGTACTGAGTGCGTAGGAGTTGCGTGACCGATAGCTCGGCACGCGCCCAGAGTTCGGGCGCATTGGCTTCGAAGACCAACCATTGAGTGCCGAGGTCGATCGACAGCTCGAGGAAGATGAACAGTCGGCGGACGCTCATGTATTCCACAGTGTGCTCGTCGATGGCGTGCGGGCGCCCCAAAGAGGCCTTCCTCGGCCAGGAAGCGCCCGGATTACGACAACGCCGGCCGGATTCAGAACATCCTGGATCTGCTCCAGTGTTGGGGACTGCAGCTCGACAGCCGCCTCGCACCTGCTCGTTAGCAGGCGCCTTCCACACGCCGCGGTTGATGTCGGTTCGGGCGTAGACGTCGGCGACGTGGCCTCGGGGGGTACCAGTCGTCTCTAGTGCCCCAGGATCCGGGCCCCGTTCGCCTCCACTTGGATCGCCTTGAACTGGCCCCTCGCAGGTTGGGCTTCACTGCCTTAGCCGACCCGCACGACGCGGGTCACGTAACACCTCCGTCCGCCGTTGGCGAAAAACTCTTTGACCGCATAGGGCAGGTACTGGCACCGAATCGCCCTTCATAATCGTACCAGTTCGTCACGACCGGCGGCTCGGTCCTGCCGCGCTCCGTGGCGCCGAGGAATGCGGCGATACTGGTGGACACGCCCTCGATCGGTCGGGCACCGATCTCGACCTCTGCGATGTAAACGCCGGGGCTTAGATGCTCGGCATCAGTTCGCCTCCTCGCTCTCACCGGTGAGACGCTGCTCTATATCGGCTGTGCGAGACTTCTGGTGGGCGATGTATCGGTGCCAGGTTGCCAGAAAGGTCGTGGACCACCGAGCGGTCGGCGGAGCATCTGATCGGCATCAGTCGAATAAGACGAAACCGACAGTATGAACCGACAGTATCGGCGGTCCGCCACTTCAGTTCGCCGAGAATGATTGCCCTAAACAAGTTTGAGACAAGTACAAACCCGGCCCCCAAAAAAGCCGCCCAGGTGAAGTTGGTGGATCTCGCGTCGGTCGCTCGATCCCCATGAGCGATTAGCATTTAGAACCACGGGCGAATAGCTCAGTCTGGTCCAGAGCGCCTGCCTTACAAGCGAGCCCGATATCCGCCGATTTCCGGCAATTATCCGTAGTCTGGCGGCTTGTTACGGATCAGCCCCGGAAACTAGAACGCGGTTTTCGGGGCTTTTCCGTACCCCAACAGCCCCACCAACAGCCCCAGCCTGATCGGACCACGATCCTGGGCGACGGCCGCAGTCCTTACCTTAGGAGAACTAGGAGTGAAGCGAGGGAACGTCGGCGGCGACCCCGCTGGCGATCCTGCAGCAGGTGACATATGTAGGTGCTATGAAAGCCTCGACCGAGCTGGACAGCCCGCTCGCCACGCCGGCCATACTCACCGATTTGGCAGATTATCACGCTGGATCTATCGTCAGCCGGACTCTCCTCAAGTCGCCCGGCGGCTCTCTCACCATGTTTGCCTTCGCGGAGGGAGAAAGCCTGAGCGAGCACACGACGCCCCACGACGCGGTCGTGCTGATCGTCGACGGCCTTGCCCTAATCACCGTCGGAGGCCGGGTCCACGAGGTCTCATCCGGCGGGTTGCTCCTGATGCCCGCCAACGTCCCACACGCCGTTCACGCGGCGGCTGCGTGCAAGATGCTGCTGGTGATGCTTCGAAGCGGCGACTGACCGGATCCTGCACTCCGCCGGTCGCGAGACTCAAGGCTCGCCTTCGAGCCACAGCTCGTCTATGTACCGGAGGGGGTCGGCGCGAAAGGGCGTACTCAGCCCTCGGACGCGTCGAGAGGCTACCGACGTATCGATGGCGGGATAAAGAAAGGTGGCCGGTAGGTCTGCCTCGAAGATCGGTGCAAGCTGCCGGTGAATCCGGTCGATCTCATCCGGGCCGACTGCGCTCTGCAGCTCGTTCAAGAGCGAGATGACGTCACGATTGGCGTATCCGATGAAGGACTCCTCGCCAAAGAACGGCAGGACCCCCATGGGGCTGTCAAGCGACGCGTTCGCGATGAACAGCGCCGCCTCGAACTGACTCCCCGTCACTCGCTCAAGCACAAGGAAGAAGTCCATCGTCTGGACTTGCACGTCGATTCCCACTAAGCGGAGCTGGCTCTGAATGTAAGCGGCTTCTCCTAGTCGCCCCCTCCAGCCACTCGGGGTGAGTAAGGTGAACCGGAACGGCCTGCCATCGCGCTCCCGTACGCCGTCCCCATCGCTATCCCGCCAGCCGGCCTCCTGGAGTAACTGTCTTGCCCGCTCGGGATCGTACGGCAGCGGATCGGGCACTTCGCCGCGACGATACTGCCCACCCGAAAGGGGAACATCGAAGATGGGGATTCCCGCCGGCATATGAAGGACCTGATGCAGTTCCACGCGGTCTAACGCCAGCGTCAGGGCGCGGCGAACGCTGGCGTCGCGGAACAATTCGTTACGCAGGTTCCAGGCGATCACTCGGTTATGTCGAGGGTTGCTGGAGTGATACGCCCGAAAGCGATCATCTTCCGATAGCGGTAGCAGCGACTCTCGAGCGACGAAATTGACTGCGTCCACGTTGCCGCTCAAGAGCTCGGTCACGTCAGAGCTGGTGAACTTGACGACCACGCGCTCGATCGAAGGTTTCCCCCGGTAATAGTCCGGGTTGGCCTCGAACTCCATCATTGTCTGCGGCAGGTGTCGCACGAAGCGATACGGGCCGTTTCCCACCGGGTGGGACCACCACTCCCAGTTGCCGAAGTCTCTCTCTGGATCATACGGCACTGGAACGAGCTGTTGGACGAGGTGCTTGGGGTAATAGACCGTATAGTCGTCCAGCGGGCTGCCCTTGCCGACCTCGTCGGCGAGCAGATGGTGATACTCGATCGTGTAGGTGGCGTCGTCCAACACGGTCACCGCATAACCGCCAGGCTGCGCATACAGAACGTCGGGATCACTCAGGAGATCCAGCGTGAACTTGATGTCGTGGGCGGTCACCGGAACCCCGTCGTGCCAACGGACGCCCTGGCGGAGGTGGACGGTCCAGATGCGGTAGTCCGGCGAGTGCTCCCACCGTTCGGCGAGCCGCCCTTCCAGCTCGCCGTCGGCGTTCCGAGCCACCAGAGGGAGGAACACGAGAAACATCGTGGAATCGTCGGTGAACAGCCAAACCATCTGCTCGCCGCCCGACCAGGCCACCGTGAGCGTGGAATCGCGGTCCGTGGACGGACGCCGGCACCCGAGGGCGGCGAGTGCCAGTGACCCCGCGCTCAGCTGCATGAACTCGCGCCGATCCATCAGCCGCGAAAGACCGACAGGGAGAGGGCGAGGGCCCAGCGTCCTCACGGCACCTCCACCCATAGCTCGTCCCACTGCAGGAAGCCCGTGAGAGGCATCTC
>JBDHFW010000128.1:0-7903 GCA_039590175.1 Gemmatimonadota bacterium | reverse complement strand
CTCGATCCGGAGCGACAGGCTCGCCTCGTTCGCGTTGGTCGGCCGCCGCGTTCTTCTATTCTCACTCGCGTCGGCATAACCGCTCTTCGGCAAGAGAGCGGGCCCGAGGACCAGAATCTCGATCTCGTCGATCGCCAGGCGGGCGCCCGGTCGACCCACGAGCCATCTCGATCCTTCCGCGGCGACAGCTGAGAGGTACTCCTCGTATCGCGCCGCCGGAACCGGAAGGGCAGCGTCCAGCACGCGCCGGACTTGCAGGCGCTCGAGCAGGGCTGCCGCGCCGCCCCGGGCTCCGTTCGAGAGCAGGAACGGAAGGACCACCCGAACCCCGGCATCGGTCGCCCCGAAGCGGGGCCCCGCGTCGATCGCGAGCCAGTGTCCACGCCGCGTTCTAAGCACGGCGGCGTCGCCCTGCCCGACGTCCAGCGTACAGAGCAGCGTCCGTCCGGCGCCGCGCCACGCCCGGATCGCCGGCGCGACCGCAGCAAGGCAGGCCGCCAGCCCAATGTAGGGGGCCGCGCGCCAGACGCTGCGGCCGGCCGCAAAGAGCAGGACGGCCGTCACGCCGCTCGCGACGACCAGCCATTCGACCGGGCCCGGCCGGCCGACGAGCATGTGACCGAGGGGAAGAGCCGAGAAGGCTTCGACGAGGGCCTGGAGCCAGCGTATCAGGATCGTCGCGGCGGCCGCCAGCGTATCTGCAGCCGGTCCCGGCAGCAAGAGGACTCCGGCGAGCGCCAGCAGAGCCAAGGCGACGACCGGGGAGCCAATGAGGCTCGAGACGACGGATACGGGGGCCGCCCGCTGGAAGTGCCACGCGGAGATGGGAGCCGTCAGGACGAACGCCCCGGCGCTCGCGCCGATCCCGCGGCCCAGAGATCGAACGATCCGGCGAGTGCGTCGACGAGCGACCGATGACGAACCCCCTGAGGCGCGATCGAGTCGGCGAGCGACGTGGCTGCCGAGGAGAAGCCCGGAGAATCCGGCGAACGAGAGCTGAAAGCCGGGCTCGAGCAACGTGAGCGGATCCACGAGCACGGCGAGCGTGGCAGCGAGGGCGAGCAGATCGGTGATCCGGGCGGGACTCCCTCGTGCCCGGCTCGCCGCATAGCCGCAGAAGATGAGCGCGGCCCTCACGGCCGCGGGCGGCGCGCCGATCACGAAGACGTAGCCAAGCACGAGGAGGGCGGCAGCGAGGTGGCGGACGGCGCCGACCGCGAACATGCCGGTCGCGGCGAGAGCGGCCGCGGCCAGGATGCCGACGTGCAGGCCGGAGATGGCCAGCAGGTGCGCGAGGCCGGCGTTGGCGAACGTGCGGCTGGTAGCCGGATCGAGGCGGCCGCGCTCCGCCAGCAGGATGGCGACGGCGGTCGGTGAGACATCGGCGGGAAGCCGGCTCTCGACCCTCTGGATTCCGGCGGCTCGAAGGCGCTGGAGCGGGCCGAGTCCGGAGGCCGGAGTCGCGGACCTCGCGAGAGTCCGACCGGCGGGCTCGACGGACGGGCCGTCCGGCGCGGCCGCCGAGATCTTCGCGCGAACGTAGCCGCGGCGCTCCGGACGCCGCGGCCAGGCTCCCGGCCGGCCGTAGGCCGACCACTTGCCGCGAAACTGCACGATCGATCCGGCCGGGAGGGCGTGTTGCGGTCGCCTCAGGAGGGCAAGCAGCCGGGGAACGGAACACTCGCCCGTCTCCGCCCGCAGCTCGGCGCCAACGACGACCACGCGCACGAAGAGCACCGATGATCGACTCGCGTTCGCCGGAGCTGGTTCCGCCGCCAAGGGTGACGCCAGACGACCACCCGCCTCGAGAGCCTGTCCGTTCTCGATCCGGGTGAGGCAGGACCGCCCGGCGTCGAGACCCGCCACCCGTCCGGAAGCGGCTCCGGCCGCGAAGGTCGCGGCGAGAAGGAGGCCTGCGGTCGTTCTTGCCTGCAGCCGGGACGAGGTGCGATCGGCCGGCTGAGCGCGGCCGTGCAACCATCCGAGGGATGCCGCCGCGAGAGCGAAGGCGAGCGAGATCCAGGCGCTCGCCAAGCCGCCGAAGCGGAGCCCCACCAACGTGCCTCCGCAAAGGCAGATCACGACCAGGACCAGCGGGCCGGGCGTCAGGCGGGCGGATGGACCGCCTTTCTGACTCAACGGGCGCCGGCGGCTGGGTCTCCAAGGAAAGGCAACATGGCCCTGTCTGGGCCGGCGGCGTCACCTCGGGATCAACCAGATCCGTCCAACCGCTTCGTCGCACCGATCCGGTGGATCGACTCGTCGTATAAGAGCCGGTCGGGAGGCGGAATCAGTCGGTGGGCAGCTTGCCTCTGCGGGGCTCCTCGTCCCCCTCGAGCGCATGGCGGTAGCGCTGGAGGAGCTGTCTCGTGCGCAGGTCCGCCTTCAGCCCCACGAGGAACACGACGACCATCCCGACCAGCGCGGACGTGAAGACGACCACCGGAAGCGAGACGGAACGCAGGGTGAGGAACCCGAGGTTCAGGGTGACGCGCTCCGAGGCGTTGGCCGCGGCGAATGCGAAAGAAAACGCCGCGACGGCGACGAACGAGAGGGCGCGCATCCAGAACTTCACGCGACCTCGCCGGCGAAGGTGGCTCCGGAGGTCGCCGTCAGCCGAACCTGCAGGTACGTGCCGATCCATTCGGCCGGCCCTCGGAACGCCACGACCTTGTTCGTGTCGGTGCGGCCGAGCAGGTCCCCGGCCGATCGCGCTTCCCGCTCGATCAGGACCTCGCGCACCGAGCCGACCTCGGCCCGGTTCACCTCCAGCTGGATCCCACGCTGCAGCTCGATCGTCCGCTCCAGGCGCGACTGAGCCACGTCGGAGGGCACGTCGTCCCCAGGCGGCAGGCGGGTGGCCGGCGTTCCATCGCGCGGCGAGAACTTGTACAGGTAGGCATCGTCGAACCTGACGTCCTCCAGGAGCGAGAGCGTGGCCTCGAAATCCGGCTCCGCCTCGCCGGGAAAGCCCACGATGATGTCCGTGCTCAACGCAATTCCCGGGACGATACGCCGTGCCATCTCGACGGTCGCCAGAAACTCCCGGCGCGTATACCGGCGCACCATGCGCTTCAGGACACGGTCGGACCCGGACTGGGCGGGAAGGTGCAGCTGGGGACAGACCGCGGCTTCCTCGGCCATGACCTCGAGCAGGCGCTCGCTCACGTCGTTCGGGTGCGGCGACGTGAAGCGGACCCGCCTTAGCCCCGGAACCCCGGCGACCGTCCTCAGCAGGTCGGCGAAATCCCGATCCCCCGAGGCGTAGGAGTTCACCGTCTGACCGAGCAGCGTCACCTCGCTGTACCCTCGCCGCACAGCCTCCCCCACCTCGGCGATCACCTCCGAGGGCGTCCGGTTCTTCTCCGGTCCGCGAACGTAGGGGACAATGCAGAACGTGCAGCGGTGATCGCAGCCGCGCTGAACGGTGACCCAGGCCGAGACCCCTTCCCCTCGAACGGAGGAGAGGCCCGAGTAATCCTCGGCGACGTCCAGCTCCAGAAGAGCCTGGCCCTTCTCTACTGCACCGAGGCGGATCCCGTCGACGATCTCACCGAGGTGACGATAGGCATCCGGCCCGGCTACCAGGTCCACGCCGCGCACCTCTCCGAGCAACCGGTCACCGATGCGCTGGGCCATGCAGCCGGTGACGCCGAGCACCAGGTCGGGACGCCGCTTCCGGTATCGCTGCAGCTGTCCCAGCCGACCGAGCACCCTCTGCTCGGCGTGCTCCCTGATCGCGCACGTGTTCACGAGGATCACATCGGCCAGATCCGGGTCGTCGACGCGCACGTACCCGCCCTCGGCGAGGACTCCGGCCATCAGCTCGGTGTCGCCGATGTTCATCTGGCAGCCGTACGTCTCGATGTAGACCGTGCCTGCAGCCGCTCGGTCCGTCACTGGATGATCCCTACCGTGAGGTTGAGCGACGTGAAGCTCTCTTCCGTGCCGGCGGCCTCGAGATCGCCGCGATTGCCGAACTCGAAGCCGAGATCCACCCTGACCCGGCCTCCGATCCTGACTCCGAATCCGGCGGTGATCGCATTTTCCTTGGACTGCTCCCGATCCGGTAGCACGAACGGGAGCTTCCGGGTGCGACCGCCGACGCGAAGCGCCATCGGGACGCTCCCGAGCTGGACCGTGTACTCCAACCCACCGCCGAACCAGCTGGCATCGGCGACCCCGAACGTCTCCGTGGAAGGCTCGGTCTGCGACCATCCCGACCAACCGCCGCCCGCCGCCAGCAGCAGGCGCGGGGTGATCAGGGCGCTCAGCCCACCCTCGAATCCGTTGGGGAGTCTCAGAGTGCGCTCGATGAGGGTCTCGAGCTGCTCGGCCTTGAGGTTCGTGGCGAAGAAGAAGCTGCCGCTGACGACGAAGCGATCCTTGAACTCGGCGTTGGCGCCCGCCTTCACGGACCAACCTCCGTAGTCGGTCTCCGCCCTCTCAAGCACCCCGTCCGGAAGCACGCCGGTGCTGTCTATGTCCTCGGTGAAGCGTCGCCGGAGGCGTTGCTGAAGGCTGCCGGTGAGTCGCTGGATGCCGATCCCGACCGAGACGGGTCCGAGCTTTCGCGCCGCCGAGACATCGATCTGACTCACCCCACCGTCCCGTGTTCGGAGCTCCTCGAACTCGAATCGGCCGATGGAGGTGGAGAGTGTATCCGTGAGGATGATGGCCAGATCCTGATCCAGGAGACCGCCGAATCCGACCCGGAGCGCCCAGTCCCCGATCGGGACGACGGCTCCGATGACCGGGAACCAGCTGCGGCCGGTGCTCTGGTCTCCGCCGGTCGCCTTGATCGTGATGTCCTCGCCGGCGATGGCCGCGGCCACGGCCGCCGAGGGGTGGAGCGTGAGATCGGCCGGGTTTCCCAGCGAGAAGGTCCCCCCCAGGAGGCCATGGGTGACCCCGCCCAGGGTCATCGCCCTCGCATCGATTGACCGTATCGGATAGCCGATGCCGACCGCCGTGTAGGGCGTTTGAGCGCGCGCCTTCGACGGAGAGGCGAGAAGCAACCACGGCACGACGGCGAGAACCGAAAGCCCCGCGGTCGCTGTCCTTCTCCTCCGTTCGCCACAGCCCGCGGTCAAGGGACGGGGAACCCGATAGGCGGCGTCACGAGCATCAGGAGCTCCGGCTGGAGAACCAGGGGAGACTCGACGGAGCCGAACTCCCAGAAACCGAAGGCCTGCCCGTCCGTGGGCGCGGCCCGGACGGTCAGCCGGATCTGGGTGAGCGTGTCCACGCCGGCCACGAACTCCACCAGCGCCGTCACGTTGACTCGAAGCAGCTCACCCTCCTCGAGACCCTCCGGTGTGACCGGTATGAACTGAGCGGCGCCGGTCTGAGGATCGGGAATCGGCACACCGACCGGTACCTTGGCGCCCACTTCGAACGCGTCAGCAAGCACCTCCACCACGCTCGCCACGATCGTGCGCTCCAGAGGGAACGGCGCCTCTGGCGGCGCGAGCGGCCGAAAGCGTACCTCGGCGTGGTTGATCGTCGACTCTCTCAGCACGATCCCGCCCAGCGAATCGGGGAGGGTGAACTCCATGTATAGGCGGTTGGCGGGCAGGCCGGCGAGGCGAAGACGTTGCCCGGGAGACGGCTGCGCCGGGTCGTAGATGAAGGTGGGCCCCCGCGAGGACAAGGTCGCCGGCACCGTGTCGGTGCGCGCGACCACCGTCAGCTGGATGGCGAGATCGAAGCTCGTTAGCAACAGCTCGGGCGGGCCGCCCGCCAGAACGAGAGCGACGCCGGGCTCCCCTTCCGTCTCCTGCCACGCCTCTAGCACCGAATCCACCGGAGCGGAGAACTGGAGCACCGCCGTATCGAGGGCGGTAGCAAAATCGCCGGAAGCGAGCAGCTGGCCGAGAGTGCCGCCCTGCACGGACCAGGGATCGCCCTCGCGCCGGTCGACCCAGGTGGCGCTCAGGGAGTCGTAGCTCTCCGCGAGCGCGAACACCTGGAGGCGGTAGTCGGGGACGACGATGCTGTCGGGGTCAGCCCCGAAGTCGAGCGCGACCCTGAAGGCGGCATCGATGAAGGTGTCGATCTCCTCGATCCCGAAGGTCGTGGTCACCGAATCTGGTACGTCGAAGCGCCCGAGAACGCGGGATTGCAGATCCGCTCGATCCGCCAGGATCTTGAACCCCGAGGTGCCTGGGAGCTCGAATCCCGAGTACGTCGTGTCCCGCCAACCCTCGAGGCCGGAGGCGAAGGCCGAGACCTCCAGGGTCGGAAGCGTGGCTCCCGGCACGTCGGGATCGACGGCCACGATCGCCTCCTCCGTGCAGCCGGCCAGGCCGATGAGTGCCGCGCCGGCCGCGAGCAACGCCAGGGCGAGACTCCGTGGACGAATCGGCGGCCGACCGCGCGACACGCGGAGATCAGCCATCGGCACCCTTCCCGCCCCGATCCTGGAGCTCGAAGTGCGCGGGAAGGAGATCCTCGAGCCGCCAGCTCACGCAAACGCCGTCGCGACTGGTGCTCACGATCTCCAGCGCCATGCCGAACTCCGACAGAGCTTGCCTGCACATCCCGCAGGGAGGCGTCGGGGTCGTCGCGTCGGAGGCGATCGCCAGGCGCCCGAAGCGGCGTGCGCCCGAAGCGACCGCCGTGCCCAGCGCCACCCGCTCGGCGCAGAGCCCGACCGGATAGGAGGCGTTCTCGACGTTGCAGCCGGTGAAGATCCGGCCGTCCGTCGACTGGAGGGCCGCGCCGACCCGAAACTCCGAGTAGGGCGCATATGCCCGCTCCTTCGCCGCTCGAGCCGCGTCGAGCAGGCCGCCCTCCGCCGTTGCGTCGCTCACCGAGCCGGCACGATCAGCCGCTCTCCACCGAGATGCGGGGCAGTCGAGGGCTCAGGCCCGTCAGGATCTCGTACTCTATCGTTCCGCACTGCTCCGTCAGCTCCCTCAGCGTGATCTCTTCCTCGCCGTCGCGTCCCAGAACCGTGGCGATGTCGCCCGGCCGGACGTCGGCGATCGCCGTGACATCGACGACCATTACATCCATGCACACCGCACCGCGAACGGGCGCTCGGACTCCGCCCAGGAGCACGTGGCCCCGGTTCGACAGCTCGAAGCGGACTCCGTCGGCATAGCCAATGGCGAGGGTCGCGAGCCGGCTCCGTTCGCTCGTTCGGTATGTCGCACCGTAGCTCACCGTCTCTCCAGGGCCCACTTCGCGGACATCCAGAACGCGCGCGAACACCGATACGACGGGCTCGCCGGACGCCTCGCCTCCGCCGAACAGCGTGATTCCGGGCCGGATCACGTCGGCGGCGACTTCCTTGTACCGCAGGGCGGCCGCGCTGTTCGCGGCGTGGACGAGCCCGGGATCGATCCCCTCATCGCGCAGGCTCGTCAGCGCGCTCTGGAACTCGGACCACTGCGCTCGAGTCGCCGCCTCGTCCGAGTCCGCCGAGTGAAAATGCGTGAACGTGCTCGCCAGCGTGAGGGGGTACTCCGCCAGCAGGCGCGCGAGTTCGCTCGCCCAGGAGCGGACGTTTCCCGCCGGCACTCCCAACCTGGCCATGCCGGTGTCGACCTCCAGGTGCACCGGAAGTTGCGCCCCCGCGCCTGCCGCGACCCGGCCGAACGCCTCCAGCGCCTCGAAGCTCGTGACGGCCGGCTCCAATTCGCCCTGCACGATATCCGCGGCATCCCGAGAGGGCAGAGGGGAGAAGACGACGATACGACCCGAGTATCCGGCGGTGCGGAGGATCGCCCCTTCCTCCGCCGTCGCGACACCGAGGCCCCACACGTCGGTGGATGAGAGCGCATGGGCCACGCGCACGGCTCCCAGCCCGTATCCGTCGGCCTTGATCATCGGAAGAAGCCGGGACCCGGGGAGCAACGCGGCCAGCCGCTGGGCGTTCCGGCGAATCGCCGAGAGG
>JBDHFW010000127.1:0-7782 GCA_039590175.1 Gemmatimonadota bacterium | reverse complement strand
CGCGCCCAACTTCCCTAAGGCTCGGTAGATAGCGACTCTCTAGGTCGCCAGCCTCTACATGTACAGGTGTACAAGTAGAGGAAGCGCGGCTAGAGCATGGCCTCCTCAGCCCATCCGGTCGGAGTTGCCGTGAGGCGCCGTGTTAACGGTTCCTAGAGTCAGCGCAGGCGGATAGTCCCGCCAACAAGGCCGGCGGGGATTCCCGGAGCGAGTCTTGAGATGCCCTGAGGAGACCCCGCAGCGACGCGAGGAGGCTCCGAAGAAAGGCATCGGGAGCGAGCGCGAGGGGACCCCGCCGGCCCCAAAGGCGGGACGAGCTAGCTAGTCCTTCGGGTCCAGGATCTCCTCGATGCGGACCAGCACGTCCAGAAGGTGGAGCCTCGTCTCCGGGTCCAACCTGCGGGAGAGCGCGGCCCGGGCCTGCCCCTGAATCGTCTCCAGCTCGCCCCGGATGTACGGCCGGATGTCCGACTGGGCGACGTTCACCGGAGTGAAGAAGGAGGCCGCGGCCTGTGAGCCCTCCGGCTGGGTGAAGTCCTCCGTCATGAGGCCGCCGGCCCGGGCCAGGTAGCCGCGCTGCAGGCTGCGCCGGTAGAGGCTCACCGGTTCCGCCGTTCGAAGCTCGCGCCAGACGCTCTCGCGCAGATCCTCCAGCATCTCGCCCAGGCCGTAGGCGCCGCTGCCGAGCCGTGCCTCGGATTCGATGAGCCGCTGCATGCGTCCGGCCTGCATCACGAGCCCGAGCGTGCGGACCTGGAGGATACGGAGCCGCTCGACCGCGCCGACGTTCTCGATCCGGCTCACGATCGCTTCCGGCACCAGCCAGGTCGGAGGATCGAAGGCCTGCGTCCCGAGGAACTCCATGGCGCGCCGCTGCGTCTCGGCCGGCACGAACTCGTAGACGGGGCCCTCCTGATCGTAGGTCTTCCGCGTTTGGATCGCCCCGCCGATGTTCGCGGCCACATGGTCCATGTAGCGGTTCCACTGATCGACGACCTCGCCGTACAGCTCCTCCAGCTCGGCGTACTCTTCGCCCTCCTCGTACGTCCACTCGAGGAGGCCATCCAGAATTCGCTGCAGGTTGGCTATGCCGTATGCGCCCGCCCGCATCGCGTCGTCCCCGATTGCTTCCCACATCGAGGTCGGATCCACCAGGCTGGGGTCTCCGAAGCGGTACATCGGGTCGTCCGCGTGCTCCAGGATCCAGCCGTTCAGCGTCGGCTGCTCGTCGTCCGGCGTCTCGGCCTCGAGGATCGGCCGATACGCCCACCGGATCGAGTACTCGTCGTACGGGCCGATGTTGGGCATGAAGCAGACGCCCTCGTCTTCCGGCTGCGCGACGTAGTTGAAGCGGGCGTAGTCCATGATGGACGGCGCGGTGCCCATGCGGCACGTGAAGCTCGCGGATCTCAGCGAGTCCACCGGGTAGGCAGCGCTGGCCTTCATGTTGTGCGGCAGCCCGAGGGTATGCCCGACCTCGTGGGCCGCCACTAGGCGCATCAGCTGGCCCATCAGCTCGTCGTCGAACTTCACCTTCCGGGCCTCGGGGTTCGCCGCCGCCGTCTGCACGAAGAACCAGTTGCGTACGAGGTTCGCCACGTTGTGGTACCAGCCGATGTCCGATTCGAGGATCTCGCCCGTGCGCGGGTCGTGTACGTGGGGTCCGAAGGCGTTCTTCGTCTGTGATGGGAACCACCGGATGACGGAGTAGCGGATGTCCTCCGGACTGAACTCGGGGTCTTCTTCCGTAGACGGGGGATCCTCGGCCCGAATGGCGTTCTTGAATCCGGCCGCCTCGAAGGCGGGTTGCCAATCCACGATCCCCTGCTTCAGGTAAGGTCTCCACTTTTCGGGCGTAGCCGGATCGACGTAGTAGACGATCGGCTTGATCGGCTCGACGAGCTCTCCCCTCCGGAATGCCGCGGTGTCCCTCGGCTCGAGACGCCAGCGCGTGATGTAGCGGCGCGTCACGGTCTTCTGGTCGCTCAGGCCGTAGTCTACCTGAGAGACGCGGAAGAAGCCGACCCGCTCATCCCACAGCCGCGGCCGCATCGGCTCCTCCGGAAGCAGGATCATCGAGTGGTTCATCTCGAGCGAGACCGTCCCGGTGGAGGTGTTGGTGGGAGGCTCGCTCGCCGAGTAGGTGAGCGCGACGCGGACTTCGATGTTGCGCGGGAAGCTTTTCACCCAGTCGACGAAGCTCCGGCTCTCGTCCAGTGAGCTCACCTTGAAGCGCTCGCGGAGCGGCTTGCCGAGGCCGAGCATCTTGACGTCGCTGGCGTAGAGCTTCGTCACGTCGATCACGACGGCGCTCGAGTCCTCGTTGAGCGCCTCGATCTCGAACGCCCTGATGATCGGCTCGAAGGTCGCGTTGACAACGGCCTCGTAGATCGGGAGGGAATCGGCCGCCACGAGCTCGTGGGAAGAGACCCGGAGCAGGATGCGGTCGTCGTGTCGCTGCCAGCGGATCGTCTGCGTGTTGTTCTTCATACCGCCGAAGCCGAGACGCTCCGCCGTCTTCGCGCGACGGGAGACGAGCAGCATCTCGCGTTCGAGCATGGTCTCCGGGATCTCGAACAGCACCTGCTCGTCGATCCGGTGCACGACGAACATCCCCGAGTCCGAGACCGCTTCCTCCGTGACGACCTCGGCGTACGGCTTGATCTTCTCCTTCTCCGGCTTCTCCTCGTCGGAAGCCGCCTGCGCTTCGGCCGGCTCGTTCGAGCGGAAGCCGACCGAGCAGCCGCCGAGGGTCGGCAGCGCCAGTGCAGTCGCAAGCACCGCGGCGCCCATTGGGCGAGCTCGCGTCGTCCTCACAGACAGAGCCGTCGTCATCCCGGTATCTTCGTCCTTCATCGTCTAATCGTCTTTTCCCCGAACGCGCCTTCGCCCAACGCGGCTTTGCCCAGCGCCCGGCTACTCGCCCAACGCGGTGGAACCGCTTCTTCGCGGATCCGCCGCAAGGGAAAACGAACCATCCGGATCCAGTCGGACGGCCGCGACGCCGCCAAAGTACATGGAGCGGTCGAACCGTCGCTGCCGCACACCCAGCTCGTCGACGCGGAGGCCTTCCTCGTAGTCGACCCGGAGCCCGTCCTCCTCGACCACCACGTGCAGTCTCGGGCTGTCTACCGCTTCCTGCAGCGGCAGGTCCAGACGCAGGTCGTAGAGCAGGGCGAGAAGCATCGCCGTAGGGATCCGGCTGGCTCCCGGAGAGCCGATCGAGAGCACGGCTCCGTCGTCACGGCGGGCTATGGTGGGTGCCATGTTGGAGTAGAGGCGCGTGCCGGGTGTCAGAGCGTGGTAGCCTTCCGGGCTCAGCTCGATCTCGCCCAGGCAGTTGTTCATCCAGATGCCGGTGCCGCCAGGCATGGCGCCCGAGCCGTAGCCTGCCGAGATGGTTACCGAGCAGGCGAGCCCGTCGGAGTCGATCGCCGATGTGTGGACGGTGGACGGGCTCTCCAGCGCGGCTCGCAGGACGCCGTGGGCCGCGC
Organism: Gemmatimonadota bacterium; assembly: GCA_039590175.1. Taxonomy (GTDB): domain Bacteria; phylum Gemmatimonadota; class Gemmatimonadetes; order Palauibacterales; family Palauibacteraceae. Next base: position 4,288 of record JBDHFW010000127.1, on the reverse strand, counting down.
CGAGCAGCTCACGCGCCCTCACCTCGCGGTCCGAGAAGGAGTCCACGAGCTCGGACTCGTGGCGAAACACGACCTCCTGAGCCCGGATCAGTCGCTTGAGCTCCTCTTCGTCCCACCCCTTCTTCGGGTGGCCCTCCAGGAGGATGAGCATCGCGGCCAACGTAGCCCCGCCCCGCGAGGGCATGGGCGTCGTGGCGATGTCCCATCCATCCACCGTCACGTGCAGAGGAGCGCGCATGACGGCCTCGTACGCCTCCAGGTCGGCCATGGTGAGCACGCCGCCCCCCTCCGTCAGCCCGTCCACCATGCGGCGGCCCACCTCGCCGCCGTAGAAGGCGGCCACCCCCTCATCCGCGATCGCCGCGATGCTGTCGGCCAGTCCGTCGACCCTCACGGGCGCGCCACGCGGAAGAGGGTCGCCGCTCGCGTCGTGAAGCGTCTCGTAACTCGGGGGATCCCAACCGAACACCGGCTCGCCCGAGTAGATGAGGTAGTCGTAGGAGGGCTGCGAGAGGGGAAAGCCGTCCCGGGCGTACTCGGAGGCCGGGCCGAAGAGTCGCTTCCAATCGACCTTCCCGTACCGGCTCGAGGCGACGTCGAAGGCGGCGAGCAATCCGGGGGTGCCCACGGAGCCGGGCCCGACGGTCGTCGAGACCCCTCCACCGTACTCCATCCAGATGTCGATCCGGCCGCCCCCGAGACGCTCGGCAGACAGGCCACGGCCCGGCATCTCCACGTGGCCGTCGATCAGGATCGGCGCTTCAGCGGGCGGGCAGATCATCACGAAGGCGCCGCCGCCCAGTGAACAGACGCCGGGCTCGGTGACGGCGGAGACGAGCGCTCCCGCCAGCGCCGCGTCCACGGCGTTGCCCCCCATCTCCGAGAGCCGAGCCCCCGCATCGGCGGCGAGCGCGCAGCTGGATGCCACGCCGATCACTGGGCGCTCACCGTCCGGCCCCGCGCCCAACCTCGCAGGGCGGTGATCTTCTCGGCCATCGTCTGCGACAGCGGGTGCGTGCGCGAGGACTCGTCGGCCAGGAGCTCCGTCGTGAGGGGCGATTCATTCGCGAACGAGGTGTAGAGAGCCGCGACGACCACCTGCTCGATCTCCGACCCGCTGAAGCCGTCGGTCGCGGCGGCGAGGGTGGCGAGATCGAAGTCGTCCGGCTCATGGCCGCGCTTCGCGAGATGGATCTTGAAGATCTCGCGTCGGGTCTCCATGTCGGGCAGGTCGACGAAGAAGATCTCGTCGAAGCGGCCCTTGCGGAGAAGCTCCGGTCTGAGGCGCGAGATGTCGTTGGCGGTCGCGACGACGAACACGTCGCCCTTCCGCTCCTGCAGCCAGGCCAGAAAGCTTCCCTGGACACGGGCTGACACGCCCGCGTCATCCTCTCCGCTGCCCGAGGCAAGCGCCTTCTCGATCTCGTCGATCCAGAGCACGACGGGAGCCATCCGCTCCGCAGTCGAAGTCGCTCTCCTGAAGTTCTTCTCCGTCTCGCCGATGTATTTGTGGTAGAGACCGGCCGGATCCAGCCGGAGAAGCGGCAACCTCCACTCCGTCGCCACCGCCTTGGCGCACAGGCTCTTGCCGCAGCCGGGCACGCCGAGCAGAAGAAGGCCCTTCGGGAAGCTGAGGCCGTAGTCCCGGGCCCGATCCGGCTCCGACAGGATCGACTTTCGCTTCTGCAGCCAACCCTTGAGCGTGCCCATGTCGGCGACCTCGGCCATGCTCTCTTCCATCGGATAGTACTCGAGCAGCCCGTCTCGCTCGATCAGCTGCCGCTTCGCCTCTGCCACTCGGGCGACGTCTGCGGCTGCCAGTTTCCCATCTTCGATGATGGCTTTCGTGAGGACCTTCTCGGCCTCCAGCAGCGTCAGCCCGGCGAGGTTCTCGAGCATGCGGTTGGTGTCCTCGGCCGTTTGCTCCACCTCCACGTCCATCTTCTCCCGTACATCCCTGAGCACGCGGCCGAGGAGACCGCGATACTCGGATCGCGTGGGAGGTGGCAGAGCGACGCTGGCGGCGATCGGCCGGATCTCGTCCGTGGGCTCCAGTCCGGCGCCCAGGAGGACGATCGCTCCGTCCAGCTTCTCGAACGGCGCCGCCGCTTCCCGCAGGGAGCGTGAGAGGGAGGTGTTCGAGAGATCGGGTCCCAGCCCCTTGAAGAGATAGATCGCGGGATAGCGGGCGCTCTCGATGTGTGTGATGGCGGACAACGGTTTAGCCGTGCCGTACACGGCGTCTTCCAGATCCGCGCGCCGGAGCCCCCTGGTCCGCGTCCATACGAATAGCGGGATGCTGAGCCGGTCCGCGAGGTAGACCATGAGGCTCTCGGCTCGGTCCTCCTCCTCCGTGTTCAGCAGGATGAGGGGGTACCTCGAGCGAAGCAGGAGCTCGATGTCCGCGAGTGGGTCCGGCCGGCGTTGTTGAGTGGGCATCAGGCTCCCAATCGAGCACGATGGAGGCGAGTGGACAACATGCCCGCGCAACCTTTCGGAAGACGGACGCGAAAACTACCTTCCAAGGCTTTTGATCGACCAACCCTGCGTCCTGAAAAGACCTGAATAGACACGGATGTTCAGCACAGTTAGAGCACGCATAATCCTGATCGCGGTGCTGCTGCTTCTGTGCGGTTGGGCCTTGCTTCCGAAGGAGGGCCCGACCGGCGAGCGGGAGTCGGCGCTCAAGCTCGGTCTGGATCTCCAGGGCGGCATGCACCTGGCCGTGGAGATCGATGATCCCGACGGCACGCTCGATGCCGCGGCCAAGGCCGACGCGATCGAGCGGACGCTAACCACGATCCGCAACCGGATCGATGAGTTTGGCGTGCGCGAGCCTACCATTCAGAGAGTCGGCGACGAGCGGATCGTCGTGGAACTGGCGGGGATCGACGATCCCGAGCGCGCCAAGTCGATCGTCGAGCGAACGGCGTTCCTCGAGTTCAAGATCGTGCGCGGCGGCGAGGAGTTTCGGCGCGCGCTGCCCAGAATCGATCGGATCATTGTCCGGGAGATCGGTGCCGAGAACCTCGAGGTCGTCCCGATCATCGAACCCGAGACGCCCACCGGCCTGCCGGAGATCCTCCAGGGCGCCGATTCGGCCGCCGCCGATTCGGCCGCCGCCGAGCCGGGCGCGGCTGATGCCGCGGCTACCGATGCAGAGGCGGACACGGCCACCTCCGGAACCGGGCCGGACACGACCGCTGCGGGAACCGAGGTGGACACGACGCCGGCCGCGCCGGAAGAGCAGGAGCTTCGTCCTCTCACGGCGCTGCTCCTCGAGAGCGGCCAGGTCGGCCAGTTCCTCGTGCGCGAGCAGGACATCCCGACGGCGGAGCGCTATCTGGCCCTAGAGGCGGTGACGGAGGCCCTTCCTCGCGGCGCCGAGCTCAAGTGGGGCGTCGAACCGATCGCCGGCGGAGCCGATTCCTACCGCACGCTCTTCGTCCTCGAGGATGAGCCTCTCCTGATCGGTGAGGACCTGGCCGACGCCGGACCGGCGGCACGGGATCCGACGTTCAACCAGCCCTACGTGCCATTCGAGACCACCCGGCGCGGGGCGCGGAAATTCGAACGAGGCACGAGCCGTCACGTGGGCGATCTGATGGCGATCGTCCTAGACAACAAGGTCCAGAGCGCCCCGGTGATCCGCCAAACGCTAAGCCGGCGGGCCCAGATCGAGATGGGCACGGGATCGAGCCTCCAGGAGGCGCAGGACCTTGCCCTCGTGCTTCGCGCCGGCGCTCTCCCGCAGCCGATCCGCATCGTGGAGGAGCGCTCTGTCGGCCCATCGCTGGGCGCCGACTCCGTCAGGCAAGGGAAGGTCGCGTTCGCCATAGGCATCATCGCGGTCCTACTGCTGATGATGGCCTACTACAGGGTGGCGGGCATCATGGCCGTCATCGCCCTCTCCGTCTACGTCGTGTTGCTGCTGGGAGGGCTCGCCGGTCTCGGTGCGACGCTGACCCTGCCGGGCATCGCCGGCATCATCCTGTCGATCGGCATGGCCGTCGACGCGAACGTCCTCATCTTCGAGCGCATACGGGAAGAGCTCGAAGCCGGGAAGACGCCCCGGACCGGCGTGGATACCGGCTTCGAGGCGGCGCTCTCGGCGATCGTCGACGCCAACCTCACGACGCTGATCACCGCGATCATCCTCTTCCAGTTCGGAACGGGACCGGTCCGCGGGTTCGCCGTGACGCTCGTGATCGGGATCCTGGCCTCCTTCTTCACCGCGATCTACGTGACGCGCACCCTCTTCATGATCTATCTGGACAGGCGGGCCGCG
>JBDHFW010000126.1:0-7816 GCA_039590175.1 Gemmatimonadota bacterium | reverse complement strand
CGGCTCTTCATCGGTCACGCGCAGCACGATCCACCTGTCCACCGCGCCGGCCGCGTCTCCAATCTCGAGCATCCGGTCCGCATACCAACGGCTCATCGCGACGTCGTTGGGGTGTTGGCGATGCGTCATGCGAGGCACCGGCAGGCCCCACTCGTCGGTCACATCGGGATCGGGATCGACCCGGTTCGCCTCCATCGGAAGGTCCTCACCCACCGATAGGACGCTGGAGGTCCTCGAAAACGTGCGAAGGTAGTCCTTGAAGCCGGCGCCCCAGGCCCGGTCGCTTCCCGGGTACGAGCCTCCGCGCCAGAGCGCGTGCAGAATCGGCTGCTTGACGACAAAGTTATCGCTTGCGACTACGCCGCCGCGGATGAAGCCCCGACTCGGGTCGCTCGTGTGCAGATCGTCGATCGCAGCGTGCGAGCCGAGGCCGGTGAAGCTGTGGCTCCCTTCTTCGAAGACGAAGCTCGCTGCGGTGAAGAGATGGAGCATCAGGTTGCGGCCCACGAGCCCGCTGGAGTTGGCGAGCCCGTCGGGGAAGGAGCCCGAGTTCGACATCAGCAGCAGATGAGGCGTGCCGACCGCGTTCCCGCAGACAAAGACATGCCGAGCGTGGACCTCTTGTTCCTCTCTGGTGCTCTGATCGATGTAGCGGACGCTCCGGGCCCGGCCGTTCCTTCCGACCTTGATCTCGAAGGCGAGCGAGTTCGGGCGCAGGTCGAGGAGCCCGGTGCGCTGGGCCTTGGGGAGCGACACGGCGAACGTCGTCCCCTTGGCGCCGATCGGGCAGCCGTAGCCGCCGCACGTGCCGCCGTAGAGGCACGCGGGCCGGCCTCCGTGGGGTCGAGAGTTTGCCGCTATCGGGGTGGAGAAGGGATGGTAGCCTAGCTTCCGGGCCCCCGCCTTGAACCGGAGGCTGGCGCTCCGGTCCGGGTGCGGAGGATTAGGGTAGCCGCGCCGCCTGGGCGCCCCGAACGGATTCGCGTCGGCGTCGCCCGAGACGCCGAAATCCCACTCCGCGCGCTCGTAGTAGGGCTCCAGCTCCTCGTAGTCGATCGGCCAATCCGCGAGGCTCGCCCCCTCGACAGGTCCCTCCTCAGAGAGGACCCGAAACTCGTCCGGACGGAAGCGCCACGACCAGGCGGACCAATGGAGCATCGTGCCGCCGATGCAGTGGGCGATCATGTTGAACTGGCCGGTCTCGGTGGGTCTGCTCTCGTCCGGGCGCCAGGTCTCGAGCTGGTCGGGCGAGAAGAGCTCGTCGCGCCAGACGACCTTCAGCTCGTCGTCATCGACGAAGTCCTTGGTGCGCAGGTGAGGTCCGCGCTGGAGAGCGACGACACGGAACCCGGCGGCCGTCAGCTGGTCGACGAGCACGCCGCCGCCGGCGCCCGTGCCGATTACACAGACATCGTATTCCTCGCGCCTGGCCATCGGGTCGGCGTCTCCGCGTCAGGGGAACAGTAGGATCCATGCGCACAGTCACGGCCATGTGACTGTGTCGACCGCGGCTCAACTTGGCCAGGGGTATGCCGCCTGTCACGCGCAGGAGTCTCGCGCCAAAGGAGCGAGAGGCCCCTATCTCCCTGAGCTGCTTCCTGTAGATGTGACGAGCGTCGCTGCCAACGCCCACGCGCGCTGGTGCGCGCCCGCTATCGGCTTTGGGAGCAGGGAGTCGCCGGTTGGCTCCGCTCGCTGTGCTCGGTCGCCGGCCAGGCGAGTCAGGCCGCCCCGACTTGTTAGGCTTCTACGACTGTTTCAGTCGTGGTCCCGCGGGGATCAAGAACGAAACAGCTTGATCCCGGAGACCGAAACTGCCTACTCAACCGAGTCCAAGAAACTCTTTGGCCTCGCTAAGCTCGGCGCGTTCGGCATCTCTTTGTCGGGAGACCTCCGCGGCGAGTGGCGTGACACGGCTGCCCAAGGATACGCGGAGTGGGCCAAGGCACCAAGCCGGCGACCGCTCTTCTCCATCTCCGCTCCAAATCCCGTCCTATCGATGTGAACGGCCGATGCGCTGACCAGAGTCACCGGTCAATCACCCCGGCTGTGAGGTGTGCGTGATTGTCTGAAGACTGGTGGGTGATCGCCCGAAGCGAGCTTGTGTGACGTACAGAGCGCGGGCCTGCGGCTGAGTGCACGATCCGGAAGCGGGCGACCAGATGAAGAACGAGGATACGAGGATAATGTGATGATGATGCGACGAAGCGGCCTTGGGCTTTCAGGGCGTAAAGGCGCCTTCGCTGTTCGCGGAAGCGAAGGGGACAGCAAGACGGCGAAAGAGAGCCACCGGGTCCGAGAGGGGATCCCGCTCACGTTCGCCCACGGGCCGGGCGATCAAGACGAAGGCAAGAAACCTCTGCGAGCCTCTGCCAACGAGGCGTTCAAGCGCGCGAGCCAGCAGCGGTTGTCGATCGGGCTCATCGCGGCGGTGATGACGCACGTGGCGGTCTTCGAGGTGTTCCCGAAGATGGAGGCCGAAAACCTTACGGCGGCCGTGACGGCCCTGGAGATGATCGAGCTTCCGCCGGAGGTCGTGATCCCGCCGCCGCCCGAGCATGTCGCCCGTCCGGCCACGCCTAAGGTAGCGGCCGTGGAGGTGGATGAGGACGTGACCATCGCCCCCACCACCTTCGCGAGCAATCCGGTGGAGAACCTGGCGCCGCCGAAGACAAACGTCGATTCGTCGGATCGGCCGTCCTTCATCCCATACACGGTGGCACCGGCCCTCAGAAACGAAGAGGAAGTGCTGAGCTACCTGACGCGAGCGTACCCCTCAATTCTCAAGAGCGCCGGGATCGGAGGTGCCGTCGTGCTGTGGCTATACATCGACGAGCAAGGGCAGGTGCAGCGCACCGTCGTCGCCGAGTCGAGCGGATTCGAGCAGCTGGACGCCGCAGCGGAGAAGGTGGCGGCGAAGATGCGGTGGAGCCCGGCCATGAACCGGGACAAGAAGACCGCTGTCTGGCTCAGCCAAGCCATCGACTTCTCTGTCGCCTGAGGGCACCCGGTGGCGAGCCGAGCCCGGCGACCGAACCACAGCCCGTTTAGAAGCATAATGATGAGAAGAGAGAATAAGGAAGGATTCCGATGTTGACGAAAAGAGCCAACACCAATGCCGGTGAGCCATCGATAGCGCCACGGCCCAGTGAGGTCACGACTCCTCAAAAAGCGGCCGCGTCCTGTAGAACCCTCGCACGCTCCGATGGAAGGATGCTCCGCTCGAGCCGCACTCTCACCCGAGGATTCGGCTGGCGCGGACCTTCGAAGGCGGGCGTCTCCGGTCTCTTTAGATAAGTTCCGGTCCTGATCCATCCGGCAGACCGATCCGCGTCAATAGGTTCGAGAAGCGCGGATCCGAGCGAAGGGAATGGTACGCCGGGTCCACCTTGAGGAAAACGAGCACCCAGGACCGCTCGTCGAGCGCCTTCTCCAGGTACTCGAAGGCTGCGTCGATACGGCCGAGCGCCGTCAAGACCAGGGCGTGGTAATCGGCGAAAACGGGGGCACGGTGGTCGCGTTCTTCCAGCCCCGAGTAGACGTCCTCGGCTAGATCGACGTGTCCGGCCAGCGCATGCGCCTGTGCGAGCAGCGCCACCAGGCCGGGGTGCTCGCCCAGCCGTTCCAACCAGTCGTTGTAAAGGGTGACCGCCTTCGAGTACTGTCCGTTCTGGACATACGCGGGCCCGAGGAACCAGGGAACGATCACGAAGCCCGGCTTCATGACGAGCACGCTCTCGTAGTGCTCGATCGCCTTCTCCGATCGACCCAGGAAGTACTCGGACCAACCCAGCCCGACGGTGATCGTCAGAGACAGCGGATCGAGCGCATGGGCCCGCAGGAGGTGCTCGCGCGCCTCCTCCAGCCGCCCCATCGCCATTAGAAACTCGCCGTACCAGTGGTGAAGCGTGGGGGAGTTCGGATCCAGACTCATCGCCTGACCGAAGTCGGCCTCGGCGCCCGCAAAGTCCCATTCGTACAGGAATCTGGCGTAGGCGTGGGAGGTCAGAGCTTCGGGCACGCAGCACTGTTCGCCGATTGCCTTCTCGGCCGCCCAGCGGATTCTCGGGAAGACCTCATCGGCAGATAGGTAGCGGTACCAGCCCAGGAGGCTGTAGGCATCGGCAAGGCCGGCGTAGGCCTGGGCGTAGGTGTCGTCCAGGGCAATCGCCTCCTGGAAGTAGTCGATGCTCGCTCGGAGGCCGTCGACGGTTCGCTGGTTCCAGGAATAACGTCCTTTCAAATAAAGGTTGTACGCCTCCAGGCTCTCCGTCTGTTGCTCGACCAGGGGAGCATCTACCGGCGCGAGGAACTGCACCTTCAGCTTGTCGGCGATCGTCCGGGCGATCTCCTCCTGCAGAGCGAAGATGTCGCAGAGTTCGCGATCGTAGACCTCTGACCAGATGTGGAATCCATCGGCCGTGTTCACGAGCTGGGCGGCGATGCGCACCTGCTGCCCGGCCTTGCGGACGCTCCCTTCGAGCACCGTCGTCACACGCAGCTGCGTACCGATTTCCGTGACGTCGCGGTTCTCTCCCTTGAACGAGAATGCGGAGGTCCGCGCGGCGACGCGGAGCCCCGGAACGTTGGCCAGCGCGTTGATGATCTCCTCGGTGACGCCGTCGCTGAAGTACTCGTTCTCGGCGTCGTCGCTCATGTTCATGAAGGGCAGAACGGCAATGGACTTGTCGGGGACGGGGGCGTCAGCTGCGACCGGGAACTTGGCGACGGCCGGGGCTTTGGCGACGCCAGAGACGGGGTCCGTAGAGTCGCGCGGCATCGGCTGTGTCCGCTTGACACCTGCCGTTGTGATGTCGAACAGCCACGCGCCGACGAGCGTAACCGGAAAGCCAAGGAACACAAGCCAAAGAAGGATATTGAAGGCGCTGTCCGGAAACGAAAGCTCCGGGAAGATGATGTCCGCGGCTTCAACGAGGGCGAAGCCGACAATCGCGTAGAGAGTGGCAGCGCGAAGAACCTTCCGACGCTTCAGCTCTTTCAGAAAGGCGCTGGCTGCAGAATGCGTCGCGCTCATGGCTCAGTGGGCGGATGATGAAATGGACCCTGTTTCTCTCTGAACGGTCGAGAGGTATGCCACGTTCAGACAGTCTGGCTGCATGCCGTACTGTAGGCGAGTCTTGCACGCGCGGATAGAACCGCCTCGACGCAGGCTGTTAACGTCCGGGTCTCCATGAAACTCCGCCGCTTTCGGCTTTGTTAGCGCCCAGATGCACGAAAGCTACCTCATGCGGGGCCCGCCGAGGAATCTCTTCCGGTTCAGAAGTGATAGAAGACGGAGGCGAGTACGCGTACGTCGAACTCGCGGTGGTCGGTCAGAGGCTCGAGAAGGTGTATTCGAGCTCGGTCTCGATCTCCTCGTCCGCGCTCTGGTTGGTGGGGATCGCGAACTCCGCGAAGCTCACGAGCTCCAGACGGCTTCGCGTGTACCCGAAGTCGAGAAAAGGGACTAACTTGACGAACAGCGAAGGATCGACCATCCCTTCGGGTCGGGCCTTCAGAATCCACTGACGATTAACGCGCTGTTGCATAGCCCCTCTTTGTTTCTACACTGAGCCGGTAGCACACATTCCTTGTGCGCACGGTAGATTGAGATAGCAGCTCTGCAAGGGAGCACTAATGCCCAACATCATGACAATCGTGCCGGATCAGGCCGGCGGAATCCGAAGGCTCTTCTTCCACTGGGTTCGTCGTCAGTACGGTGGTGTTGTGCCCGGCGTGTTTCAGGTTCTTGCCGTCGACCTGAGAGTCGCACGGCCCGCGGGATCCCTATATAGCCACCTTCACCTTCGCAGGTCCTCGTCCCTGAGCCGCCTGCAGCGCGAGATGCTCGCAACCGTCGTCAACGGCAAGGTGGGTGGCGCTCCGTGACTGGGCCTCCACACGGCGGCAGTTCGCCGCCTGACCGGCGATGAGCATCTCAGCCAGGAGTTCGCGACGACGTGGTCCGAGTATGCGCTGGATCCCAAAACTCGGGCGCTACTCGGCTACGCCAGCAAGCTCACGGAGACGCCGAGCCTCGTGGATGCGGACGACATCGGATCGCTAAGGAACGCCGGCTGGAACGAACGGGAGGTTTGGGAGATTACAGCCCTGATCTCCTTCTTCAACTTCAGCGGCCGGCTGGAAGCAGCCTCGGGTTTGCCTCCCGACCAGATTCCAGAGGGAGCCAAGTTCGCCGAGGCAGGAGATAGTTGAGAGCCGCCCAACAAGCGGCCGCACGGCCGCCTCCTCCTATCGGACTCTACGCGAAGGTGTGCCATGAGGATTCCCGCTGCCCTTTTTGGTGTGTCATGCTTGGTCGTCACAGGCGTGGCTTGCGCCCCCACGACGGATCAAGAGCCCGCCGACGACGAGGCTGCGTCCCCCCGGTCTGACGTCGCGATCCTACTTGGTGAGCCGCTGGAACTGGGGGCTGGAAGAGCGCAGACGTTCGTCGAGCTCGATCGCGATGGCCGCCCCAGTGTCGTGGGAGTGAGCTTCGAGGAGAGCCTGCTCGATGACTTGCCCACTGAGCCAGACGGCACGATGGCATGCTTCGATGCGGTTACCGACGGGCGCATTGACCCGAGCGGGGAGTGTATGCTCGGAGTTCAGCGGAACCTCACGATGCCGGATGGGACTCCCTCGAGTCTTCCCTTTCAGTGGGTAGGGTTGAACTGGAACCCCGAAGGCCACCCTGCGCCCGCACCGCCGGTGTATGGCGTGCCTCACTTCGATTTCCATTTCTATCTCCCGAGCCCTGAACAGATCGATGAAATCCGACCGGGGACGTGCGGTTTCATGGTCGACTGCGAGGTGTTCGAACAGGCCCGTATCCCGGTTCCGGAGCGATACATGCCGGAGGACTACGTGGAGGTGGGGGCCGTGGCAGCGGGTGAGGGGAACCACCTGTTGGATTCGAAATCACCCGAGTTGGGTGACCCGCCCGAGGCGTTCACACATACGTTCATATACGGTGCCCATGAAGGGCATATCATCTTCCTGGAGCCGATGATTACGGCGGCGTTTATTGCCAGCCAGCCGGATGAATGCCATCCGATCAAGTTGCCCGAGGCCTGGGAGGTGGCGGGACACTATCCGACCGAGTACTGCATGCGGTATCTGCCCGAGGAGAGGGAGTATCGTGTCTCTCTCGAAGGCTTCGTCCAGCAGGAAGGCACGTAGATGGCCAGCGGCGTGACATGACCTAGGCCGATCGGTGGCCTAATCGGGCTGCGGCTCGCCCATGGCAAACGGCTCGAGCCATGGGCGACACGACGGCCGCTCTCACGCATCTGGCCGCCTTCGTGGAGCTGTGGAGCGATGCGGACCCCGAGCTGCAGTCTCGGGTGCAGGAGGCGCAGCGCAAGCTGGCGGAGATCCTCGCGCAGCGCGGCTAGAGCAGCCACCGCGACACGTAGGCGCGACTAAGTTCGACCCTTCCGGCGTCATCGTGTGTATGAGGCCAAATTCCTCGAGCGACACGAGCGCTGATGCACAGTAACTGGTGGTCGTACGTACAGTACGATGAAGAGCGGGATCGGCCTGGCGTCGATCGTGCGCTTCTGCTCAAGGTCCTCGCCTACGCGAAGCCGTACCGGCTTCACCTGGTACTCGTGCTGGTCACGATCGCGGTCATCTCCCTGGTCTCGCTCCTCCCGCCCCTCCTGATGCGAAGCCTCATCGACCAGGCGATCCCGAACGGCGATCTCCGCTTGGTGACGCTGCTCGGCATCGGCATGGTGGCGGTTCCGCTCGTCAACGGGGTGGTGGGCGTGGCGCAGCGCTGGGCTTCGGCCTCGATGGGCCAGGGCAT
>JBDHFW010000125.1:0-9360 GCA_039590175.1 Gemmatimonadota bacterium | reverse complement strand
CGGTGGGAACATGTCCGAGGCAGCGCGCCAGGCAGGCATCGATCGAACCACGTTGTACCGCCTCATGGAGAAGCACGAGCTGTCTCGCGGCGCCTTCGTGGCATGATGCGTCGGCGCGAGTAGAGCACTGAGCGTTGGGGGTGACTCTTGCGGGAGGATCTGCCCGCGGGCGCTCGGCGACTGACCGAAGCGCTGAGGAAGTGCGCGGACGCCGAGGGCGCCTTCGGTGCTTCCGAGTCCGCGGACGCGGAGGATGGCGACTCCACAACCGCCGCTTCCGAGACGAGCCTGCCGCGGCTGCTCAAACCGAGCGGAGGCGTCGATCTTCCAGAATGCTGGTCGGCGGTGGAGAGGGTCCGCGCCGAGATCGTTGGCGAGCCCGATCCTGCCGTGCGCGCCCTCAAGCATTCTCGCCTGGATAGCGCCGCCCTCGAGCTGGCGGAGGTGGCGCTCGCCCAACGTTTCGCGCTGCACCGGCAGGTCGTCCAGGACATCTCGCATGATGTCCGCTCGCCGCTGAACTCGATCCTTCTGCTGGCCGATTCGCTCCTGAACGGTCCCGGCCCCCTGAGTCCCCTGCAACGCAGGCAAGCGGGCATTCTCTACGACGCGTCCGTGTCGCTGGTGCGGCTCGTCAACGACATCATGGACGCTTCGCGAATGGACCACGAAGGAGAGATCCCGGTCGAAAGAGTCCCATTCTCGGTGCCCGAGCTCCTGGAGGAGGTGCGACGGCTCGCCCTGCCGCTCGCCGAGCATCGCGCGGTGGAGTTGATCATGGAGGTGGAGGGCCCCCGGCGGCGCCTGGGTGACCGCAAGCTCCTCTGCCGGGTTCTCGTCAACCTCGTGTCGAACGGCATCGAGGCTTCCGGTGAGAGCGGGCGAGTGGAGGTGTGCCTGACAGACTCGAAGCGCGGCGATCTTCGGACGGAGATCGTGGATTCCGGGCTCGACGCCGACATCGCGAGACTTGGCGAGCTCCTGGATGCGAGCACCGAACCCTACCCTCGCCGGCAGGAGGGGTGGACTCGGGGGTTGGGTCTGGCGATCTCGGGCAGGTTGGTGAGAGCCGCCGATGGAGCAGTAAGGGTCGACCGACTCGAGGATGGCCGCACCAAGTTCCAGGTGGATATCCCGTTCCGCGAAGCCTGACACGCTCTGCCGGCAAGCCCGACTCGGGCCTCGGCAACTGGGCGTCGTCGTCAGCAGGCCAGGGTCGACGCCGTAACTCTAGATCAGCCTCGCGCCTCCGTCCACGTACAATACCTCGCCGGTCACGTATTCCGCTCGGTCGAGGTAAACCACCGCTCCGGCCACATCCTCCACCCTACCGACTCGCTTCAAGGCTGTTCGGGCCGCTGCCTCTGCCCGTTCTTCCGGCCCGAACGAGTCGGGCAACACGACCGGTCCGGGCGCGACGGCGTTGACCCGGATGCGGGGAGCCCATGCCCGCGCCAGGCTGCGAGTGAGGCTGACGAGGGCGGCCTTGCTGGCCAGGTAGGGTGCATAACCCGGCCAGGCCTCGTCTACTCCGCTGTCCGCGATGTTCACGATGCTGCCTCCCTCGGGCATGGCGGCGGCCGCGGCTCGGGAGCAAAGGAACGGAGCTCTCGCGTTCAGCGCGAAGACCCGGTCCCAATCATCGACAGAAACCGCTTCGGGCCGGGCGTGGGGGAAGATCGCGGCGTTGTTGACAAGCAGATCCAGTCCGCCCAGCCGGGCGATCGCGCGGGCCACCAGGCCTTCCACTTCTCGAGGCTGCGTGAGGTTCGCCTCCAGGGTCGCCGCGCGGCCACCGACCTTCCGTATCGCGGCTTCCACCTCGGAGGCGGCGGCCGCGGAGGACGCGAAGTGGATCGCGACGTCGTATCCGGCCTCGCCCAGAGCGAGCGAGATAGCGCGCCCCACGCGAACCGCTCCGCCCGTGACGAGCGCACGACGTCCCATCAATGGTTGCTTGCCACGGCTGGCGGCCATGGGGGCCGCGAGCCTTCAGCCACTCTTCCGGACCTCCGGCGCGAGCGACGTCACCTCTGGCGGGGTCGCCGCGGACCTTGATCGGGTCGCGCGCAGGTCGCTCGGCCGGTCTGCAGCCTCGGCAAGCCGTTCACGCAGGGGGCTCCCGCCTCCATGTGAGGATCGGTTCGTTGAGTCATCTGAGAACCCTGTTGAGCGCAACGCCCTGGTTGTAGAGCCTGATGGCAGCCAACCTGCGTCTAGGTCTGAGTCGCTGTCAACGCGGCGCACGGCCAGAGTGTTCTCGGGAGCACACGCAGGGGCTGTGGGCCGGAACCCTTCTGTGGACATCGCTTAGACCCGGACGGACGCCGGGGGAGGTGGAGTGCCTGCGGCGCTGAGAGCACCTGATCGCAAAGAAACGACGCCAAATGTGCTAGGCCGGGGTCGCAGCGGTACCGTCTTCCGCCTCCGGAACTGCCGCGGCGCCGATGTAGCTCGCAAGGTCTTTAGCGGCGACACAACGAGCAATCTGGTGCACTTTCTCATCACGGGTGCGCCCAACGCCTACATCTGGAGCCCGGAAGCGACTCGTTGCGCGGTTATTCGCCGGCAAATCCTCACAGACCTCGTAGAGTTTTGGTTCGGTTCCAGGGTTTGCGTGGCCAACGCTTTAGACTCCGGCTGGGGCGAGGAAACGCAGTCGCTTTGGATGGATACCGAATTCATAAACGGCAGGCCCGCCGCTCTGCGCCACCCGTTTTCGGCACCGCGCGATACAGAGTCTGCCCAGTTGGCCAAGCATGTGATGCGGCCGCTTCAGTCAAGACTTGCCGAGGCAGGATTCGACGGCCTTGTCTGGCAGGCGGGCCGTGGAAACCCCGTCGCTACCAACAACTTCCTGCGCTCGGACGGACTCGAGGCCGAGTCATGGGCATGGATCGATTTGGAATCAGGCGTTCCTGCGCTTATTCCGGCGAATCCGGTCGATCTACTGCTGTTCTACCTTCCCAAATCCTTGCGCCATCGACGCGCCCTGTTCGATGACGTGGACGTCGACAAACTGCGCCGCTACGTGAGGGACTGCCGCTCTGATCTCATTGCTGCTATCGGGTGCGACCGGATCGGTGCGATGGAGGCGCGCATCGACCTTTTGGAGGCTGAGCAGCACCGCTGGAGATCGATGCCGCGCGTCGTCCGCGGGATAAGGTACCGGCTCAGCCAGGGTCAAATCACAGAGCAGAGGGCCGACTGGTACCAAGATCGACCGCTGCGCTGGCAAACACGGGAGTTGATGCTGGCGCTGAAAACTGCCCTTCGAAATGCAGGGCGCCTCGTCCGACGATTGGCACGAAGAGTAGTCCGGTTCGACTATGTCGGTGCGATTGCCGCCACGTTTCGGTACATGATCTCTCAGCGGTACCGCTCACAGCTGGCCCACGCATACGTTCGAATGCGGGTGGACCGCTGGGTGCATCGCGGCCATCTATCTCGAAACGAGGCGCAGTTTCTTCGCGACGCCCTCCACCGCGAAGCGGTGGGCTCCTACATCACCGACTTTGGAGTCCACGTGGCGATAAAGCTGCCGATAAAGCTCCTGCAATGGGGACTCGTTCCGGTGCTCTTTGCCTCCGGTTTAATTGGGCCCACCACCTCAGCGGCTCTCGTAGCGTTTGGCGGAATGATCGGTCGCACATTCTACACGCTCGGTCGCTGCGTTCCAGCACTCTTTCGCCGCGAACGTTTGCCGTGGATCGCTCTTGG
The DNA here is from genome assembly GCA_039590175.1 of Gemmatimonadota bacterium. Classification (GTDB taxonomy): domain Bacteria; phylum Gemmatimonadota; class Gemmatimonadetes; order Palauibacterales; family Palauibacteraceae. The sequence continues at coordinate 5,640 of JBDHFW010000125.1, read as the reverse complement.
CGTGGGCCTTGTTCCTGTGATTGGAAACGCGGCGTACCCGGTGCAGATTGTCTCCCGCAGCACGGAGCGCGAAGGCAAGCTTGCTGCATTCATTCTATACGACTCTGTGACGGCCGTTGGGGAGCTCATGCCCATTTGGGGCGGTCGTGACACGGGCACCGAGCATCGCTTCAACCGCTTGGGTGACCTCTTTGTACGCTACCGGCATCCCCTTTCTGCTCGTGGGGTGGGCCGCGTGCCCCGCAGGTTCAGCCATCCTCCCGATACTCGGGAGGTGCGGTCGACTTGACCTTGGCAGGCTTGGCCGGGATCCCGACATTCACGTGGTAGGGCTGGACATCCTTCGTCGCCAGCGCCTTCGCGCCGACCATCCCCTGCACGCCGACGTGTACCCCCGCCAGGACGGTCGCGCCGTAGGTGACGCGAACGTTGTCGTCGAGCACGGTCTCGATGTTCTTGACGTCGACGATGTCGTCGATCGAGTGAGTGTGGCTGAACACCGACACATGGTCGGAGATCGACACCCGATTTCCGATCCGTATTCCGCCGCGGTCGTCCAGCAAGACGTTGCGATGCACCACCACGTCGTCACCCACCCTGAGGTTGTATCCGAACGAGACCTCGACGAAGTGGAAGCACTTGAAGTTGCGACCGACTATCCTGAGCACGTAGGGGGCGAGGATGCGGCGGAACCGCACGCCCAGATGGATGTTCGCGCCCAGCGGTGAGCGATCGAACATCTGCCAGAGCCAGATCAGAGGCTTGCGCGGGTAGTACAGTGCCTCGTCGATCTCGTCGTAGTACTCCGGCTCGAGCGTGACGCAGCGGGGATCCAGGTTCTGCAACGCGACCCGGGTCGCGGCCGGAAGCCGCGACTCCTCCACTCGGGGGTCGAGCAGCGGGTAGAAGAGATCGCGAAGCACCTCGACACAGAGCTCGTTGCGGTCGCAGGCCGGATCCTTCAGCCGGTCGTCGATCTCCGCCAGCCAATCGTCGTAGAGCTCAACCGCTTCAGTCGAGGGAGCCAGCTTTCGGAGCGGTCTCAGAACCATCTCTTCGAACCTTCCAGAGTCACGGCGGTCGGGATCGGGAAAGTGCCCGGTCCGGGACCGCCATGTCAACGTGAGCCGGTGCGCGATCGGCGTCTTGACAGACGGGAAGTACAGGTCCTAGCTTGGGTTACAGTACATGAGAATGGGTCTCAATCTCAAGTAATAATCGTTCTTGAAAACCGTCAAGAGGTCCCGGATGCGCCATAACCGGAGCGGGCAGCACGGAGGAGGAACTCGCCTCGCCGGCTGGAGCTTCGATGGGCGGTTGGCGGTCGGCGCTCTTTGTGGGTTCATGTTCCTCCTCGCCGATGCGCTGGCAGGACAAGAGGCGGTACGCCCCTTGCCCGAGCCCGGCAGCGTGTCGGCCAGGGTGTACTCCGCGAGCTCCAGGACGCGTCTTGAGGGTATCTCGGTGCGTCTCACGAGTGCGAGTGGTGGGCGCGAGTGGGGCTCGGAGACGGACGCCGCCGGACGCTTTGCCCTCCTGGAATTGCCGCCCGGCGAATACACGTTGCAGCTCTCGCAGCCGGGCTGGCGGGCGAAGACCGAGCGCGTCGTGATCGAGGAGGGTTTGCGACTGGAGCTCGAGGTCACGATGGCTCCCAACCCGATACCTATGAAGGCCGTCGAGGTCCTGCTGGACCGCCGCCGGCTCGTCCGGCCCGGCAGCGAGCTTCCCGGCTCCGCTCAATCGCTCTCCGAAGAAGAGATGCGCGAGACTCCCAGCGTGTACGCAGATGTCCACAAGGCTGTATTCGGCCTTCCCGGGGTGAACGTCCAGGAGGAAGAGGGGTTCGGCCTCCGGCCCAACATCGGCCTCCGCGGCACCGGCTCGGAACGAACCTCCAAGATCACCCTGATGGAGGACGGGATCCTCATCGCTCCCGCCCCCTACACGGCGCCGGCGGCATACTACTTCCCGGTCACCGGGCGCATGGAATCGGTCGAAGTGCGCAAGGGCTCGAGTCAGATCAAATACGGTCCTCGTACGATCGGCGGAGCGCTCAATCTGGTCTCGCAGTCGATTCCGGACCGGCTGGCGATAAGCGCCGGTGTCGGCGGAGGTCAGCACGGGACGGGCCGATTTCAGGGCATGATCGGCGACTCCTACAGGAATTTCGGTTGGCTCGGTCAGGGCTACCTGATCCGGACCGACGGCTTCAAGCACGTGGATGGAGGAGGCGGCGCCGGGTACGACCTCCAGGACTTCCTCGTGAAGCTGCGCGCAAACACGGACCCCGACGCCTCGGTCTACCAGGCGTTCAGCGCCAAGGTGGGCTACTACAATCAGACCTCCAACTCCACGTACCTCGGGATCACGGACGAGGATTTCGGTCTGACGCCGAACCGCAGGTACGCCGCCTCTCAGGAAGACGTGTTCCAGGGCGATCAGCAGCAGTATCAACTCCAGCACTACATCCAACCAGCGGACGCCGTAAACGTCAGCACGACGTTTTATCGCAATAACTTCCGCCGGAACTGGTACAAGCTGCAGAGCGTCCTCGGGACCGGGATCAGCGCCGTGATGGCCGATCCGGCGGCCTTTCCGGAAGAGCTCGCCGTGCTGAAGGGTGCGGACAGCGAGGCCGACGCCCTGCAGGTCAGGGCCAACAACCGATCCTACTACGCGCAAGGCATTCAGTCCGTCCTCGGTGTCGAGACCACGACCGGTCGGGTCAGGCACGGCATCGAGGCGGGCGTCCGATACCATGCCGACGAGGAGGACCGGTTCCAGAATCAGGACGGCTACCGGATGGTCGGAGGCCTGATGGAGCAGACGAGCGAGGGAGCGCCGGGGAGCCAGTCGAACCGCGTGAGCGATGCTGCGGCGTGGGCCTTCTACCTTCAGGACGCGATCGAGGTGGCCGATTGGACCATCATTCCGGGTGTCCGCTACGAGACAGTCGGCTTTACCAGCGCCGATTACGGGGTGGATGACCCCGACCGCACCGACGGTCCTACCGGAGCGCGCCAAAGCCGGGTGACCGGGATCATCCCCGGGGTGGGCGTGAACTACAACGCGACCTCGGGCGTGGATCTCTTCGTGGGAATTCACAAGGGCTTCGGGCCGACCGGCGCGCGGGCGGCCGACGACACCAAGCCCGAGGAGAGTATCAATTACGAGGCGGGTGCCAGGCTGGAAGGCAAGAACTACAACGCCCAGGTCACCGGCTTCTTCAACGACTACAGGAACGTCCTCGGGAGGTCCACGCTGTCGAACAGCGAGGACGGCACCGGCGACATCTTCAACGGCGGAGAGGTAGACGTGATCGGCGTCGAGCTGTTGGCGGAGTACGATCCGCTGGCGGCGGCTGCCTCTGTGTCTCTCCCGATTCGCCTCACCTACACGTTTACCGACGCCGAATTCCGTACGTCCTTCGAGAGCGCCTTCGAACCGTGGGGAACCGTGGAGATCGGTGACAAGCTGCCCTACATCGCACCCCACCAGCTGCAGCTGCGGGCGGGACTCGCGCAGGACCGTTGGTCCGCCAGCGTCGATTTCAGGTGGCAGGCCGCCATGCGAACCGCGGCCGGCCGGGGTGCGATCCCCGCCGGTGGGGGGACCGACGCCTATGCGGTGATGGGGTTCATGGGCGAGTTCACGATGACCCCGTGGGCCTCGATCTTTCTCTCCGGAGAGAACCTCGCGGGCGCCGAGTACGTCGTCGCCCGGAGACCCGCGGGTCCGAGACCCGGCTTGTCGCGCACGATCAGCGTCGGCGTTCGAGTCTCGAACCGCTAGTCCTCGGGCAAGGTTCTCGCGCAGCCACGGCCGCGATCAGGGGCCGCCCGACGTCCTCCTTTGTCCGAGCCTCACACCAACCCGCGCTGAATCCGTACGTCAAGGTCAAGTGGCCCACAGGGGCCGGCCGGGTCTATTGTACGTATCGTCTGGAGCACGGTGCTCGCAGTCAGCCGGCGCTGTGGCGAAAGCTGGAAGAACTTCCCGAAGAAAAGCAGTTCCAGGTTCTGGATTACATCCGGTTTCTGGAGTCGGAATACGCCGACGTCGCGTCCAAGGGATCCGGCTTCCAGCGCGTGGCCGAACGGGTCCAGGACGAGATGCGGCGCGTGAAGGCGCCCGCCACGGCGATGCGCGAGACGATGCGGGCCTTCGGCGCGGCGGACCGCGTCGTGAACTCGTTCCGCGAGGCGGCGAAGGAGTTCCTCGTGGAACTGGAGGCCGGCGCGCCCGAGCCGCCGCCGAAGACGGAAGAGGAGTCGCCACGCTCCCGCGAGATCATCGTTGAGTAGTGGCTGTGTCAGGACGAGCGAGGATCCGGACTCGGGCGAGGGGGCGTCAGCAGCCGATCCTCTCCGTGCTGACCACGAAGTCGTCGAAATAACGTTCTTGCTCTCTGGGTGAGCCGGCATTCCAGTAGTTTTCGAGGAACACGGCGTTGAGCCCGTACTCCTCATAGGTCCCGACCCAGTCGAGGTCCGACCGACCACCCTCGAGCACACCGTCGATCCAGTACTCGAACACTCCGTTTCGTTGGCCCGGATCGTTGAGGCGCACGTGCGCCTCGATGCAATACCACTCTCCTACGTGAGCGGAGTCGAAGATCGGTGTCTGTCCGCGGCGAGCGCCGAGCCATCGCAGGTTCTCGAAGTCGTTATACTTGGTTGTCTTGACTCGGCCGTTACTATCGGTTCCGGAAGCTGGGTCGAGGACCAGGTAGTTCCAATCCGGTGCGAAGCCATCGCTCCACACGTGAGCGATCATCGATTGTGCCCAGTTGTTGGGGGAGGCAAAGCTCGTCGCACGTGAGAGCTTGTTGCCACCGCCACCTATCCAAGCGGTTTCGTTCATCACATGCACCCGCCAGTAGAGCTCGCGATATCGATCGAACCCATCATCCACAGCGCGGAAATAAGTTTGTGGCGTCTTCCCCAATGCGAGGTGCAAAGAGCCGGCGGATACCTGGCCTTTCGCAAAACGCGCTCTCATCCCGTGAGAGCCTTCCAAACCGACGCCGCTTGATCGCTCGAAGGATCCGTCCGCCGCATCATACTCGAAGTACGCTGACATCCGGTCCGCCTCGAAGTCATCGCACCAGACCCATTCGGGCGGTGACGTATCGCACTCGCCGACCACAGACGGCGCGAGGCTCTGTGCCTCACCTTCGGGAGGCAGGTCTGTGCACGCGCTGGAAACCAAGGCGAGGATTCCGAGCGCCAGACGTGAGGTGACCATCGGGTTAATCTCCTGATCGCAGCGAACAGCACACGGATTCATGAGGCCGCCAAGCTCAGAGGGCATCTTCAACTACCTTGTGAGAACCGATCTTGTGGGCAGGGCCTGACGATCAAGACAGCTCGACCTCAACCCCTCAATGACTCGAGAATGGCGAGTCCCTCGATCATTGCACGCCCGTTATGATAGGCGGACTTCCAGCTTCCCGCCTTTTTTCCTGATTTCCGACCTCGCGAAGAAACCACCTCGAACCACTCCCCATGCTTCCAATCGACCTGGTGGGATAGGATCCACTCCAACGTGAGCCCGTAGCAGTCCAAGTAGATCGGATCGCCCGTTCGCCGAAACATCTTCAAAGAAGACAAAAGGCCTTCCGCCTGCACCCACCAA
>JBDHFW010000124.1:0-8109 GCA_039590175.1 Gemmatimonadota bacterium | reverse complement strand
CGGCTCGGCGGTCGCGACCGGTGGCTGGTGCGTCGTCAACGAGAGACTGGACGTGGCGCTCGCGTCCGGTGCCCAGGCCGTGCAGCTGGGCCGAACGGCTCTCCCGGTCGCGATAGCGCGGGCGGTGATTCGACGGGCGCAGGGAGCGGGACCGACGCAGGGTGCGCCGCGCACGCAGGCTGGCGTTTGGGAAGAGGCTGGCGGTGGGCCAGCGCTCGGCGCCTCCGTGCACACGCGCTCGGCGCCTCCGTGCACACCGAGGCGGAGGCTCGGGAGGCGGTGGCGGACGGAGCGAGCTATATCGTCCTGGGTACGATATTCGCCAGCCGAACACACCCTGGCGTACGACCCCATGGGACGGCGATCGTGGAGAGATGCCGGACGATCGGCGCGCCGGTCATCGGTATCGGCGGCATCGACCTCGTCGGGGCGTCGGCGCTTCGGAGAGCGGGGGCGAGTGGGGTCGCCGTCGTCCGGGCGGTGTGGGGGGGCACAGATCCGGTGGACGCTTCGGGCCGGCTGATCCGAGCCTGGAACGATGCCGACATGGCCGTGGAGGAAGCATGATCTCAGATGAGATAGAGATACTCGTGAACGGGCAGCCCCGAATGGCCCGGATCGGCCAGGCCGTCTCGGAGCTACTCTCGGAGCTGGAGCTGGACGGCCGTCTCGTGGTGGTGGAGCTGAACCGTCAGATCCTCCGCCGAGGCGAGCTCTCGGAGGTAAAGCTGGAGCCGGGTGATCGCGTGGAATTGGTCAACTTCGTAGGCGGAGGGTGAGCGATGACGACGACCCTCGAGGAAGTCGGCGCCGGAGTACGGGACGCGCCCCTGACGATCGCCGACCGGACGTTTCGCTCTCGCCTGGTCGTGGGCAGTGGAAAGTACCGGGACAGCGAGGAGATGGTGCGAGCGATCCGTGCGGCGGGTGCCGAGATGGTGACCGTGGCGGTCCGGCGCGTGGACCTGGACGCGTCGAAGGCGGAGAGTCTCCTTCACTGGCTGGACCCGGAGGAGTTCTTCGTCCTTCCGAACACGGCGGGGTGCTACTCGGCCGAGGAAGCGATCCGCTATGCGCGCCTGGGGCGGGCCTCGGGCCTCACCGATTGGGTGAAGCTCGAGGTGATAGGGGATCAGGAGACGCTGCTCCCCGACACCGATGAGCTTCTCAAGGCGACGCGCGTGCTGGTCGACGAAGGGTTCACCGTGCTGCCCTACACGAACGACGACCTCGTGACCGCCCTCAAGCTGGAAGAAGCCGGCGCCTCGGCCGTCATGCCGCTCGGCTCGCCGATCGGCAGCGGACTCGGGCTCCTCAACCCCGTAAACGTGCGCATCCTCAAGGATCGTCTCTCCGTGCCCGTCATCGTGGATGCGGGCGTCGGCACGGCCTCGGACGCCTGCATCACGATGGAGCAGGGCGCCGACGCCATCCTCATGAACACCGCGCTGGCCGAGGCGGAAAGGCCGGAGATCATGGCCGGCGCCATGCGGATGGCGGTGGAGGCGGGCCGGCTGGCCTACCTGGCGGGGCGGATGTCCCGGCGCGAGTGGGCGGTCCCATCGAGTCCGCTGGGGGGCATGCTGAGCTGACCCTGCCTCGCATCGCCGCCTTCCGCATCCTGGAGGACGTCGAACAGGGGGCGTACGCCCACCGCGCGGCCAGGCGAAGGCTGGCGGGCCTGGCCCCCCTGGAGCGAGGTCTGGCGCTGGAGTTGGCCTACGGCGCGATCCGTCTGCGCGCCCGCCTCGATGCTGAGCTCCTGCACCTCGCAGATCGCCCCCTCGAGCGCCTGGACCGGGCCGTCCTCCTCTGGCTTCGGCTGGGCCTGTACCAGCTGCGCGAGACCCGTGTCCCCGACCACGCAGCCGTGCATGAGACGATCGAGGGGTTTCGCTCCACGGCGGGCCCACGCGCCGCCGGGTTCGTCAACGCCGTGCTGCGCTCGGCGACTCGCCTCGGCGAAGAAGAGCGAGCGGCCCTCTTTCCAACCCTGGAGGCCGATCCGATCGCCCATCTCGCCAACTATGGATCGCACCCCGAGTGGCTGGTGCAACGGTGGCTGGAGCGGTGGCCGGTCGACACGGTCGTCCGCCTCGTCGAGCTGAACAACCGGCCACCGCGCGTGACGCTGCGCACGCTCGGCGACGAGAGCGGGAGGCGCGAGGCGGAGCGACGAGCGGCCGCCGAGCCTCGGCTCGGGGCCATCACGGGATTCCCGGGTTGCTGGGAGCTGGCCGAGGGCGATCCGACGGAACTGCTGGCGCACCTCCCGGCGATCGTCCAGGATCCTGCGGCATCGGCCGTGGTAGAGTACATCGGCCCACTCGAGGGCGGGCTGTCGGTCGACGTCTGCGCCGCGCCGGGCGGCAAGTGCATCGCTCTGGCCGCCAGCGGGGAGGCCGGGTCCATTGTCGCGGTGGACCGAAGCCGGGAGCGCCTCATGAGGGTTGTGGAGAGTGCGCGGGCTCGAGACGTCGATCTTCTGGCCCTTGTGGCTGACGGCCGGAAGCCGCCGTTCCGCGCCGCCCGTACCGTCCTGCTGGATGCGCCCTGCTCGGGGACCGGGGTGCTGAGACGCCGCGCCGATGCTCGATGGCGGGTCGGCCCCGATCGCCTTGCGGCTGTCGTTAAGTTGCAGCGCGAGCTTCTGGATGCTGCGGCGGAACTGGTCGAGCCGGGAGGGACGCTTGTCTACGCGACCTGCTCACTCGAGCCGGAGGAGAACGAAGGACAGGTGAGCGATTTCCTGAGCCGACACTCGGACTTCTCTTGCTGTCCGGCCCCGCGCCGGGAAGCACTCCCGGCGGATGTTCTGGGGGCCGAGGAGGAGCTTCGGGTGCTGCCCTGGCAGCGAGACACGGATGGGAGTTACGCGGTCCGACTACGGCGAGCGGCATGAGCTTCGAGCGGAAAGCGGCATGAGCTTCGAGCGGCGGAAGGGCCTTGGCGGCCCGGAGTTGAACCTGGACCGGACGACCACGCGCAGGGGGCTCATCTCGCTCGCTGCGGGCGTCGTGGCGCTCGTCGCGGGCTACCTGATCGCCGCGACGGTGGTCTTTTCTTCGCCGGACCGCACGCCCGAAGCCTTGATCTCGGTGCCCGACCTGATGGGAGAATCGGCCGAGCGCGCGAACGAGGGGACCGAGGCGGCCGGGCTGCGCTTTCGGGTCACCGGCGAGATTCACCATCCGGACGAGCCGGTGGGAACCGTGATTGCCCAGCTGCCGCTGCCGGGGCAGTTCGCGCTACCTGAGACGGAGATTCAGGCGACGCTGAGCCTCGGGCCGGAGAGGGTCGCGGTTCCGGACGTGACTGGCTTGAGCGAGTCTCAGGCGGCCCTCGTCCTCGGCCGGCTGGGCCTCTCCACGGCGACCAGCACGACCGCATCTCAGCATCGCAAAGGGCAAGTCATCCGGACCGAGCCCGAAGCGGGCGAGATGCTGCCCGTGCCCTCGGAGGTCCAACTGGTCGTGAGCGAGGGGAGGGAGGTGGTGGCCGTGCCCGATCTCGAGGGCCGCCATCTCGACGACGTCGAGGTACTGCTCGCGCGCCTGGGCTTGCTAATCGGCACGGTGACCTTCGAGCCCGCCGCGCTCGGCGCACCGGGCCGCGTCATCGGTCAGTCGCCGCCGCCCGGCTTCGGGCTGCGGGAGGGCGGGGCAGTCTCCGTGCGCGTTGCCGGCAGCCCGTCGGAGGTGATCGAGATGATTCAGGGGAGACGGGACAATTAGCACTCCAGGTAACACTCCAGGGGGACGGGACAATTAGACGATTTCGGTGGAAGGCCGCGTTCTTCGACAACTGGGGCTACAAGCTGGCCGCCGTCGTGCTGGCCGTTCTACTGTGGTTCAACGTGACCGCCGGTGAGCGACGGGACGAGCAGGTTCGCACGCGCCTCGAGTTCGAGGTGGCCGACAGCATGTGGGTACCGATCCAGCTGCCCGCGGAGGTCACGACGATATTCCAGGGGCGGCGCAGCGACGTGCAGCGGCTCTTCCTGGAGACGCCCCGCATCCGCTACGTCGTCGACAGCGTAACGTCCCCGACGATGCAGGTCTCCCTCCGTCCGGACATGGTCTCCTACGACCGCGGGCTCAGCGTGCGAGCGACCGATGTTCGTCCCTCCAGCGTGGAGCTGCGTTTCGAGCGGAGGGTGACGAGGGAGATCGAGGTCGAGCCGGTCATCGAGGCGTCGCCCGCTCCCGGCTACGTGATCATCGGCGATCCCATCCTGGACCCGCCGACGGTCACCGTGCGCGGCATCGAGTCGGTGGTGGACACGGTGGCGTTGATCCGCACGGAGCGGCTCTCGCTGCGCAACATCACCCGGAGCGAGACGCACCGGCTGGTCCTTCAGCTTCCGGCCGACCCATCCCGTCTCAGCGTCGAACCGCGCAGCATCCAGGTCACCATCGAGGCCGATTCGCTGATGGAGCGCACGCTCCAGGTGCCGCTGCGGGTGACGGGACGGGCCGCCGACCAGGTCCGGGTCGGGCAGGCGGTCGTTCCCGTCCGCCTCCGGGGGCCGGCGCGGGCGGTTCGGTCGCTCTCTACCGGTTCCCTGACGGCAACCGTCCGGGTCGACGCCGTGCCGGAGACGCCGGTCACGCTGACCGTTCAGCTCGGCCTGCCGGAGGGGTCGGAAGCCGATGTGGTCCAGTCGGTGCGCGTGCTCGTCTCGCCGCTGCCACCCGAGCCGGAGGTCCCGGACCCGACGCCGGCCGACTCGCAGCCGCCTCCAGATGAGGGATCGGCGGACCAGGACGGCGAACCGGCCAGCGATCTCTCCGGGGGGCCGGGCCGGCGGACGTGACCTGGAAAGGCGGTCCCGTCCTCGGGATCGAGACCTCGTGCGATGAGACCTCGGCGGGGATCATCGAGGATGGGAAGATCCGAGGTCACGTCGTCGCCTCCCAGGATGTGCACGGCGCCTTCGGCGGGGTCGTGCCCGAGATTGCGGCCCGCGCGCACCTCCGTCAGCTCGACCGGGTCGTCGAAGCCGCGCTGGAGGAGGCCGGCGTCTCGGTGGACCGGCTGGCGGGTGTCGGCGTGACGACCGGCCCCGGCCTGATCGGCTGCCTTCTCGTCGGTGTCAACTGGGCCAAGGCGCTGGCGTTCGGCCAGGGCCTTCCGATCGTCGGCGTCCACCACATGGAGGCGCACCTGTTCGCCAACTCGCTCGAGCGCCCCGAGGCCCAGCCCCCTTTCGTGGCACTCCTCGTGAGCGGGGGGCATACGATGCTGCTTTGGGTGCCGGAATGGCGTAGGTACGCGCTGCTGGGTCAGACGCGTGATGACGCGGCCGGCGAGGCGTTCGACAAAGTCGCCCGCCGCCTCGGCCTCGGGTATCCCGGAGGGCCCGAGATCCAGCGCGCGGCGGCGCGAGGCCGGGCCGGGCGCTACTCGCTTCCGCGGCCGATGCTGGCGACCGCCGACGGTCCCGAGGATCCCGCCTGGTTCGACTTCTCCTTCAGCGGCCTCAAGACCGCCCTCTCGCTGCTCGTGGCGGAGATCGAGGAGGAGGACGAGGGCTCTCTGGAGCGCTCGCGGGCCGACCTGGCGGCGGAGTTCCAGGCGGCCGTCATCGAGGTGCTGGTTACCAAGACGCTCCGCGCCACCGACCTGACGGGCTGCCGCCGCGTGATAATCGGAGGGGGCGTCGCCTGCAACTCCCCCCTGCGGGAACGGCTCAGCGAGGTGCTCTCCAGCCATGGGGAGCTGTATGCCCCGACGCCCAGGCTCGCCACCGACAACGGTGCGATGGTGGCGAGATTGGCGGAGCACCGCTTGGCCGCTGGCGAGAGAGACGGCCTCGATTTGAGCGCCGATCCATCGCTTCCGTTTCCCGGTGTGGAGCCCTGGAGCACGGCAAAGGGCGCCTGACATGCTTCCGGAGCTCTTCCGCGTGAACCTGCCCCTCGTGGGAGAGCTGACGGTCACCTCGTTCGGCGTCCTTCTGGCGGTCGCCTTCCTCGCCGGCTACCAGACGATTCGCGTTCGCCTCAGGGAGCTGGGGGAGCCCACCGATCTCGCGGGCGACATCCTCCTCGCGGCGCTGGTCGGCGGGATGCTCGGAGCCAAGATCTATTACCTGCTGCTCACCTGGGATCGGACCTTCGCCGACCCGGCGACCGCGGTCTTCTCGCGCTCCGGCCTCGTCTGGTACGGAGGACTGATCGGTGGGACGCTCGCCGTGGCCTGGGTAATCAGATGGCGCGGTCAGTCCTTCTTGCACATCGCAGACGTGGCGGCTCCCGGCCTCGCGCTTGCCCACTCGATCGGACGGATCGGCTGCTTCATGGTGGGGGACGACTACGGCCGCCCCACCGACAGCTGGGTTGGGGTCGCCTTCCCAAAGGGTTACCCGCCGACGACGGCCGGGAACCTCAGACGGGACTTCGGAGCCGACGTTCCCGCCGACATACCCGACTCGACGGTGCTGGAGGTCCACCCGACGCAGCTCTACGAGAGCGCCCTTCTGTTCCTGATCTTCCTGGTGCTCTGGAAGCTGAGGAGGAGGCCGCGCGCCGCCGGATGGCTCTTCGGCGTCTGGATGATCCTTACCTCGGCGGAGCGCTTCCTGGTCGAGTTCCTGCGGGCGAAGGACGATCGCTTCCTGGGTCCGTTCACGCTCGCGCAGTTCATCAGCGTCCTGGTTCTTCTGGTAGGGGTGTCCCTGGTTGCCAGCCGCGGCCGACCGCGGCCGGACCCGACGGAGGTGAGCGCGGACGACTCTGCCGGGCGTCAGGAGCGGCCCGCCGAATCGGGCGCCTGAGCCGAGCCGCCATGCCGAGCATCCTCCACGTCTCGGATTTCCACTTCGGCCCACCCTTCCTTCCGGATCGCGCCGCCGCCGTCAGGAAGCTGGCTGATCTCGCAAAGCCCGACCTGCTCGTGGCCAGCGGCGATTTCACCCAGCGGGCCAAGCGACCACAGTTCGAGGCGGCTGCGGAGTACCTGCGCTCCTTCGACCTCCCGATCGTCGTCACGCCGGGGAACCACGACGTCCCACTCTATCGGTTGTGGGAGCGGATCCTCTCGCCTCACGCGCTCTACCGTGAGCAGATCCGGGACACCCTGAACGAGGTCTACAGGTTCGAGGGTCTCACCGTAGTGGCGCTCGATTCCACGAGGCCTTCCCGCCCCACGAACGGGAAGCTTCGCCGCGGGCAGCTGGAGCTTGCTCGCCGGGCTTTCGCCGACGCCCCCGACTCGGACCTGCGCGTAGTCGTCACCCACCACCACCTCGCCCCGCCGCCCGACTTCGAGCACGACCGGGTGATGAGTGGCGCTCGGAGGGCTCTGAGGGTCTTTACAGATATCGGCGTCGACCTCGTGCTTGCCGGACACCTGCATCGCGCCTACATCGGCGACTCGTTGGACTTCTTTCCCGGCGAGAGGCGCGAAACGGGGATCGTGATCGTTCAGTGCGGCACGACCACCTCCTCACGAGGCCGGGGCCGGGAAAGGCTCAAGAACAGCCTGAACTGGATCGAGGCGGACCGGGAGAGAATCCTCGTGAGGCATTATCTTTGGTGCGATGTGGAACGGCGTTTCCGGCCCCACAGCGAGCATCGCTTCGGCTCGCGCGATTCGGCGTGGCTGGAATGGGACGACGGCGCGGAGACCGCCGGCGGGGAGGCGAGCGAGGCGAAGATTCTCTCGAGTCGAGATCGGAGCTGACACGTGACGTACTACCGGCGGCGGGGATTGACCGACGAGGAATGGGCGCTCGCGGGTGCCATCGGCGTAGCCGTGGGAGCAGTCACCTTCTATCTGGTCCGGATCTGGCTGCAGCGCGAGCCCCTGCCGGAGGGTCCGCCGGGCCTCGCCGAGCAGGCTGAGCCGGAGGCCAAGCTCGAAGCGGGCGAGCCGAATGCCGAGCTCGAAGCGCCCGGGCCGGAGGCAGAATTGGAAGCCGAGGGAGCGGAACGCCCGCCGCGGTGATCGGCGTGAGGTCGCGCGCTCTCCTGGTCGCGGTCCCGCTGCTCCTCGCGCCGGCTCAGCTTCTTGCCCAGGCGCCTCCCGAGCGGGAGCTGGCCAAGCTCAGCTTCGAGGGGAACGAAGCGTTCTCCGACAAGGAGCTCGCGGCTGCCATCATCAACA
>JBDHFW010000123.1:0-7930 GCA_039590175.1 Gemmatimonadota bacterium | reverse complement strand
CCACGGCCGCGTGGTCGAAAGTCTGGGTGGCCGATACATCACGGCGGAGGACGTGGGCACCTCGGTCTCGGACATGGACTACGTGCACACGGAGACCGAGTACGTCGTGGGCATCATGGGACGCTCCGGCGATCCGTCGCCCGTCACCGCGTTCGGGACCTACCGCGGGATGAAGGCGTGTGCCCTGAGGAAGTACGGTGACGACGACCTGGGCAAGAAGGCGGTAGCGATCCAGGGGGTAGGCCACGTCGGCTACTATCTGGCCCGCAATCTGGCCGAAGAGGGGGCGAAGCTGTTCGTGACCGACATCGACCAGAACCGGGTCGATCGAGCGGCTGATGAACTGGGCGCCATCGTCGTGGAGCCGGAAGAGATCTACGACGTGGAGGCGGACATCTTCGCTCCCTGTGCCCTCGGGGCCGTTCTGAACAGCCGGACGATTCCCCGGCTTCAGGGGGATATCATCGCCGGCGCGGCGAACAACCAGCTGGAGAGCGAAGAGGACGACGACCGTCTTCGGGAGCGCGGCATCCTCTACGCACCGGACTACGTCATCAACGCGGGCGGCTTGATCAACGTCTACTCGGAACTCGTCGGGTGGACGTTGGATCGCTCGAAGCGAAAGGCCGGCGAGATCTACGGCGTCCTCTCGCGCATCTTCGAGCTAGCCGAAGACGAGGGGATCACCAGCGCCGAAGCCGCGGATCGATTGGCGATGCGGCGGGTGGAGCAGGTCGCGAGACTTCACCGGTCCCATGTCTGAACCGAGCCCGATACTCTTGCCTAGCGAGCGACGATGAGCGAGCCACGATACGGAACGGCGGCCACGGCGCCGTCATGTCCCACGCCGGAAGGCATGCTGGCCGAGACCGATCCGGAAGTCTACGACGCCATCTGCGGCGAGTCGGAGCGGCAGCGGCGTGGCCTCGAGCTCATCGCGAGCGAGAATTTCGTCTCGCCCGCCGTCCTGGAAGCGATGGGCTCGGTGCTCACCAACAAGTACGCGGAGGGCTATCCCGGGAAGCGCTACTACGGCGGCTGCGAGTACGTCGACCGGGTCGAGAGTCTCGCCCGCGAGCGCGCTGAGGAGCTGTTCGAAGCCGATCACGCGAACGTGCAGCCGCACAGCGGGTCGCAGGCCAACATCGCCGCCTACTTCGCCTTCCTGAGTCCCGGGGACACGATTCTCGGGATGAATCTCTCGCACGGCGGCCACCTCACCCACGGCTCTCCGGTGAATTTCAGCGGGAAGCTGTACCGGGTCTTCGACTACGGTGTCCGCCAGGACGATGGTCTTGTCGACATGGACGCCGTGCGCGAGACCGCCCGGTGCGAGAACCCCGACATGATCGTGGCGGGTGCGAGCGCGTACCCGCGCACCCTTCCGTTCGAGGAGTTCGCCGAGGTCGCGCGAGAGGTGGGCGCGGTCCTGCTGGTGGACATGGCGCACATCGCGGGTCTCATCGCGGCGGGCGCGCACCCCTCCCCGATCCCTCATTCCGATGTGGTCACGACGACCACCCACAAGACGCTCCGTGGGCCGCGCGGCGGGCTCATTCTCTGCCGCGAGGAGCACGCGAAGGCGATCGACAAGTCGGTCTTTCCGGGGATGCAGGGCGGACCGTTGATGCACGTGATCGCGGCGAAAGCCGTCGCTCTGCGAGAGGCCCAGAGTGAGGGCTTCCGCGCCTATGCGGCCCAGGTCGTCAGCAACGCCAGGGCGCTCGGCCTGGCGCTCGCCGAGCGAGAGTATCAGCTCGTGGCGGGCGGGACGGACACCCACCTTCTCCTGGTCGACCTTCGCAACACCGACCTCACGGGGAAGGATGCCGAGGAGATGCTCGAGCGTGCGGGCATCACGGTGAACAAGAACACGGTGCCGTTCGAGACCCGCTCTCCCTTCGTGACCTCCGGGATTCGAATCGGCACGTCGGCCGTCACCACCCGCGGGATGGCGCATGCGGAGATGGGCGCGATCGCCGCCCTGATAGACCGCGTGCTCCGGTCCGGTGGATCCGACTCCGCGGTCGACGCGGTTCGGCATGAGGTGCTGGAGATGTACGAGGCGTTCCCGCTGTACGAGCCGGCCGGAGCCGGCTCCGCGAGCTGATCCCTCCCGAGGTGCCTTCGTCCGAGCTCATCGAGGTGCCTGCCGACGCCGCGAGCGCCGAGTATCGTGAGCGCGGCTCTCGGTTCATCGCCTTCGTACGCGCCGTCTCGTCGGAGAGCGAGGCCCGCGACTTTCGCACGGAGGTTCGTCGACGGCTTCACGACGCGACACACCACGTGCTCGCCGCACGTTTGGCTGCCGGTACCGAGCTGTTGGATGACGATGGCGAGCCCGCAGGTACGGGTGGGCGTCCGGTGCTGGACGCCCTCGCCGGCAGCGGGCTCACCGATGCCGCCGTCGTGGTGACGCGCTACTTCGGCGGAACGAAGCTGGGCACGGGGCCGCTCGCTCGGGCGTACTCGACCGCGGCGGCGCAGGCACTGGCTTCGGCCGGACGGCGGAGATGGGTGCGAGGGGTGAAGCTCCACCTCCGCTTCGGCTACGACGACACGGGCGCCGTCATGCGTGCGCTCGACGCTGCGCATGCGGTGCGATTGAAGGAGACCTTCTCCGAGTCTACCGAGCTCGAGATAGGCGTGCCGCGTAGCGCCGCTGCCGGCCTGCGATCCGTCCTGAAGGACTCGACGGCGGGCAGGATCAGGATCACCGGAGGCGACGAGTCGATTCTCCTGCCGGGCTGACGCGGCGGACCCGGCGGCTGGCAGCTCAGTGCGCCCGGTAGCGGCTTACCGCGTCTCCGGGCCGGGGACGCGTGCCTCGATCAGCTCGACCAACGCTGGCAGAACGGCATCGGCCACGCGTTCGCTTTCCAGATCTATAAAATGGCAGTCGTCGAAGTAGTTCTCCGCGCTTCAAACGGGGCAGGTTCTGGCTGTGCCACTCGATGATCTTGCCTGCCTTTATCTGACGCCGAACGATCCACTGCTGTCTCGCGCGGACCAGCTGGCGATACAGCTGTGAGTACTTCAAGCGCCGTGTGAGGGCCGTACCGGTCGGGGCCGCCTCGCGCTCCGCCAGCCGGGACTCGAATGCCGCCGCTGTGTATTCCGGCCCGCCGTTGAGGGCCAGATCGTTGATCCCAAGCATCAAGATCACCACGTCCGGGCTGAAGCTCTCAACGTTCTTCCGGGCCCAGATAAGCAAATCGATCGTCCGCATGCCTCCCCGGCCGTAGGCGGCCGCTTCCACCCGGATCGACTCGTCCTTCAGCTGCCGGTTCAACCTCTGCTCCAGAATGCCACACCAGGTGTCGTCCGTCGCCTGGTCCGTAGTGGATGCCCCAAAGGCACAGGTGCACGACCCGCTCTTGACCTTCCAAGACCGGCCCGTCAGATTCGGTTTTGGTGGGGCGGAAGCCCGTTGTTCGGTGCGGCGATTGGGGTTGCATCCCTCGGGCGCCGTTGTACACGCTGATTTCGACGCACAGGATGGACGCGAGAGAAGCGAAGATGAGCTCGTCTCCGACGGCCGACGTGTTGGGCCGCTTGGCCCTGCGGAACCCGCGCTATGCGGAGGCGGCGTACCTATTCGTGCTGGAGGCGCTTCATCACCGCCTGCTGCAGCTGGAGCAACCGCGGCACCTCACCGGTGCTGAGCTGGCGGAATCGGTTCGGGATCTCGCGTTGGAGCGATTCGGGCCCCTCGCACGCACCGTGCTCCAGCATTGGGGAATCCACTCCACATCGGACATGGGCAACGTCGTGTTCCTGCTCGTGGAGTCGGGGGTACTCATCAAAGAGCCGACGGATACTCCGGAGGACTTCGAAGATCTCTTCAGCTTCGAGGAGGCCTTCGAGACCAGCTATCCGTGGGGAGGGTGAGCAGCGTAAGCCGTCTGTAAGCCGCTCGACGAGTAGGAGCGGTGCGAAGCCGGCCGCCAACCACTGGGAGGGGTGATCGCGTGGAGAACTGGGCGCAATTTCCCGACTGTATGAAATGCGGAGAAGGGGTTCTGATCCCGCTGTCTGATTACGGCAGGGACGGAGCGCCGATTCGGTACAAAGCGTGGGTATGCTCCAACCCGGAGTGCGGCTACAACATCCGCATCGACAACGGCGAGATCAGCTTCGGCCGCTCTCTGTCCCAGTCCTTCAAGTAGCCAACGCAGAGCCGGGCCGTCGGCGGAGGCCGACGGCTCGAGAGCGCGCTGCGCTCGCCTGCCTCCGTTCCCGAGGCGAGCGCGTTATCTTTCTCGATCAAACCACCCCCTTGTCGGGACGATCCGCGAAACCGGCCGATACGTCATGACAGCCAGACCCACCGCCGCTCCATCGCTGCCTTTCGGCGCCGAGCTCGTGTGGCTTCCGACGGCTGACGAGATGGCGGAGCTGGATCGCAGCGCCACGGAGTCGGGAGCGATCCCGGAACGGGCCCTCATCGAATCGGCCGGCCGTGAGATCGCGCATGCCGTACAGCGCGACTTCCCGAGCGGCCGTGTTCTCGCGTTGGCGGGGAGCGGGCACAACGGCGCCGACGCTCTCGTGGCGAGTCGCATTCTGGCGGCCTGGGGACGCGAGGTTCGTGCTGTGCGTTGCGCCCCCCATCCGCCGGAGCCGAACGTTCTGGCCGGTTGGCCGCTCGAGCTGGAGGGGCCCGAAGGGCTGGACGCGCTACTGACCGGCGAGGCGGTGGTGTTGGACGGCCTGCTGGGAACCGGCGTTACGGGGCCCCCACGGGAGCCGATCGCGGGCATGATCCGCTCGGCGAATGCTTCCGGCCTGCCGATCGTGGCCGTGGATGGGCCGAGCGGGGCGGACTTCACGACCGGGGACGTGGCGGGTGATTGCATCAGGGCGCGAACCACGGTGTGCCTCGGGTGGCCGAACGTCGGCCTCCTTCGCTATCCGGCGCGCGGCTACTGCGGCGACCTGGTGGCCGTAGAGATCGGTTTTCCGCCGCCGGAGCGGCCCATGAGCTTCCGTGCCATCACCGATGGCTGGGTCTCGCGCCTCCTCGTTCCCCGCCCGGCGAACGCTCACAAGGGTCATGCCGGCTACCTGACCATCATCGCCGGGCAGCGCGGCATGGCCGGTGCCTCCGTGCTCGCCGCCCGCGGCGCCGTGCGCGGCGGAGCCGGCATCGTTCGGGTCGTGGGAGACCCGGTCAATCGCGACATCGTTCAAAAGGCCGCGCCCGAGGCGATCTTCGTGGAATGGGACGATGAATCGGCCGTGCGGGAGGCGGTGACGTGGGCTCACGCCCTGGCCGTGGGTCCGGGCCTGGGGGGCGGGCGACGCGATCTCGTGCAGGCGGCGCTGGAGGAGGCGTCCCGGGAAGCGAAGCCGGCGGTGGTGGATGCCGACGGGTTGAACGCCTGGGCCGGAGCCGCCGATGAGCTGGCCGATCGACTCCCGCCGGGATCGTTGATCACGCCGCACCCGGGCGAGCTGAGCCGGCTGATCGGCAGGCCGGTCGAGGAGATCGTGTCCGACGGGCCGATGGCGGCGAGTGAGGCCTCTCGGGCGCTCCGCTGCGCTGTTCTGCTGAAGGGCGCTCCTTCCTGGGTGGCCGACGGTGAGGCGCCGGTGCGCGTCAGCACGAGCGGTGACGCGGCGCTGGCCACCGGAGGCGTCGGCGATGTGCTGACCGGTCTCATCGGCGCGCAACTCGCCGTCGGGCTGACGGCGGCCGACGCGGCATCGGCCGCGCTTCACCTCTCGGGCGTCTCCGCCCTGCTGGCGCCCGAGCCGGTGGGCCACTCGGCTTCGGAGCTGCCCGACCGGATCCCTGAGGCGCGATCCCTGATCATGGAATCATCGACCGTTGCCCACCCGTACCTCTTCGTTCTTCCGGCGCCGCGCGGCTCGCCTCCGCCTCCGGCCGAGTAAACGCGCGCGATCTGAGGGTAGGGGGTTGGCCTTGAAGCCTGGGCGGATGAAGCCCGGTCCGGAGTTCGATCGAATTCGAGCTTTCCTTGCCGCCGTCCGCGCTACGTCGGCGTCGGTCGAGATACCGCCGGGAGATGATGCGGCGGTCATCCGCTGGCCGAGCGACGAATCGGTGGTCCTGAGTTCGGATGCCTTCGTCGAGGGCGTTCACTTCCAGCGGGCCTGGTTGCGGTGGGAGGCCGTTGGATATCGGGCCACGGCTGCGGCGCTGTCGGACCTGGCCGCCATGGCCGCACGTCCCGCCGGCGTCCTGGTCTCCCTGATGGTGCCGCCGGAGACGGAAGAGAGCATGCTCATGGCGCTCGGCGAGGGAGTCGGCGAATGCCTGCGACGGCACGAGACCGGATTGCTGGGAGGCGACCTCGCTCACTCTCCGGACGTCGTCGCCATCGATGTCTGCGCCGTCGGCGCCAGCCGCAGGCCGATAGGCCGCGGCGGAGCGAGCGAGGGTGACGAGATCTGGCTCACCGGTGCCGTCGGCGGAGCCGCCGCAGCGGTCCAGGCCTGGGGACGCTCGATGGAACCCGACCCTCGCGCCAGGGCAGCGTTCGAGAGGCCGACGGCGAGGATCGCCGAGGCGATGTGGCTTGCCGAGCACGCCGATCTGACCGCGCTCATCGACCTTTCGGATGGGCTCGCCGGCGACGCCCGTCAGATCGCTGCCGCCTCCGAGGCGAGACTCCGGATGGATCTGGACGCGGTTCCGCTGGCTCCGCCTCTTTCCGAGTACGCGACCCGCGAGGCGGCGTTGGGCCTGGCATTGGCCGGAGGGGAGGACTACGAGCTGCTTATGTGCAGCGAGGAAGGAAGCCTCGAAACGGTGCGGGCGGAGTTCGAGCGGCGCTTCGAGATCAGGCTGACGAAGGTGGGTGCCGTCGAAGAAGGGGAGGGCGTGGCCTGGACGTCCGCTTCCGGGGTGAGCGTCCCGGCCGGTCTGGACGGATTCGACCACTTCGCTCCGGGGAGGACGGGGTGATTCGCACGCTGGCGTTCGGCGGCGTGGTTGTGGTCTCGACGATCTTCTTCTCACTGGTCTCCATCGTCGCCGGTCTGCTGAACGCGAAGAAGGGTGCCCACGACTGGGTCCATCGGAACTGGTCCCGGGGGGTGCTGCGGGCAGCCGGTGTGACGGTCGAAGTGACCGGC
The DNA here is from genome assembly GCA_039590175.1 of Gemmatimonadota bacterium. Lineage (GTDB taxonomy): Bacteria > Gemmatimonadota > Gemmatimonadetes > Palauibacterales > Palauibacteraceae. The sequence goes on along the minus strand of JBDHFW010000123.1, from coordinate 826 downwards.
CTGGAGCACGTGCGGGCCGACGGCGCCCAGATCTTTGTCAGCAACCACCAGTCCATGTTCGACATCTGGGCGATGTTCGCGACGCTGCCCGTCTCGCTGCGCTTCATCTCCAAGAAGGAGCTGTCCCGGATACCGGTTTTCGCGCATGCCATGCGGCACGCGGGTCACGTCTTCATAGACCGGAAGGATAGGGCCCAGGCCGCCGAAGCGATGCGCCGGGCCGGCCAGCGGATGCAGGAGGAGGGTCTGTCGCTGGGTCTGTTTCCCGAGGGCACACGGTCCCGGGATGGATCGCTGGGCACCTTCAAGAAGGGGACCTTCGCCCTCGCGATCGAGACCCGGACCACGCTGGTGCCGATCGCCGTCGATGGCGGCGCCGAGATCATGCCCGACGGGTTCCGGCTCAGGCCGCGTCCACTCCTCATGTACTGCGGGGCCCCGATCGACCTGAGCGGACTCGAGGCCGGGGACCGAGACGATCTGCTCGCCCGCTCGCGGGCCGAGATCAGCGAGATGCTCGAAGAGGCGCGACGCGTGCGGCCTCTTCGAGCGGAAAGCTCCCCGCCGTCTAGCCGCCCGGCGTGAAGAAGAGCGGGATGCCGCCCTCGGTCGGCGCGATCACCATGTTGTTGGTACCCTCTGCGACCTCCCCGAGCATCTCGAGGTACCGCCAGTAGAGGTAGCGCTGGCCGGCGGTCCCGGTCAGGCTCGTGGCGATGATCTCCTGGGCGTCCCGGATGCCGGCGGCTTCGGCACGCTTCTGGTTGGCCTGCTCCTCCACGACCTGGGTCTGATAGCCCTCGGCCTGCACCTGCTGCTCCCGGGC
>JBDHFW010000122.1:0-7933 GCA_039590175.1 Gemmatimonadota bacterium | reverse complement strand
GGGCGACGCGGCGAAACGTCCTGATGCAGTTCCTTTTGGAGGCGCTCGTTCTCTGCCTGGTCGGCGGACTGCTCGGCATCATCGTCGGCGTGACCGGCTCGAGCCTCCTCGCGAACCTCGCCGACTGGAATACGGCGGTCTCCGGCAACGCGATCGTGCTCGCCGTGCTCTTCTCCGCCTCCGTCGGGCTCTTCTTCGGGATGTGGCCGGCTCGGCGAGCGGCGAAGTTGGATCCGATCGTGGCACTGAGGTACGAGTAGTGGCCTCGAGCCATAGGGGTACCGCGAGTCGACCTTCCGTTCGGGACCTCCCTGACGACGCGCGACTCTGGATCTTCGGCGCCAGCCGACCGCTCGCCACGGAGGAGGCGTCGCGCCTGGACGAGGAGACGGCGCGCTTCCTGGAGGTGTGGGCGGCGCACGGCGAGGAGCTGGCAGCCGCGTTCGAATGGCGTTACGACCGCTTCCTGATCATCGCCCTCGACGAGCGGCGAGTGGCGGCGTCAGGCTGCTCCATCGATGCGCTGATGGGCCACGTGCGGCAGCTGGAAAGCGAGCTTGGCGTGGACCTCGTGGACGGATCGCCCGTCTGGTACCGCGCCGGCGGGGAGATCCGCTTCGCGAGCAGGAGGGAGTTCCGGGAGCTGGCGACGAGCGGCGACGTGAGTGGCCGAACCGTCGTCTTCGATCTGACCGTGGGTCGGCTGGGCGAGCTGCGCGCGGGCCGATGGGAACTCCCCGCGAACTCGAGCTGGCACGGACAGCTTCTGCCCTCGGAGGCCGGCTGACGCCGGTCGAGCGACGCGGCCCCCAAAGGACCTCCCGGTCCCGCCTGACCGCCTAGCTCAAGCCCAACCCGCCGACCGGAAGCTCCATCTGCGCCGCAGCCGCCCGACCAGGACCATCCAGGTCGAGATCCGGACGAATTCCGAGGTGCTCGAGGACCAGGCGGTCCTGCGTGGTCAGTATCACCTGCCGCTCTCGCGCGATCGTGCAGAGGACATCCCAGATCTCCGCGGCTCGGTCGGCGTCGAGGTGCACGAAGGGATCGTCCACGATCAGCGGCAACTGTACGGCCATGCCCGCGAGGAAATCGGCCGCTCCCATCCGGACCGCGAAAAGAGCCACGTGGAGCTCCCCGTAGCTGAGCGGAGGGGAGGCGAGCGCGAGAGGGCGACCGCCGTACATCAGCCGGGCGGAGTCCAGGTCGTCGGGCGCCACGACGGGGCCCATCTTCCGATCCCCCAGCACCTTGAGATGCGCGTCGATGTGGCGCAGAAGCCGCTCCTGGTCCGTCTCGCGAAACTCCTCGTACGCGTCGACGAGGAGGCCATGCGCACGGCGGTACGCACCCGCTTCTCGCTTCGCTTCCGCGAGAGCGGCCCTCAGGGCCCCGAGCCGTCCTTCCAGCGCCAACGAGCTTTCATCGGGTCGTGGGACGGCTAGGAACCTCTCTCGCAACTCCCGCTCCTCGGCCTCCTTCAAGGTCAACTCCTGCCGCTTCTCCTCCATCTCGAAATCCGTCTTCCTGAACGCCGCACGCGCATCCTCCGGTAGCTTCTCGACCTCCGACCTCTCACGCTCCAGCTCCAGTCGCGTGGGCGCCAGCCCGTCGTTTCGCTCCGATGAGAGTGCGGCTTCCAGGGACGACAAGAGGGCTCGAGCCGCTTGGATCCCACCCGACGCATCGTCCCCACCCGGCTCCGCTGGAACTCGCGCCTCCACCCGCGATGGAGCCTCGGCTTCTCGGGAAGCGAGCGTCCTCTCGGTTCTGCGATGAGCCTCGGCCAGCCGCCGCTCGGCATCTGCTGCACGATCCAGGGCCGATCGAGACACCGCAAATTCCCGACGCCTCTCCGGGAGGGTCTCCGGGGATGTGTCACCTGCGGCCGGGAGGCCGGCCAGCTTTTCTTCGACACGCCGCCCGAGCACCTCGATCTCCGAGTCGAGCCGAGTGAGCTCGAGGGTCGCGGAATCCTCGGCCCGACGACGTCCGACGCGACCCCGGAACCCCCTGATCAGGATCGCCGTTCCGGCCAGGGCAGCGACGAGGCCGACGACCCGCAGCGTCCCTTCGCCGACGCCGACGGCAGACGCTCCAGCGGCCAGCAGCACGCCACCCAGCGCCAGGCTGCCCGCCCTGCCCGAGGGCTGAGCCCCGCCCGCGGCATCCGTAACGGCGCTCCGCGCGTCGCGCGCGGCTCGCAGCTCCTGCAGGCGCGGCCAAAGCCCCTCCTCCAGCGCTGCGAGCCTCTCCAGGTAGTCCTCGGGATACGCCTCCGGGAACGGGCGCTTCCCCGTCTCATCCGCGGCCGATTCCGCCTTCCAGATCGCCTCGCGAAGGTCCTTCTGAACGTCCTCGAGCCTCCGGATCCGTTGAAGCGATGCCTCCTCTCGCTCCTCCAGCACGCGCAGCCGAGAGAGAGCGCCATGCTCACGCTCCAGACGCCGGACGCTCCGACGCAGCTCGATCAGCTCCCCCTCGATCGCCTCGAGCGCCGCCAGCAGCGGGGAGCGCTCCGCCTCCGACCGGCGTACGGCCGCGATCCCGCTCTCGAGCTCATCGAGCTCGTCCGCCAGCCGCTCCACCCGCCCCTTCTTTCGCCTCCGTCGTTCCTCAGCGTTGATCGGTTCCAGGGTGAGCTCGTGGTAACGGCCGCGAACGCTCTCTCCAGCGGCCTCCACGTCGGCATGCCCCCCAGCGGCGATACGAAGCAGGTCCTGCGTCAACTCCGTCTCGAGCATGTGCCCCTGCTGGATGCAGGCGGTGCGCTCGTAATCCTCCAATTCGACGAGACCGACAACGCGCTGCAGCAGCTCCCGGTATTCTCGCTGGTCCGAGCTCGATGGCGCGGCCGGATTCGCCTCGCCACGGTACAGCTCCTCTCCGCCGGGGCGGCTGACCACGACGTCGTTCGTCTCGAAGTCCCGCTCGACGGCCAGGCGGCCTTCCGCGTCCTCGAGGAGGAGAACGGCGCGGAACCTCCCGCCCTTCCAGGGTCGACGACGCTCCTGCGTGAGGCGCGCAACGGGCTCCCGGCGGTTGAAGCCGAACAGCGTACGCACGACCGCTTCGATGAGGGTGGACTTCCCCGAGCCGTTCGATCCCACGACCACCGTCGGCTCGTTCGTCCCGGGGAACCTCTGACGGCCGTGGAGGCACCCGTAATGCAGCGCGATGGACTCGAGGCGAAGATCTCCGCTCATGTCACGCCGAGGGTTCGGAGCGCGATCCGCAGGGCTCGCTCCGCTTCGATCCTCTCCTCGGCATCATCCGCCTCGCCGACTCGACTCAGCCCGAGGCGGGCGGCGTGGCCCGCGACCGTTGGCTCCTGCGCGATCTCGGCCAGCCTCGTGGACGCGTAGAAACGGGTTGCATCCTCGACGCGGACACAGCCGTAGCGCTCTTCCAGATCGAATCGGACGACCTCAACATCGAGCGGGAAGGCGGGCTCCCCCACCAGACGAGCCACGGGAATGCTCGCCTCGGGAGCTTTCTCTCTGAGCAGCTCGGCCACCGCGAGCTCGTCGGGACAGGCACCGACATCCACGTCTCCGAGGCGAATGACCTCGCGCACCCCCGAGCTGACGTGGCGCACGCGAGGAGGCGCCCCGCTCTCCACATCCGCGACCACGTACCCGCGTGGTCCCTCCTCGGCGACGTCGACCGCCGCGAAAGAGCCAGCGTAGCAGGCCCGCATACCGGCGCCGAACTCCTCAGGCGGTCGAAAACGGTGGTAGTCGCCCAGCGCCACGTAATCGGCGTCCAGACCGGCCAGTCCTTCCGCGGGCAGGCTCAGCGAGGAGGGTTCGCCCCAATGCGGCGCGTCCGGCACTGCTCCGTGAAGCAGCACGACGTGAACGCCTGGCCTGTCCGCTCTCCGGAACGACGAAAGCGGGTCGCTCTCGCGCGCGCGGTCGTACGCGAAGCCGTAGACGGTCAGGGGGCCGGCCTCCGTGTCGGCAACCGCTGGCTCGGCGAAGGTCGGTTCCGTGAAGAGGTGCGCGCCGGGAAGAGCGTTCGCGTAGAGCGATGGGTCGAGGGAGATCGAATCGTGGTTGCCCGGGACGGCGAAGACCGGCCGGCCCGCCTCCTGGAAGCGTCGCGACACCTCTCTGACCGCCGCGACAAGGCGCTCATCGGGCTTCGGGCCGTCGAAGAGATCGCCACACACGACGGCCGCGTGGACCCCGTACTTCTCGGCCGCCTCCGGAAGTCCTCGGAAGGCCTCCAGCACCTCCTTCCGACGAATCTCGGCGACGGGCTCGAAGCCCGAATATGCGGCGCCGAGATGGGCATCGGCGAGGTGGAGCAAGCGAATCACGATCGGATCCTCAGGATGCGCCGACCCAGCCCGCGCGACGTGCCGGGTCTCGCCTGTGGACGAGCTCCCGGCTCCGCCACTTGCTCGTGGCTGTCACTCCTTCTCGAACCGCGAGAGCTGCTCCTGCTTGATGAGATACATGCCATAATCGATGATCGCGTACACCGATGTGATCCCGACGGCCAGGATGAAGAGCAGCACCAACCCGGGCCGGAAAATGAGCGCCAGGAGAGTGAGAAACTGGAAGAAGGTCGTCACCTTGCCACCCATTCTCGAGCGCGGGTGCATGTCGCGTCCCACCAGCCGGCTGACGAGATACGAGCCGCCGGTGAAGACGTCGCGCAAGATTAGGATCACGAAGCCGGCCCAGTCCAGACGTCCGGACGGAAGGAACGAGACGACGCCCAGCAACACGAAGATCTTGTCGCAGAAAGGATCGAGCAGGATTCCGACCTCCGAAGTCGTGCCGCTGACGCGAGCGATCACGCCGTCGAGCAAATCCGTCAGGGAGCCGGCAAGCACGATGAGGGCAAGCGCCTTCGGGTCGTTCGTGACCAGGAACATGACGCCCAGGGGGATGCGACTGAGCGAGAGGAGGTTCGAGACCGTCAAGAAACCCGGATCGTGCCTCTCCGGCACTGAAGCGCCCCGATCCCTGTGCTGCGGCGAGGTTCCCGGCCCGCTCAAAGGTAGTCCCTGACGGCGACCCGGAACGGCAACGGCTCGAGATTGAAGACCGAGCGGAGTGGGTTCATCCGTTTCTTCAGGACGCTGGCACCCCTGAACATCGCCAGCTGGTCCGGCGTTATCGGCTGCGGGAGACCGAGCCGGGCCACCACCCAAACGGCTTGCGTGGCCATGGTCCGCGGCAGCTTCACGACGGGACGCCGGACCCCGAGGGCCCTGGCAACGATCCGCACTATCTTGGCGAACTCCAACCGCTCGGGCCCGGCGATCTCGAAGGTGCGTGCCGACAAGTCGGGACGTTCCACAGCTTGCACGAGCGCATCGGCGATGTCCTCGATGGCCACCGGTTGGAGTCTGGAGCGACTGAAGCCGAGGACCGGAAACACGGGCAGGCGTCGCAGCAGGTCCACGATCGCGGTCGTGAAGTGGTCGCCGGGTCCATAGACGATTGACGGACGAAGGATGACGAAATCGATCCCCGAATCGCGTATCCGCCGCTCGGCTTCGTATTTGGTGCTGAAGTAGGGCCCGCCGCTCGTCGAGGCGCCCAGCGTGCTGACGAACACCAGGCGGTCCACACCCGCTCGGTGCGCTTCGAGCAGGAGATTGCTTGTGCCATCGACATGCACGTCCTCGTAGCCTTGATCTCGGTCGGGCCAAGCGATTCCCACTAGGTCGACGATAACGTCGCACCCTTCGGCGGCGCCGTGGAGCGAGTCCTCATCCGTCACGTCCGCCGGCCACCATTCCACATCGCCGCCCCAGCTGCCGCTCGGTGGCCTGCGCGCGAGCGCTCGCAGCCGGTGGTCGCGGCCCAGGAGCCGGCGCAGGAGGTGCTGGCCCATGAAACCCGTGGCACCCGCCACGAGGACCCTGCGGGGCTGGCCGAAACCCGTGAGCAGCGGCTCAGGAGCCTGCTCGGTCCGTCGCTCCCGTGTCGAGGCCGGGCCCCATGCGAATAGCGGGCCCGTGATGGGACCTGCGTCCGGCTTGGAGGTCACAAAGCAGGAAGATCTGAGGCGCCGTATACCGGCGCAACCGAGCAGAGAGGACTGCGGGGTTGCGCTCGGGGTGTCCCCGCGGCGCCTAGAGGAGGGCGGGGGCCTCTTCTTCTTCCGTCGGAGCGAGCGAGGCGGCGTTTGCGCCGTCGAGCAACACGAACTCCTGAACGATGATATCCGTGGTCGGAATCGTGACCCCATCCCGCTCGTAGGACCCGTACTCGACGCGACCTTCCACGTAGAGCCGGCTGCCTCTTTGCACGAAGCGCGCGGCGATGTCGCAGGCTTTGCCCCAGAAAGTGAGGCGGTGCCAATCAGTCTTCCGCTGCTCCTCGTCGTTCTGGCGGAAGAACCGGTCGGTGGCGAGCGAGAGGTGCGCGACGGGCGTGCCGCCGCTCGTCTCGCGCACATCCGGATCGGAGCCGGCGTTGCCAACGAGAATGATCCGGTTGATCGATCGAGCCATCGTACTCCTCCTCGTTCAACTGCGTTCGGAGGCCCGGACAGGCCTCTCTTCTGCGTTCAGTATGACGGGCTCGTCGATCTCGCCTACCCTTCATGTGCCAGATCGGGATCTGGCACACGGCCGCCGTACGTGGAGTTTGCCTGAGCCGATGCTTTGCCTCAAGATCGAGACATGCGTGTGGACAGAAAGCGGCGTGAGTGGTCGGATGTGCGGAGAGGAGCCTGGTTGATCTTCGCCGTCGCCACCTCCGGCACCGCCATCTTCTTCATGGATGAGGCGCGGCGCGCCGTCGAAAGCGGCGCCACACTCGTGCTGGTCGCGCAGGAAGCGGGCGAGCTCCGGCCGGGAGCGGCCGTCTGGGTCGCCGGGAAGCACGCGGGCACGGTGGCCGAGATTCGCTTCCTCGAAGGAGGCCGCCCGGGATCTCACAACCTCCTTGTCCGGACGGTCCTGACCCGTGAGGCGGCTCGCGTGTTGCGGCGAGACGCTCGCGCGACGATCCAGCCTTCCGGCCTCCTGGCACCCTTCGTCGTAAGCCTCGAGCCCGGCAGTGCGGGCCAGCCGGCGTACAGCTACGACGACACGTTGCAGGCGAATCTGTCGCTCACGATGAGGGATGTCGCGGCCTTCGGGGACAGCCTACGACGTGTCGTGGCCGAGCTGAGACCCCTGGCCACCCGCCTCAAGAAAGACGCTGCGGTCGGCGGCGGAACCCTTGCCGCTTTGTCGCGATCGACGGGTGCGTTCGCCGAATTGCGGGCGAATCTGTCGGCGCTCGAGGAGCTGGCGGTCGAACCCGGGTCCCTCGGACGGCTCATGGCCGACACGTCGCTTGCAACCGGGCTCCGCCGGTCGAGCGAACAGCTTCAAGCTGTGGCGCTCGAGGCGTCCGGCAGAGAGGCTCCCAAGCGCTTCGGTGTCGCGGTCCGGGCGCTTGCCGAGAACCTGGCTTCCCTCGACCGACACCTGAACTCGGCTCGCGGAACGGCAGGTCGAGCGATCCATGACCGGGAGATCCAGAACCGGATCCGGCTCTTTCGGGCGCGCGCAGACTCGGCGAGGGCGGAACTCGCCCGCAGACCGTTCAGGTGGCTGCGAGTGCAGCTCTTCTAGGGGATCGTCCCGGTCCGCCCAGGAGCGCCGCGAGCCGCCTACCGCTTGCCGGAGGGAGGCAGGCAGCCCTGGAGAACGAACTCCACCTTCTCCTTCTTCCGCTTCCCGCGACGGGTCACGACGATGATCGATTCGACCACGTCCATTCGGTCCTCGAGCGCCACGGTGAACTCGGCGGAGCCATCGGCCGCGGCCACCCGGGTTCGAACGACCTTGCCGGGCTCGGCTTGAGCCTGTCGCGCCGGGTTTCGGAAGATGGTCAGCCGGGAGCGCCTGCGGCCCCGCGGGAGCTTTCGTGAGATCTTGACCCTGCTCAACCAGTCGGGCTGGTACCCGATGATC
>JBDHFW010000121.1:0-8006 GCA_039590175.1 Gemmatimonadota bacterium | reverse complement strand
TATCCCCTCTTCTTCGTCGTGTGGTTCACGCGATCACAAGAAATCACAATTCAGTCAGCGCGGCGGTGCGACGCAGAAGGTCGAGCTTCCGCCGCATGGTTCCGGCCAGATACCGGTTCAGGTAGGCGTTGGATGGATCGGCGGAGAGAGCCTGCCGCGCCTCGTCGATCGCCTTGTCGATCAGCGCCAGCTTCTCCTCCACTTTGCGCACCGTAGCCGTGTCGAGCCTCTCGCGTCCGACATCCAGCACGCGCTCGAGCTGCGCGATCGCCGACTCGTAGTCGCTGCTGGCGATCCGCGAGGCCAACATCAGATCGGTCTGCACCGGCGCTTGTGCGACCGGATCGGCCGGTTCGGCCTGCCGCGCCGAGAATCCGCCGGCGATCTGCCAGGCAATCCCGGAGGACAAGGCGACGAGGGTGACGGCCGCAGCGGCCAGCTGGGGCATGCTGAAGGTGAAGCCTCTTCCGCGGCGCTCGCGTTCCTCGGTCTCGCGAATCCGGTAGGCGATTCCCGGCCAGAGGTCACGCGCGGGCGGCGCGCCGACGAGCCTCCCGGCCCGTGCGACGACCTGCCGGAGCTCGACGAGCGTCTCCCGGCACTCCTCGCACCCCTCCAGGTGCTCCTCGAGCTCGGATCGCTCCGAGTCCTCGAGCGCTTCGTCGAGGTAGTCGGACAATCGGTCTCGCCAGGTATCCGCGCTGTCGCTCATCTCTATGCCATCCTTCTCCGTTTCGCCGGGGCGCCCGTATTGGGGGCGCTCAAGCCAGAGTCGCGCGCAGGAGCATCCGCGCCCTGTGCAACTGCGACTTCGACGTTCCGGCGGTGATCTTCAGCATTCGCGCGATCTCCTGGTGCTTGTATCCTTCCACGTCGTGCAGTACGAACACGTGCCGGGCCCGGGCGGGCAGTCGCTCGATCGCGGTGTCGAAATCCATTCCGATCTCCGAGCTCCTCTCGTGCGACGGTCTACCCTCTCTATTCCATTCCGCGGGTGCCGTGCGCTCCCGGTGAATGGCGAGGCGCCGACGATGTCCGAGGATCACGCTGATCGCCACGCGGTAGAGCCAGGAACCGAATGCCGCCTCGCCGCGGAACTGCGCGATCTTCTGCCAGGCTCGGACGAACGCGTCCTGCGTCAGCTCGTCGGCGTCGTCGGGACCCGCCATCCGTCGCGCCAGGCCGTATATCCTGGTCACGTGACGCCGGTAAAGTCGCTCGAACGCTCCGGGATCTCCATCTGCCGCGAGGGCGGCGTCGTGGGAATCCAGATCCGTGTCCGGCACCAACGCGTGTTCGATCAGCTTCGATCTCTCTCTTGGTGTCTTCTTCTCTCGCACGTTAAGACGGTGCCAATCCATGAATGGTTGGAAGATGTGCTCCCCCTGTCGCTACCTTCGAACGACACCGATTGAAGATAGCTGTGAGTCGGGTGCACCGAACGACCCGGCAGGAGGCTGAATCCTGGCACCCTTGACTGCTCGATCGTCGACGCCCGTCCTGGTGATCGCGAATCCCGGCTCCGTACGTGACATCTCGACTCCCCTGATCGAGAGGCTGCTCGCCCCGATCACGGAGATCGAGGTGCGCTGGACCAACGGACCCGGCCACGCGCGCGAGCTGGCTCGCGAAGCCCGTGCGAGCGGCAGGCGCTTCTTCGTCGCGGCGGGTGGCGACGGGACGGTGAGCGAGGTCGCCTCCGGACTGGCGTCGGCGCCCGAGGGTACGTCGCTGGGAATCCTCCCGTTCGGAACGGGAAACGATCTGGCGCGCTCACTCGGGCTCCCGCTCGACCTGGATTGCGCTGCGGAGGTTCTCGTCACGGGTCGAGCGAGGCCGATGGACCTCGTGCGTGTGCATGCCACGAGGCCGGCCAGGATGGCGATCAGCTCGATTGCCGGTCTGGGCGGCGACGTCGCTGCGGGCCTCGACCAGGAGCTCAAACGGACTTGGGGCTCCGCCGCGTACCTGCGCATGGCGCTCGAGAACGTCGCCTCCGCCGCGACCTTCCGCGCCGAGATCACACTGGACGATGAACGGATGACGTTGGACCTGACGAACGTCGTGGTGGCGAACGGCAAGTTCCTGGGTGGGGGGATTCCGGTCGCGCCCCTAGCCGAGCTCGATGACGGCCTCCTCGACGTGATGGTGCTGCCGGCCCTCTCCGCTGCGCGGCTGTTCGGCCTCGTTCCCCACGTCCTGATGGGACGCCATCATCGAAGCCGGCATGTCATTCATCGTCGGTCGCGGCGGGTGCACGTGGAGGCGGATTCTCCCATGCCCGTGACGATCGACGGGGAGCCGGCGGGGTCGGGCCCGGTTGCCTACGAGGTCGAGCCCGGCGCTCTGCGCGTGATCCGTCCTTCGACCGAGCCGCGGGGCTCGCTCCGCTACCGAATCTCCTAGTGTACCGGCCGGACAACGGTCGCTGCGCGCCAGCTGTCCATCATGCGACGGCCGAGGTGACGGGGCGTGCGGAGCGCGGGGACGGTCGCTCACCCATGGCCGCCATGATCGTCGATATCCATACATGTTCGGGATAGAACCTCAACGGAGACGGAAGTGATGATGCGGCTTCAGATTGCAGCAGTACTCGGATCGTTCTTCCTGCTGGGCGCGCCCTATTGGGTGCAGGCGCAGGAACCAGATGATGAGGAGCGGGCCGAGGCGAAGCAGCGGGCCGAGGCCGAGGCACAGGAGGAGGTGCGGGTGCGCGAACGGATCGTGCGCGCCCAGGTGACCGGCTCCGGAGCGTATCTGGGCGTATCCCTCCGCGACGTGTCGACGGAGGACGTGTCTCGCCTCGGTCTGCGCGATGAGTACGGCGCGCTCATCGAGGGCGTTAGCGAAGAGAGCCCGGCCGCGGATGCGGGCCTGCAGGAGGGTGACGTGATCGCGACCTGGAACGGCGAGCGTGTGGAGAGCGTGGCGATGCTCTCCCGCTTCGTTCGCGAGACGCCGCCCGGCCGGAGCGTGAGCCTCGGCGTCTTCCGGGGCGGATCGCAGCAGACGATCGCCGTGGAGCTCGGCGAACGCTCCCGGGCGGCGCGAACGCTGGCCTACGCGATCGGGCCGGAGATACGGGAACGCATGGAGGAGCTGCGCGAGCACCTCCGTGAATCACGTGACGAGATGCGTCTCTCCGAGGAAGAGCTGCGGGAGATGCGAGAGAATATGCGCCTCTCCGAGGAGGAGATGCAGGAGGCTCGCGAACACATGCGGGCGGCTCGGGAGCGCGCGGTCGAGTGCATCGTAGAAGTCGAGGTAGACGAGGAGCGTGAGGGAGGCGAGCGCCGGGTGGTGATCGTGCGTGGCGGACGTGGCCGATTGGGCGTGCGGCTGCAGGACCTGAGCGACCAGCTCGGTGACTACTTCGGGATCGAGGGCGGTGACGGAGCTCTCGTCACTTCCGTGACGCAAGACTCGCCGGCGTCGACCGCCGGTATCCAGGCGGGGGACGTGATCGTCGCCGTCGGCTCCAAGTCGGTGAAGGGTCCGGGTGACGTGGCCCGCGCGGTTCGTGGCGCGGAAGCCGGCCCCGCCGAGGTGACGGTCATCAGGGATGGCCAGCGTCGCAGCTTCACCGTAACGCTCGAGGAGCCCGCCGAGGGCGACTGTGAGGACGTGCTCGTCGCTCCCGAGGGCAGCCCCCACTCCTTCCAATGGCATTCGGATGACGGCGAGGTCCACGTCTTGCCGCACCCCGCGGTGGCCCCGCACGTAAGGGCCTTCGTGCTGCCTGCTGTGCCGGAGGCTCTGCACGTCCTGCCGCACGGCGCGCTGGCGCCGCTCGCGCCGATGGTGCCGGGCGAAGTGGAGAATGCGCCAGCTCCTCCCGCGACCGCGCTACCTCCGGCCCGGACGCTCTAGGGGCCCGAGCCGGCAAGACGAACCATCCGGTCGGTTCGATCCGCGCGTTGCCCCGGAGTCCAGGACCTCAGTCGAAGGGCAGCCAGTAGGTAAGCTTTACCGACAGCACGTTGTCGCCGGGCGAGCTGAAGGCATCGAACAGCGAGCCCGGGTTCACCGGCGTTCCGTCCTCCAGGAAGTCCGAGCGGTTCGTCTGCCACACGACGAACAGCGTCGACCCGGGCCGCCACTCCCAGCGCAGCACGAGGTTGCTCCGGAACGAGAGGCTGTTGAAGTCCGGGTTGTCGATTGTGAACCGGTCCTCGCCGTCGGTGATCGTGTAGTCGCCGTTCTCGTCACGGCCGATCGTCGTGCCGTCCGTGCCGTACAACCGCAGATCGAAGGTCCGCGGCTCAGCGAGCTCGCCGATATCCGAGTAGAGTCCGCTGGAGGCAAAGGGCTCGGCGTAGACCTCCAGGCTGAGGTCAGGCGTAAAGGAGTAGTTGATGCGGATCGGTGCGGCGATCTCGCTTCTGTCGATGAAGCCGAAGACGTAGCGCTCGCCGTAGGTGACGTCGCTTCCCCCGCTCTCGGTCGTCAGATACTGCCTTGGGTCTGAGCGCCGCACGTAGCGGGGCTCCACACCGATGATGGTACGATCGTTGGGCTGCACGCTGAATTCCGCTTCGCCCCAATAGAGATAGCCTCCGAGCTCATCCCCGCCGTGCCGGAGCTGGAGGCCCCAGTTGGTCGAGTTGGCGCGGTTGCCTCCGAGACCGGCCGAGACCCGCCACCACTGCGGCCTCTGCATCAGCGGACCGCCTCGGGTCTGCGATTGGCTCTGAGAGCGGATGCCCGAGTTCACGTTGAACCACGTCCACCAGAAGTTCTTCCATGTCACGCGGCCCCACCCGCCGAAGTTGGAGCTCTGACGGACGCCGCCGAAGTTCCAGCGCTGGTTGGTCCACACGCCCCCTCGCCAGTCCCGGAGCACACGCCCCGGTTGGGTATGGTTGTACCAGAGACCGGCCCACCCTTCGACGAAGTCCGCTTGATTCTGGCGGCCGGCGTCGTTGATCTGAAAGCCAGGGGATTCGAGGTATGTCCCGGCGTCCCAGCGCCAGTTTCCGCTCAGCTTCTCGGCCCGCAGGGAGGCCGTCCAGCCGGCAAGCGACCTCCGGGTCGGGTCCAGGGTCACGTGGTCCTGGTCCGGTCGCTGGAAATAGTGCGTGCTGCTTCGCTGGAGCTCTTCCAGGGCCGTCGCGTCTCCCGCCACGTGACTGAAGCCGACATGGCCCAGCAGCTCGTAGGCGCCGCCGCCGAAACGCTTGTTCCAGTCGACGCCCCCGGCGTACGCCTGCCTGACCAGGAGATTCGCCAGCGAATCGGTTCCCAAGTTCCGGCGCACGCCCGTGAACATGAGACCGGCGGTCGAAGCTTCGGCGCCGAACTCCTGCTCGAGCCGGAGGACGCCGTAGCTCGTCATCGGCTCCACCTTCTGCCTGCCGAATTCACCGCTCTCGAGGTCGAACGTCTGCCCGTATTCACGGTCGGTCAGAGCTCCGAGCGCGCCGATGGAGAGTCCCGAGGAGAGCCGACCCGTGACCTTGGCGGCTCCCAGGATCGTCGTGACGTTCGGCAGTGCGGTGTAGTCGCCCTCCACGTCTCCGTGAGGTGCGGCCCCGATGCGCCTCGAATAGAAGTAGTCGGGGCCGTTGCCCATCAGGGATTGCCGGCTCTCGGTGAAGAACGGCCGCCGCTCGGGGAAGAAGGTCTCGAAGGCGCTCAGGTTCACGACGGCCGGGTCTGCCTCCAGCTGGCCGAAGTCCGGATTCACAGTAGCGTCCAGGGACAAGCTCGAGCCCAGGCCCATCGAGAAATCGAACCCGAAGCGTGCGTCCAGGTCGGTGGCGCCATGGAACGGGTCAGCGGCTTCCAACAGAGAAGAGCTCGTGAAGGTTGCCTGGCTGGCCACATAGGGCAGGAACTCGATTCGCTTCGAAGAGCCGACATTTTGTATGCCATGCAGCTCACCGAAATGGGATGACCAGCCGGATTCATCCTTCGGCACGAAGACCCAAAAGACGTCCTCGTTGGTCGCGGGAATGAACCGGTTCACGTTCATCCCCCAAACCTGCTCGGCGCCGCCGTTGAAGCGCAGCTGGGAGAAGGGGATCCTCATCTCTGCCGTCCAGCCATCCTCGGTGACCCGTGCAGCGGCGTTCCAGATCGGATCGTACGTCAAGTCTCGGTTGAATTCATTGTCCTCCGGGTGGTACCAGTCGAGGCGGACGCCGGCCGCCGTGACCCCGAAGCTGTAGGCGGTACGTCGGTCCAGGTACGTGTCGAAGGAGACGATCAACCGATCGGCCGTGCCGGCGTCATCGCGCCTTGTCATCAGCGCTTCGATGGCCTCCGGGTCGGAGCTGTGCATCCGGGCGCCGATGTAGATGGCGTCGCCGTCGTATACGATGGCGATCTCGGTGCGTTGCGTGGCGGGCTCACCCTCGTTCGGCTGCTTCTGCATGAAGTCGGAGATGAAGACCGCGTCCTGCCACACCTGCTCATCCAGGACGCCATCGATGCCGGGTCCTTGCAAGACGAGGCTGGCTTCGATCCTCTTCGGCGACGCGTTCTCTGGATCCGGGTCGGGATCGGGGGGGTCGGCGAGGAGGCCAGGGCCGGTCAGGGTCAGCAGACAGACCCCGCACGCGGCGATGGCTCGCGCGAAAGCCCTGCGTGAAGGCTGCCGCCTGTTTGAATGTGCTAAAAGCACTTCGTCCAGCCCATCCGCCCTATCCCTGCCCCTTCTACACGAGTGCTAAGAGCCTCTAGACCTAACCTGCGGTTCGATTCGGTTCCTCGACACCGAGACGCGCGGCTGCACGAATAGGACACCCGAGCGCTGTGGATGGTTGGAAGGGAGATGGGGTCTTTGGAGGTGCTTTGGAGATGTTGCGGAGATCCTTCGTAGATGTCAAAGAGGCCCGGGACGGGCGTTCCGGGCCTCCTTGTTTCTCAGGTGTCTCACGGCCCCCGCGGGCGCGCAGCTTATTGCCGAATCGACACTATCTCCAGCGTCTTTCGACCTTCCTTGTCGCCCTTCTTCCGCTCGTAAGAGGTGTACACCGTCTTGTCCGGTCCTTCCATGCGGGTGACCGTCTTCAATTCCACTTTCTCGCCGGTGACCGGATCCGTGAAGCTCCCGTGCATGACGATGCCGTTGACCTCATCGTCCCATTGGCCGTGGTACGTGTAGATGCCGGTGCCGAAGTTGTCGATCCACGTTGCCTCGTACTGCTCATCGACGTTGTCGTAGCCGGTCCAGCCCGTTCCCGTGAACGGCATCCCCATCGCGGTGCCCTCTACCGTGTCCAGCATGTACCGTCCGCCCATGATCATCTTGCTCGTATTGGTGGCGGTCGTGACGATGGGTTCGGCGCCGGGCTGCATCCACTGGGTCACGGTCATCGCCCATGTGCCCTCGAGCGCCGTGAGCTTCGCGTGGTGCTCGCCGGGGGTCATCGCCTTCTCGTACGCGGCCATGACCGCTGCCTCGTCATACTCCTGGGCCAGCGCGGGATAGGTAGCCGCCAGGCTCAGGCTCAGGGCGAGCGCGACTCCAAAGGTCCTGGGATTCATACTGCGTCTCCTGCTGAAGAGCTGTGAGATTCCGCCCTCCGCGGGCGGCAAGCCCTTGACCATACCCGCTCTCGACGGAGGTGACAAGCGGCGGCCAAGGAAGGTCGGGCCGACGGTCCGGCGAAGGGTTCCGAGCGTCAGGGTCTTCCGGCGTTGTTCCCCGATTCGTCCGCGCTGTTGAAGCGTTTCAGGTCCTCCCGGATGATCTTCACGGCATCGTTCACGGTGGGAGCGCAGTAGGGTATGTCCAGGTCCTGTGGGCCGGCGAGGTTACGCTCTCCGCCCAGCATGTGCTCGCGGGCCCAGACTCTCAGCTCCTCCCACATCTCGCCCAGCAGAATCAAGGGGATCCCCGAGACATGTTTCACCTGGCAGAGCTGCCAGATCATCGCCGTCTCCAGCAACGTGCCGAGGCCGCCCGGAACGACGATGAATGCGCTCGAGAGGCGAACGAAGTGGTGAAGGCGGGAGAAGAACGTGCGATGCCGATAGATCTTCTCCACGAACGGGTTCGG
>JBDHFW010000120.1:0-13665 GCA_039590175.1 Gemmatimonadota bacterium | reverse complement strand
TGGAGACGAGATCGGCTGGGAGCGCCTCGACGCCCTTCCGCACACGCGCCTCTGCATCAAGTGCAAGGAGCGCGAGGAGAGCGGTGTCTCGATCTGACGAGACCGAGACGGCGGAAGCGCTGAACGGGGAGGGTTCGGCTCGCAAGGGACTCAGCAAGCCCGCCCTCGCACTTCTGGTCCTGGCAGTCGTCGTCACGCTCGATCTGGCCACCAAATGGTGGATCGTCAACAACATGAGCTATCACGCACGTACACCCACAATCCGGGCGCCGCCTTCGGCATCAACATCGGAGAGCATTCCCGGATCTTCTTCCTCGTGCTCTCGATCGTGGCGCTCGGCGTTCTCGCCGCGATCTACCGATCAACTCCCGCGACCGACCGTCTCCGGCTTCTCGCGGTGGCGCTCGTCGGGTCGGGAGCGATCGGGAACATCATCGATCGCCTGCGCTACGAGCAGGGCGTGGTCGACTTCCTGGACGTGGGCATCGGGAGCCATCGCTGGTGGGTGTTCAACGTGGCCGACTCCGCCGTGACGGTCGGCGCGATCCTGCTTCTCGTCTCTTTCCTGCTGGAGGAGGGCCGTGAGAGATCCTCCGCGCGGCGTGCCCCCGAAGGAGCGAGCGTCGGAGAGTCCTGAAGCCGGCCTTCCCGAAGTCGTCATCTTTCAGATCGAAGAGCAGCACTCCCGGCTCGACCGTCACCTGGCGGAGCGCCTCGACATCAGCCGCAGTCGAGCCGCCGTGCTCATCGCCGATGGCCTCGTCGAGGTGAATGGTAAGGCGGTGGCCAAGAGCCGGGCCGTGACTCCCGGCGAGACCGTGACCGTCACGCTTCCTCCGAAGCCGCCGATCGAGGTCGGGCCGGAAGCGATCCCCCTGGAGGTCCGCTACGAGGACGACGACCTGGCGGTCGTCGAGAAGCCGGCCGGGATGGTCGTACATCCGGCTCCAGGCCACCCGAGCGGCACGCTCGTCAACGCGCTTCTGCACCGTCTGGGAGATCTGTCCTCCACTGGCGCCCCGCTTCGGCCCGGCATTGTCCACAGGTTGGATCGCGACACGAGCGGCCTCCTCGTCGTGGCCAGAACGGACGAAGCCCATCGCGAGCTCTCCGATGCAATCGCGCGACGACGCGTGCGTCGGGGGTACCTGGCGGCTGTCTGGGGGAAGCTGGAGGAGGGAGATGGGACGATCGACCTGCCGATCGGAAGGGATCCGCGGGACCGGAAGCGGATGGCCGTCGTCGAGGGTGGGCGTCACGCCGTAACCCACTACCGGCGGCTCGAGCGGTGGCCCTCGGCCGAGTACCTGGCCATTCGCTTGGAGACCGGCCGCACGCACCAGGTGCGTGTGCACCTCCACGCGCTCGGGCACCCGGTCGTCCGCGATCCGATCTATGCTCCGCGCTGGGAGCGCGGCTTCGTCGGGGCCGGAGGCCACTGGGCGGAAGAGTTCGCTCGCCGCTGCGGCAGGATGTTCCTCCACGCCGCCCGCCTCGTCTTTCGCCACCCGCGAACGGGGGAGCGGATGGACTTCACCTCCCCGCTGCCCGAACCGCTGCGGGGTGCCGCGCAGTGGGCGAGCCGGCTTCCATGACGGCCCCTCGCACTGCCGGTCGCTCAGCCGTTTGCCCTCGCCGTTCCGTCGCGGCTCCGTCGCGGCTCCGTCGCTTCAGCCTCGGCTGGGTCGTGCTCCTCAGCCTGCTCGGGTTCGCGGCGCTCCAGGCGGCCCCGCAGGAAGGCCTCGACTGCCCCGAGGAGGTCGAGCGCTTCGAGTCGAACGGGTTGGTCTGGGAGGCGGATCCAGGCCTGGAGCGGATGGCCCGGACACTGGCCGACGATCCCCGAACCGGGGCTCCCATGCCGGCGATCGGCGAGATCGAGGTGGCCCTAGGAGGAAGTACGATCCGCCTCGCACGCGACCTCGCATGCGCCGATCCCTCTGCGCCGGGCGCCGACTGGGTGGCGGGAGCGGCGTGGCCGGAGCGAGGCCTGGTGGTCGTTCGGGCCGGAGAGGCGGTCGGAGCGCTGGCGCCGGTGCGGCGCGTCCTCCGTCACGAGCTCGCGCACCTGGCTCTCCATCGCGCCACGAACGGACGTTCTCCCCGGTGGCTGAACGAGGGCTACGCCCAGCTCGCGTCCGGTGAATGGGGATGGGAGGAGGGATGGGCGGTTCGGATGGCTTTCCTGCGCGGACACACCAGCCTGTCGGACCTCTCGCTTCGCTTTCCGGCCCACCGGGACGGCGCCGCGGTGGCCTACCTGCTGTCGTACACGGCGGTGGAGCAGCTGCTGGAGTCGGGCGGCGAAGCCGGTCTGCGGGCGCTCTTCGACGGATTGGCCGCGGGGAGCTCGTTCGACGAGACCTTGCGCACCGTCTACGGCCTGACCGCGGAGCAGTTCGAGACCCGATGGAAGCGGACGGTGTCAAGCCGCTACGGCACGCTGTACGTCCTGTCGCGTGCGGCGCTCTTCTGGGTCGCGATCACGCTCCTCGTGCTCTGGGTCGGCTCGCGCCGGAGGCGCAGGGACCGCGCCAAGCTGGATCGCATGCGCCGGGAGGAGATGGAGAGTGCAGCAGCCGGGCTACCGATGGAGATCATCGACTGGATCCCGCCCGACGCCGACGAGTGGAAACAAGGGTCATGAGCGTGCCGCCCGGCCGGCTCGTGTTTTGCGCCCTGAAGGAAGAGGCGGCGAAGCCCGACTGAGCCAGGATAGCTTTTCGGTTCGCCGGTCTCGCGGCGACGCCAGCGGCGTCGCTCCCGGCGTTTGACGCCGCCATTCCGGTCGTCTATCGTGCCCGCCATGCCTGAACCACGGAAGGATAGGGACCCGACCGGGTTCGCGTTCGCGCCGATCAACTACGCGCTGTTCGGGGCGGCCCTGGCGGCGATCATCGCTGGATACGTGCTTCTCAGCCGCGGCTCGGTCACCGCGGCACCGCTGCTGTTGGTCCTCGGATACATCGTCCTCGTTCCCGCCGCTCTCCTCGTGGGTCTCTCCGGCCGGCGTCGCGGCAGCGACGCGCGGTCGAACGACGAGTGATTCAATGAGCGCCGCCGGCGAGCTCCACGATGCCGGGATGTTCCAGCGTTTCTTCCGCTCCGAGGCATTCGGGGCCATCGTGCTCGTTTTCGCCACGGTGCTCGCTCTTGTATGGGCGAACTCCCCCTGGTCCGCCTCGTACTTCGACCTTCAGCACACCTACATCGGCGTCTCGTGGGGTGACGCCACGTTCAAGCTCTCGCTCCAGCACTGGATCAACGACGGCCTCATGGTGCTCTTCTTCTTCGTCGTCGGTCTGGAGATCAAGCGGGAGCTCCTCGTCGGCCACATCTCATCCCTGCGGCTGGCGAGCGTGCCCGTGGCGGCGGCAGTCGGCGGAATGCTGGTCCCGGCCGCCATCTACCTTGCCTTCAACGCCGGCACCGAGGCGGCTCGCGGCTGGGGTGTGCCGATGGCCACGGACATCGCGTTCGCTCTCGGCATCCTGGCGCTTCTCGGGAGCCGGGTTCCGACCAGCCTGAAGGTGTTTCTGACGGCGGTGGCGATCGCCGACGACATCGGTGCCGTGTTCGTCATCGCCATCTTCTATACGGAGAGAGTGAACGTCGTAGCGCTCGCGGTGGCCGTGGCGCTTTTCCTTCTCCTCGTCGCCGCGAACCGCGCCCACCTGCGTGTGCCCCTCATCTACATCCTGCTTGGGCTAGGAGTGTGGGCCGGGGTGTTCGCCTCCGGGGTTCATGCCACGGTAGCCGGCATCCTCGTCGCGTTCGCGGTCCCGATCCGGGCGCGCATCGAGCCGCGCGAGTTCTTCGAGCGCATGCGCCGGGCGGGACGCGATCTGGAGGAGGTCAAGGAAGACGAGCTCTCGCGCGAGAGCATGCTGCTGGAACCGGCGCAGCTGGAATGGCTGGACGACTTGCAGCACACCATCGGAGACATGATCCCGTCCGGCATCGCGCTGGAGCACGTCCTGCACAGGATCGTCTCGTTCATCATCCTACCGCTCTTCGCGCTGTTCAACGCGGGAGTTGTGCTGAACCAAGAAAGGCTCGACCTGTTGGACGACCCGGTCACCCTCGGCGTGATTCTGGGACTGGTCCTGGGGAAGCAGATCGGCGTCACGCTGTTCACCTGGCTGGTCGTCAAGAGCGGGCGTGGCTCCCGGCCCGAAGGCGTGACCTGGCCGATGATCTACGGCGTGAGCTGTCTGGCCGGCGTCGGCTTCACGATGTCGCTCTTCGTCAGCGAGCTGGCCTTCAAGGGGATTCTTGTAGACGAGGCGAAGATCGGGATCATCGCGGGTTCGCTGATCGCAGGCGTGTGGGGATATCTGGTCCTCAGGCGCGCGATCGCGAAAGAACCGACCGCGGCCTGAGCCGCCATTCGACGCGGTGCCGCTCCCTCTCGACGGCCGCTACCTGGCGAGTCGAACCATGAGGTCACGCGCGACCTGTTCGAACACGTCCTGCAGCTGGGCAGACGACGGAGCGAAGTAGGAGCGACCGCGCGGCTGATCGGCGTTCACGATTCCGCCCACGTTGGCCAGCAGCTCCAGATAACCCACGTCCGGCGTCTCGAGCGGGTCGGTGGCGGACGGATTTCCCAGTCCGATCGTATAGATCACGACGCCCTCACTGCGGATCTTGTCCGCCCAGTGGAGACCTCTCTGGCGGGCCTCCTCGCGGACCGTCGCCTCCGTCCATCCGTAGCACTCGTCGACCCAATCACAGTCGTCCGGAGCGGCCGGATCGGTCATCGGCAGGTTGTCGGGATCGTCGAAGATACCACGGACCTTTCCTTTGACCGTCGTCGGAATGGCGATCACGCGGTCCTTACCGTTGATCTGGTCCCGAAAGGCGGTAGGCCGCCCGTCGGTGAAGAAGATCACGACCTTGGAGGAGCGTTCGCGGACGACCTTCGAGTTCATTTGCTTCCGGGCGAGCCGCAGCCCTTCGCCGGTGTTCGTGTCTCCGGCCGAGTTCATGTTGTCGATCGCGTTCGTGATCGACGTCGTGAAGAAGCCGTCGATCTCAAAGGCATCCTCGGCTCGGACCTGATAGTGTACGAGCCCGATCTGGTCGAGCGAGTCGTCGAAGTGTGCGACGAACTGATTCGCGGCCGTCTGCAGATCATCCCACACGCCCTGAGCGTCGAGAGAGCCAGACTGGTCCAGCACGAAGATCATGTCCACCGGCGGCACCGCCGCGACGGCCTCCGTCGACAGATCGAGCTCATCCTGACCGAGAATCTTGGCGAAGGTCGTGGTCATCGACTGATTCGCTCTCGCCGTTACCGTCGTCTCGCCGAAGAGGTTGGTGGCGAAGGAGAGAGAGAGCGAGATCCCATCGACGCCGTCCACGATGCCGTTGAGCGCGGCAACCGCCCGGCCGGTTTCCTCGGCCTTTGTCAGGCCAAGCCGAATGTTGGAGGCCGCCTCGATGGCCGCGGCGTCGACCGCCCGAGAGAGACGAAACTTCGTCACGTAGCCGCGCCCGAGGTCGATTGCCAAACCGCTGAAACCGAGGATTCCGACCAGCGATACGGCGACGAATACGAGGATGGCACCTCGCTCGTCGGATGTCTTTCTGCGACACCGGGCCACGACGCGAGCCGCCAGCCGGGCCCGCCTGGACGAATCGTGGCTCTTCTTACTGCCGACATCTCTACTGCTGTACAGCGGCGATAGGGCACGCACCTCGTCCTCCCTTAGAGCTTTTGCTGCCAACAGCTACCGGCAGGGGGTTAGATGCACCCAGGGTGGCGAACCTTACGGGACGATCGGGAGCGTCTTCGGTGTGTGTTCGGGGCCAGCCGTGCGGTGAGGGCTCGATGGGGTCGAGTGCGTTCCCGCGCCAACCCTTCCCACCGGGATACAGGGGTGCGCATCTTACCGCTCGTTTCTTTCTTTCCACCTCACGCGGAGGGCCCCATGAAACGAATCCTGCTCATCTCACTGTTGGCCGCTTTGGCCATCCCCGGAACCGCCTTAGCCCAGGAGGAAGGGGATCAACCACCGACTCTACGCCTTTCGTTCTACATGTGTGACTTCAATAAGCTCGGCGAAGCCATGGAAGAGGTGGAGGCTCAGAACATCCCTATATGGAACGAGCTCATCTCCGAGGGCATGGTGGAGAACCACGGGTACTTCGTGCATGCCTGGGCCAGCGAGTACAACGTCGGCATCTACACGATCGGCGAGAGCATAGAGTCCGTCATCGCGGCGGTCGAGGAATCGGGCCGGCGGCTCGAAGAGCGTTATGGTGACGGGCCCAGCGCGTTCGGCGAAGCCTGCCCGCATCACCGGGACGGGTTCTACGTGCTGGGACCGAGCGCCAGCGCGGACGGCTCAGAGGGAGGCGACGGGCAGTAGTAGCAGCCGGTTCGCGCACGAGATCTCGGCGGGGCGGTTCCTTCGGGGCCGCCCCCGCTCGCTTCTAAGAAGCTGCTACGCGCCTAACAGCTCCCCCCACGCTCCTGATCTGATCCTCGGCGCGGCGGTTCATTGCCCAAATAACCAGCTGACGCGAGCTATCGTTCAGCTGATGCGCCGCGGTAGAGCCGCAGCATCCGTGAGACGGCCGAACTGTGAACAATGTCTCCATGGATGCGCGAGCTTTGCCCGATACGCCCGACCTGAGGCGGGTACCTTCCATAGCCGTAATGGCAACTAACCAATCGTTTTACGCTCCATCAACGCTACCCTCGCCCGATGGTGCCATCCGTGCATGCCTCCGAAACGAGCTGTCACGCCGGTCTCCACAACGGTGGCCGGCTTGAAACCGAATGCCGGGGAGGTGATCATGTCTGTTCTTCGATCTTTGGCCGTAACCACCGCGCTGACTCTCTGGGTCGCCTCGAACGCGTCGCTGCTGGCTGGCCAGGAGCCGAACCCGAGCGACTGGCTACCTTCGACCCGCGAATCGCTGCAGGGACTTCGGGGGGTCCAGGTGCAGACCGTCCTCACCGTCGACCGCCAAGCCGCCCAGGCGAGTCCCGACCGAGAGGCAGTACAAACGTTCATCGAGAGCTTACTCGGCGACGCGAACGTACGGAGCCTGGGGCCCAGTGACACCTCACCGAGGCCCGCTTATCTGGAACTTGATGTCGGCATCAGCACGCTGATTGTCGGGGGGGAACCGTTCGGTTGGGCATACGTTCTAAGACTCCAGGTCTTGCAGGAGGTTTGCGTCGAGGGCCTTCCCCGGCCGTCCGGGTGCTCGGTCATGCCGACTTGGGGAACCGGTACCTCGCAGCCCACGATCGTTCCCACAGACCTCACGACGACGCTCTATGCTCAGGTCGCGGACGCGGTGGATCGATTCCTTCGCGACTACGTGGAAGCCAACCCCACTTGAGGGAGCCCGTCCACATCCGCCCAGGCCTCGGCGGATCCGAGCCCAAGCCGCAGCGGATCCGAGCCCAAGCCGTAGCGGATGCGAGCCTGTGCCTCAACGGATCCCGGCGGCCGTCTCCGGCTCGCGATCCGTCCAGCAGAACGGCGGGAACAGCCGCTCGCGCGGATAGACCTCGTCCAGCGTCCGACAAGCGCGAGGGCCTTAATGGTTCTCATCGTCCATCCAGGTAGTTGAAGGAAGGTCAAACGAGGGGAGAAACCTCCGGCGAACGACGGATCCGCACAAGGGAAGAGCGGGCCGCGCTGGGGGGCCTATTTCGTCGACACGATGACGGATTGCGGCGGTCCCAGAAGGCGATGCAGCTCGCTCTTCGCAAAGCCGGCCTTTCGGAACATTCCGTCGTATTGGTCGAACGTGTACGCGTCGCCGGACGGCGTCGTGGCCAGCATGACAAGCGAGAACGAGGCTTGCTCGGGCGGCGTGACGCGGTCTTCGTTGGGCACGAACTCCAGCGTCACAGCTCGGCCGCCGGGGTTCAGGGCGCCGCGCACCTTTCGCATCAGGTCTGTACAGGTGGGGATGTCGAAGTGATGGAAGAAGTTCGTCAGAAGCACGACGTCGTAGCCGTTCCCGAGCTCCACGTCGAAGGCGCTCCCGGGAAACCGCGTGTGCCTGCCGGCCACCCCGAATCTTTCGGCGTTCTCGGCGGCCACCTCCAAGACCCCCGGCGAGTCGAGCGCCACGATCTCCGCCTTGGGATGCCGGGTGGCGATGTGGATCCCGAAGATGCCGTGGCCGGCCGCGATGTCGAGCACCTTGAACGGAGCGTCCTCGTCACCAGCTCCCCGATGAACTCCGCCGAGGGGTGCATCAGCGGCACCATGGCCCGCGCGAAGTCCACCCATATGGGGTTGTCCGGCTCCATCGTGCCGTCTCCCTCCAGCAGTGTGCCGCCCCTTCGTACCAGTCCGGCCACATCCGCGTAATTGTCGGCCAGGTCGGGTGCCAGAAGGAAGCTCACCACCGGGCCCATGTAGGCGGGTGAGCTCTCGTCGAGGAACATCGCCGCGTCCGGCGCCGACCTGTACTCCTCCCCCTTCTTCTCCAGCAGCCCGTCGATGACCAGGAAATCGCACAGGATGCGCACCCCCCGCTCGGAGGCGTCGACGGCTTCGGCCAGTGAGGCCGCGGTCCGGGACTCCCCGCCGAGCGCGGTGAAGATGCCGAGCTCGACTGCCCCGTTCAGGGCGGCGGAGCTCTGAAAGGCGTTGATGGTTTGGAAGATGCGTTGCGGTGTGGGCGTCGCTGGGTCCGACATCACGAAGACTCCTCTTCTGTGAGTTCAGCCAGATCTGGTGATACTCTCTGGTGATACTCTACCTGTACACCTGTACAGGTAGAGGTGGTGATCGGCGCTGAGGAACTTTCCCGTCGAGCTTGCACGATAGTCTGAGGAGGATAATCTGAGGAGCCGGATGCCAGAAGGGCAGCCAGTTGCCTGGTGATGAGACGATGACCGTGGATTCATACCGCTACGTAGACCGGATCACCGCTCGGGTCCTGAAGCAGTGGGCCGTGCGGGAGTCGTATCGGGAGATTCCCTGGACGCCCCTCCCGAAGCCGCTGGCCGAGTGCACCGTGGCGCTCGTCAGCACCGCGGGCCTGGCGCTCGAGACGGACGAGCCGTTCGATCAGGATGGCGAGCGGCGGAACCCGTGGTGGGGAGATCCCTCCTTCCGGGTCATCCCCCGGGACGCCACCGAGAAGGACGTGCGCTGCTGGCACCTGCACGGGAACGCGGCGAACGTGAAGGATGACCTGGGCTGCGTCTTCCCGCTCACCGGGCTGATGGAGCTGGAGGCAGGCGGCGAGATCGGCCGCTCGGCGCCGCGCCACTACTCCTTCATGGGCTACATTCTCGAGCCCACAGAGCTGCTCACGGAGAGCACGCCCGAGATGATCCGGCTGCTGAAGGAGGATGCTGTCGATGCCGTGCTCCTGCTGCCGTTCTGACCGACCTGCTGCTGGTCGGTCGGGCCGGTTCAGAGGAAGATGGAGGAGGCAGGGCTCGCGACGACGACGCTCTCCACCATGCCGGCGCTCACCGGGTCGGTGGGCGTGCCGCGGCTGGCCGGGATCGGCTACCCGATAGGGCTCCCGTTCGGCCGACCCAATGACTTCCCCGGACAGCTCGACGTCTTGCGCGCCGCCCTGGCCACGCTGGAGTCGATCCAGACGCCCGGGACGCGGCTAGACTTGCCCTTCGAGTGGCCGGAGGGCCTAAGAGTGAAGACGCACGCCCCGGAGCTGCCGCCGATCGTACGCCTGCTGAAGCGCAAGCCGTGGCTCCTGCCCCGCTTCGCCGCCCGCGACGTTCCCGAGAGCTAGTCGGACCGCCGGAAGCCGCCGGAGGCGGCCCGCCCTGACTCCGTCTTCGACCCCTCACTCCGCAGCTTCGATCGATAGCCGTACGCCCTCCGCAACATCCGCTGTCAGCGGGGCGTCGAGCCGAGCCAGGCCCCGATCCTCGATCAGATAGGCGGTGACCGCCCAGGACTCCTCGACGCTCAGCGACCCGGGCTCGTTGTAGGGCATCGCGAGATCGATGTAGTCGTACAGAGAGCGGGCGCTGTGGTACGACACCAGGAGGCGGGGCGAAAGCTCCTCCCCGGCCCCGCTCTCCACCTCGTGGCATGCGTAGCAGTATTCCCGATATACGGCTTCTCCCCGCTCGAGCTGCGCCCGCGCCATGCCGCCGGTTCCCTCAGAAGAGGACGCGCTGCGCCCGGACGTGCCGGCGCAACCCGTCAGGAAGAGAAACAACGCGGAGGTGAAAGCCGAAGTTCGATCCACAGGTCTCAGGCCTCTGCTTATGCGTTGGGCATACACGACGATTGGCGGTCCCGCAAGTAAACGGAGTGCGGCGTTCGCAACCGGGGCGAGACTCCTCTCGTAGGATTTAGCCGGCTGCTGCTCAGCCGGCGAGATCAAGCGTGCGGCGCTGGCGCGCGAGAGAATCTCACCGGATCATTCTGGAGGCGCTCACGCAAAGACTCAAAGGAGATCTGGCCATGGCCGTAGCAGGTGCTGCCGCAGCCGCGCAGGCGATCAAAGCCTCCGGCACGATCGTCCGGGTCGAGCCCGGAGTCCTCGAGCACGTCGTGGGTTGGCAGGATGAGCCGGTCGTCATTCGGGCGGGCGGCGGCCGTTTCGCGGGCAGGTTCCAGTACATGACCAGCTACAGGGGCTTCGCCTTCTACGCCAAGTCTGCGGTCCCGTTGCACATTTCCGGGAAGGCGAAAGTGATAGACGCGAAGAAGATCTGGATTCCTGGCTGACGAAGCGAGGACGGCCCCTAAGGGCCGCCTCTCCGAGTCCTAGCCGACCGCTTGAGATTCTGAACTACCCCGGACGAGCCCAACGGTGCGCTCCGCTGGCGAGCTCGGGCAGTTGAGCCGCGGGTGTGGCAGAGGCGATCATCCCCATTGTCCCTGTTGGTCCGACCGAGCGAAGCTCCGCCAGCATAGCTGCGCCGCCGACGATGTGCAGAACGCCCCACAGCACGTAGAAGACGGCTCCGATCCTATAAGCACGCTTCGTCATACAGGCTTCCTCCTGCCATGGAACGCGGTGCGTCGATCACTGGACAGCAGGCTTCAAGGAAACGCAGACGCTCCCACCAGGCAATGCAGGAACCCGGAATGAAGGGTGTAGGGCGATTCCCCACAGGCTGTGTCCAGAGTCTAGCGACTGGAGCGGCCGTCGTCGGCCAGTCATAATATCAAATTGGTAAGGCATGCCCCACAGCACTGGCCACGCGGGAAGGTCGCCATGTCCTTTGACCTTCGCGATAAGGATAAGATCGGGTCCCTGCTGGCGGATTCGGACTCCCACCCGTCGGCGGAGAGGGCTGAATGGCTTCGATCCCTATCGAAGACCGATCTGAAGCGTGAGCCGAACGCACCAGCCGCCCGCATCCTCGAGACAAAGGCTCCAACCCGCGAGGGCCGTTCCATACCGCGATCGCTGACCGCTCACCAGATCCCGCTCGATCTGCTGCGCCGGGCGGCGGATCGGCTCCAGATGGTGGCGGCGGTCATGGCGATCGCCCTCACCGGCTACGTGATCATCTCCAACTCGGCGCCGGTGCTGGCCGACCCCTCGCTCGCCCAGCCGGGCCCCACGCGCCTCATCGTCCTCGCCCTGCTGCTCGTGTCGATCGGGGTCTACTTCCTCGGCCGCTCACAGGCCCTGAAGCCCGAGCGCATGCTCGACGTCGGCCTGTGGTACGAGGTCTTCCTCGCCTTCGGGGGCGCCGTGGCCATCCAGTACTATGCCGGCGAGCTTCGCATGCCCGTCTGGGGGGTCTCGGAGGTCGCCGTTCTCATCCTCGTGTTCGCGATTCTCGTCCCCAACACCCCCGGCAAGGTGCTGCTGTACGCGCTGGTGGCCGCGTCGATGGACCCGATCGGGGATCTGGTCTATGGGCTCAGGGGAGGGGAGACGCCCACCTTCGTGCAGATGGTGGGTGCCTACTACGCGAACTATTTGGCGGCCGGCATCGCGCTGGTCACCGCCCACGTGCTTACCGGGCTGGCACGCGACGTGAGCGAGGCGCGGGAGCTGGGCAGCTACCGGCTGGCCGAACAACTCGGCCGGGGAGGCATGGGCGAGGTGTGGCGGGCGGATCACCGGATGCTCGCCCGCCCCGCGGCGGTCAAGCTGATTCGGCCCGACATGTTGATGGGGGTGGGCGAGGACCGCGAGACCCTCGTCCGCCGCTTCGAGCGCGAGGCGCAAGCCACGGCCCTGCTCAGATCCCCTCACACGATCGAGCTGTACGACTTCGGGGTCACCCCGGAAGGCTCGCTCTACTACGTCATGGAGCTGCTCGACGGGCTGGACATGCAGACGCTGGTGGACCGCTACGGTCCGCTGCAGCCGGGGCGCGCCGTCTACCTGCTGGCGCAGGTGTGCGATTCGCTCTTCGAGGCTCACGAGAACGGGCTCGTCCATCGGGACATCAAGCCGGCCAATGTATACGTCTGCCAATACGGGATGGACGCCGATTTCGTGAAGGTGCTGGATTTCGGGCTGGTCGGGCGTCGTCCGGGAATCGCCGCGGACACCCGGCTCACCATGGGGGATTGTCCCGGAGGGACCCCGGCCTTCATGGCGCCTGAGCAGATCCTCGGCCAGATGGTGGATGGCCGGACGGACATCTACGCGATGGGCTGCCTGGCCTTCTGGCTGTTGACGGGTAGCTGCGTGTTCAGCGGAGCCACCCCGCTGGACGCCGTCGTCAAGCACGCGCGGGAGGCGCCCGAGCCTCCTTCGGCTCGGTCCGAGATGCCGATCCCGGCGGTCCTGGACGAGCTGGTCCTGGCGTGCCTGGAGAAGGAGCCGGAGAAGAGACCCGCGAGCGCGATGAGTCTCAGAGAGCGGCTCGCCGCATGCGTGCCCGACGATCAGTGGAACGGCGAAGAGGCGCGCTCATGGTGGCAGCTGCACCGACCGACCGTACCGCCCGAGCCGGCGGCGGAGGGAGCATGAACCCCACGCGCGCGCGGCTCGTTTCCACGCTCATCCTGCTCGTCGTCGCGATCCCCGTGCCCGCAGCCCTGCAGGCGCAGGTGGGGACAGACGGTGCGGTCAGGGTTGGCCAGGAGCAGGTCCTGAGCGCGATGCGGGCGGAGGCCGAGCAGGGCTACAACCTGCTTGCGACGACCAACTCCACCCGCTTCTCGACCTCGGTCATCCTGGCGGTCGTTCGGGCCGCAATGGCTGACGCGCCCGAAGGACCGCCGTTGCTCATCCACCACTCGGACTGGTACGCGGCCTACTCGGAGGTAACGGGACTACCGCCCGACGAGATTCCCGAGTTCGTCGCCCTGGCGAACGAATACGGGCAGGATCGCGTCGTCGATTACCATCTGGCGGAGGGCCGGGTCGACGTTGTGGAGGGCTTCGAGCCGGAGCTCATCGTCCGGGTGCGGGTGTCCTGGCCCGAAGCGCTGGGGAAGGCCGACAAGTACACCTTCGTCGACACGATGACGAGCCCGCACATCCGGGTGACCAATCGGCAACAGGTCGCCTACTGGCTGCTCGACTTCGGCGACATGGTCGTGCAGGACGAGATCAAGGGGGTCTCGGCCCGTCCCATCGGGGGCGCTCTAGGAGCGCTGTTCGCCATCATCGGGGATGGTAGCGCGGTCCAGAACCGGTTCGCCGTCACTGAGGATGGGATCGTCGTCACCTACGGTATCGTCAAGAAGGGTCCGATGAAGGTGGAGCCGCTCACGG
>JBDHFW010000119.1:0-8880 GCA_039590175.1 Gemmatimonadota bacterium | reverse complement strand
GTTGCGTGAGCGCTTCGAGCTCAGCGAGCGTCAGTCGGACGCGATCCTGAACATGCGTCTCGCCCGCCTCACCGGCCTCGAGATCGAGAAGCTCGAGGCGGAGATCGCGGAGGTAACGGCCGAGATCGGGCGTCTCGAAGAGATCCTCGGCTCCGAGAGCCTCCGCATGTCGGTGATCAAGGAGGAGCTCCTCGAAGTCGCCGGCAAATACGGAGACGACCGGCGCACCGAGATCCTGGATGTGCCCGCGGATTTCTCCGACGAGGACCTGATCGCCGAGGAGGACATGGTGATCACGGTTAGCCGGACCGGTTACGTGAAGCGCATTCCGCCGGATGTCTACCGGCAGCAGCGGCGCGGCGGGCGCGGTATCGCCGGCATGGGGACGAAGGACGACGATTGGGTCGAGCACCTCTATCTCGCGTCGTCGCACGATTACCTCATGTGCTTCACCGAGAACGGCCAGGTCTACTGGCTGAAGGTATACGAGATACCGCTCGGGAGCCGCACGGCGCGAGGGAAGCCGATCGTCAACCTGCTGAAAATCGGGAACGAGGAGGCGATCGCGTCGATCGTGCCCGTGCGGGACTTCCAGGAGGACCGCAAGCTGATCTTCGCCACCCAACAAGGACTGGTGAAGAAAACGAGCCTGGCCGCCTATTCGAACGTTCGCTCGACGGGCATCAACGCGATCAACGTCGTTGAGGGTGATCGCTTGATCGATGTGCAGCTGAGCGACGGGACGAACGACATCATGCTTGGGACCCGTTCCGGCATGGCGATCCGGTTCGCCGAGGCTGACCGAGATGGGCCGGACCACTCGGGGGGTGAAGGGGGTCGAGCTCCGGAGCGGAGACGAGGTCGTGGGGATGGTGGTCGTGCGCCGGGACGCCACCCTTCTGACCCTGAGCCAGCTAGGTATGGGGAAGCGCACTCGAATCGACGAGTACCGGACTCAGCGACGAGGTGGTGTCGGCCTGATCAACCTCCGCGTTACCGAGAAGACGGGCCGCGTCGTGGGGGTGAAGGAAGTTACCGATTCGGACGAGCTCATCTTCGTCACCCGCAACGGCGTCGTGAACCGGCAGCTGGCGCGGGAGATTCGCACGATCGGTCGGGCCACCCAGGGGGTTCGGCTCGTGAACCTGGACAAGGGAGACGCCGTCGTGGATGTGGCTCGCGTTCTGGCCGACACGGAGGATGCGGTGACCCTACCGGTCGGCGCGTCCGTCGAGACCGGCGAGGCCTCCGAGCCCACGGGCTGAGCCGTTGGGCGAACCTCCGGAAGACCGAGCCGCCGGTGAGGTGGCGACGGGCCTCGTCTCGCTCGAGCAGATCAGCGATGCTGCCGCCCGCATCGAGGGCGTCGCGGTCCGCACGCCTCTCATTCCGGTAGAGCACGCCGCCGGCCGCGTGTGGTTGAAGTGCGAGAGCTTCCAGCCGACGGGCGCCTTCAAGCTCCGGGGAGCCTACAACTTCATCGCCCGGCTGGATCCGGAGGAACGGTCCGGCGGCGTGATCACCTACTCCTCTGGCAACCACGCTCAAGCCGTCGCCTATGCGGCGCGGGAGTTCGGCGTTCCGGCCACGGTCGTCATGCCGGTGGACGCCCCGGCATTCAAGCTGGAGGCGACCCGTTCGTTCGGCGCCGACGTCGAGCTCTGCGGAACGCTGAGCACGGAGCGCGGAGCGCGGGCGCACGAGCTGGCTGCGGCTTCCGGCTCCCCGATCGTCCCGCCGTTCGATCACCCGGACATCATCGCCGGGCAGGGGACGGTGGGTCTGGAGCTGGCGGAGCAGATGGAGCGCCAGGGAGTGTATCCTTCGGCCGTCACGGCCGGTGAGCCTCGGGTCCTGGTTCCGATCGGGGGTGGAGGTCTCGTCTCGGGCGTCTCCGCCGCGCTCGGCGCATTGGTGGGCGAGGTGCGCGTCTCAGGCGTCGAGCCCGACGGGGCGGCCTCGATGAAGCGTTCGCTGGAGGCCGGCGGTCTGGTGACCCTGGAGAGCGTGGAGACGATCGCCGACGGGCTGAAGCCGGTCACGCCCGGGATGCTCACGTACGAGCACTGCCTGGCGCTGCTCGACGGGGTGCTGACCGTAAGCGACGACGAGATTCGCCGTGCCGTTCGCTGGTGCTTCGCTCGCCGTCTCGTGGTCGAGCCGAGTGGGGCCGCAGGGGTCGCCGCCCTGCTGGCCGGCCGGGTCCCGGCCGGCGAAGGACCCATCATCATCGTCATCTCGGGCGGGAACATCGGCTGGCGTCGTTTGCATGGTCTGCTCCTCGAGGACGGTGAGCTCGCTGCACCCGCCCAGGAGGGTTGAGCGGCGTGGCCGAGAACCGGACGCTGACAGCGGTGCCGGGCATCACGGTCGGACACGCGCAGGATGGAGGGGGGGAGACGGGATGCACGGTGGCGATCGGTCCCTTCGTCGCGGCCGTGGAGGTCCGAGGCCTGGCCACCGGGTCGCGCGAGCTGGACGCCCTGTCGCCTCTGCACCTCGTCCCGCGGTGTGACGCCATCCTGCTGACTGGAGGGTCGGCGTTCGGGCTCGCCGCCGCCGATGGCGTCTCCCGGTGGCTGGAGGAGCGCGGTCGAGGCTACGAGACCCGCGTGGCGGTCGTGCCGATCGTTCCGGCGGCCGTCATCTACGACCTTGGGATAGGCGATGCGTCGGCGCGGCCCGACCCGGAGATGGGCTACGCCGCCGCCGCGGCCGCCTCCGAGCGGCCGGTCGAGGAGGGACGCGTGGGCGTAGGGGCGGGGGCGAGCGTGGGCAAGCTGAGGCCCGAGGGGCTCGAGCCTGCGGGAGTGGGGAGCTGGTCCGAGGACCACGGCGAGCACGTCGTCGCGGCCCTCGCCGTCGTCAACGCCTTCGGCGACGTCCTGGATGATCGGGGAGGGATCACCGCCGGATCGCGCGGCCCCGACGGCAGCTATCTGGACACCGCGCGTGCGATCCGTGATGGTCGGGTGCCGGATTGGCTCGTCCGGGCCGGCGAGAACACGACGCTGGCGATCGTCGCGACCGACGTCCCGCTTCGAAAGACCGAGCTGCAGGTCGTGGCCCGGCAGGCGATGAACGCGGTCGTCCGTCGCATCTCCCCCGCCAACACCTCGTTCGACGGCGACATCGTCTTCGCGGCCTCCACCGCGGAGAGCGCCGGGACCGGGCCGGACTTGCCGCCGATCCAGCTTCTTTCGCTCGGATTGCAGGCTCAACGGGCCCTGGAACGAGCCCTCCTCCGAGCGGTCCGGAGGTGACTGCCCCGGTGCGGCTTCTCCTGTTCGATATAGATGGAACGCTGATCGAGCCGCGCGGAGCGGGGCGAGTCGCCCTGCGATCGGCCATGCTGGAGGTCTATGGGCTGACCGGTCCCATCGACGACCACGACTTTCGCGGCAAGACCGATCCCTGGATCGTGCGGGATCTTCTCCGGTGCTGCGGCTGGGCCGATGAGGAGATCGACGCGCGCTTGGACGAGGTCTGGAAACCCTATCTCCGGTACCTCGACGATGCCCTCGGGGTGGCGGAGACCCGGCCGACGCCCTGCCGCGGGGTGCCGGAGCTTATGGACAGGCTGTCGGCGGACGGTCGCTACGAGCTCGCCCTCCTGACCGGCAACGTGGAGGATGGGGCGACGAGAAAGCTGCGTGCCGCGGGCATCTTGCACCGCTTCGACGTGGGGGCATTCGGTTCGGATTCGGAGCATCGCGCCGATCTGCCGCCGATCGCCGTGGCGAGGGCGGCACTCCGAACGGGCCTGAGCTTTCGTGTCGAGGACGCGATAGTCGTGGGAGACACGCCCGAAGATGTCCTCTGCGCACGCGCCAACCACGCCCGGGTGCTCGCGGTTGCGACAGGCGGCTTCGACGCCGACGATCTCAGGTCTCACGACCCGGATGGCGTGCTGGAGAATCTGTCGGATTCCGACTCGGTCCTGGAAGCTCTCGAGGACGTGGTCGCGGGCGCTCAAGAGGTCAGATGAAACGCGAGTTCGAGCTCAAGGCGGCACCGCACGGCGGCGCCGCGGCGATCCGGGAGAGTTTGGCCGGCGCCGGTTGGCGCCTGTCCTTCGAGGGCCTGATGTCGGATCGTAGGTTCGACACCCCGCGGCGATCGCTCGAGAGCCGGGACGAGGTCCTGCGCATCCGATGCATGACACCGATCTCCGGTGAGAGCCGCACCCTGCTGGGATGGAAGGGGCCGGCGTCTGAGGAGCACGGGTACAAGGTGAGACCGGAACTCGAGACAGTGGTCCAGGACACGGAGACCGCCGTTGCGATCCTGGAAAGTCTGGGATACTCCGAGATCATCTTCGCCATCGACCGTCGCGTGGCCGTGTACGAGAAGGGACGAGTGTACGCCCGCATCGAGACCTATCCGGCCATGGATGTTCTCGTCGAGCTCGAGGGGGATCCGGACCGCATAGAAGATTGCTACGCCGATCTGGGATTGCCCCGAGAGGCTTGGAAGCCGTGGCCGCTCGAGGAGTTCGTTCGCCGGTACGAGAAGCGGACAGGCTCGGAGGCTAGTCTCTCCGGCGAGATCCCCGGTGGCTGAATCAGTGACCTTCGCCGTCGACGCCTTCCTCGAGGGGGATCGTCTGCGTCGAGGAGTCCAGCTACAGGTCGAAGATGACCGGCTGTCGTACGACGACGTCGGCTTGTCCCTCGACGAGGTGTTCTGGGTTTCCAGGCGCGCCGGGCTCTTGCTCGTCTTCGCGCGTGGATACGTCGCGGCCTTCCGAGCCTCGGACGACCGCCTGGACGACCTGAACCGGGCGATCGACGCCAGGCTCGACGTGAATGCGTTGCGAGCCGCGGCCCTGGAGCCGCTGGCCAGGGAGTCGGTCGTGTGCTCCGCCGGCGTCGCGGTCTCCGGCGCCGTGGAGGACGGCTCGGCGGAGAGCGGCGCCACGGACGGCAGATCCCTGAAAGGGCTCTTCGTGGCGGTCTTCACTCGACAGGCGCTGCACCTCTTCGCGCGCGAAGAGGCGATCCGTGTTCCCTGGCCGGTATCCGTCGCGCG
Source organism: Gemmatimonadota bacterium (assembly GCA_039590175.1). Lineage (GTDB taxonomy): Bacteria > Gemmatimonadota > Gemmatimonadetes > Palauibacterales > Palauibacteraceae. The sequence continues at coordinate 3,849 of JBDHFW010000119.1, read as the reverse complement.
AGAGACGGCGGGGGAGCCGCGCCAGGCACGGCCGGCGCTCGAGCTCGAGCGCGGCGACACGGCGCTTCGGATCTTGTACCTCCGGTCGGAGGAGATCTCCGCGATTGTGGAGATCGCCAAGAGGGCGCCCCCGGAGCCGGCCGAGCGGGAGGAAGCGATCGAGATGTTCGCGCGTCGCGAAGTGGCCGGGCCAACTCCCGCTCGCCTGCCGGAGTTCGCCACGTCTACCGAGACGATCCGCGAGCAGGCCGAGAAACAGGCGGCCAGGTTGCCTTCGGACCTCCCGATGAGGATCGGCCTGCCGGACAACTTCTTTGCTGATCACTTTCAGGAGCTCGGCGAGACGGCGCTCGGCCCTTTGCTGTTTCGCAAATCGGCCGCGTCGCGGGCACGGAGCCTGGCCAAGGCGGTAGAAGCCATGGACGCCTCGGCGCTGCAGGACGACGCGCGCGCAGCGTCGTTGAACTCCCTGGGACGGCTCACCGAGACGTACGACCGGGAGCTGAGCCGACTCCTGCAGGGTAAACGACGGGCGCAGAAGCTGGGTGTGGAGCTGGCTGTCTCCGAGGCCTTGCGCGATTCCCTTCAGCGCCGGTTCCTCGCCCCGGTGCACAACCTGACGCCGCAGTTTCAGCGTCTGGAGCACGCACAGGCGGAGCTACGCCTCCGGCTGGAGAGGTTGGAGGAGGGGCCGCCGGAGGCGGAGGAGTCGGAGCTGGATGAAGCGGCCGAGGAATGGCACAGCGCGCTCGTCCTGGTCGACCTCGATTTCGCCACGGCCTGGCAAGAGCTGCTGCCGGAGATCGGTGTCGCGTGGTCGGAGAGCCTGCTGCCTGCCCTCGCAGAGGCGGCGGCGGCGCCCCGGCAACGAGTGCCGGAATGGGTCAAGCTGTTGGTCATCGGGCTGATCACGACGATCATCGTCGCGGCGGTGGTCCTGGTCCTGCTGGCGACGCGGAACGCGATGTAGGAGAATAGGTGGCGTCTGGGGCGACGTGCGGTCAGATGTGGCCGGCCAGCGGCCCCGCTTAATGAGCAATCAGGAGTGAACACAGGCATGAGTAATCAGTCTCGGAATCGATCGGCCGGCGGATCCGGCCCCGGGCGCGTCTTCTACCTCGCCATCCTCGTCGTGATCGTCGGCGGAATCGCGGCGCTCTGGCTCGCACGCTCGGATGACGCCGGCCCGACCGAGATCCCGGTCACGCTGGCCGAAACGGAAGCGGATGCCTCGGCCGGGGTGAGTGCGGGTCCGGAGGACGCGGCAGTGACGCTGGTCGAGTTCGCGGACTTCCAGTGTCCCGCCTGCGCGAGCTTCTACGGCTTCTCCGGCCGCCTCATCAAGCAGAACTACGTGGACGGCGGAGGGTCCGTGCGTTGGGTGTTCTACGACTATCCCCTGGAACAGCACCCGCACGCGATACCGGCGGCGCTCGCCGGCCGCTGCGCAGGAGAGCAGGGCCGATTCTGGCAGATGCACGACCTGATGTTCGCGCGTCAGTCGCAGTGGTCACCGAAGGACGATGCGCGAGGGGAGTTCGAGGAGATGGCCGAGGAGCTCGGTCTCGATCGAGGCGCCTACCGGGAGTGCGTCCGCGACGGTCGATATCTGGAGCAGATCTTCGCCTCGGCGAAGTACGGGCAGCGACTGGGGGTCAACTCCACGCCGACCCTGTTCGTCAACGGTCAGAGGGCTCCGCAGGATTACGAGCAGCTGGAACAGATGATCCTGGAGGCCGCCGCCGCGGCCGGAGCGGATGAAGGAGCAGGAGCGGAGGGCACGGACGCGGAGGGCTGACGCGGAGCGAAGGACGCCGTGAGGAGGTGAGAGGGATGAGGAAGCGGATGGCGATCGCGGTGCTGGCCCTCGTCGGCCTTCTGATGTCGGTCTACCTGCTGCTGTACAAGCTCGGCTTTTACGGGGAGCTGGTCTGCGGCACGGGCGCCTGCGAGGCGGTCCAGACCTCCGAGTACGCCATCCTTCTGGGCCTTCCCGTGGCGGGCTGGGGCGCCGCCTGGTACGCGGCCGTCTTCGTGCTCGCGTTTCTCTCCGTCCAGTCGGCGTACCACGAAGCCACCTGGCCGGCCAGGCTCATCTTCCTTCTCGCGGCGGGTGGCGTGGCCTTCTCGGGCTACCTCACCTATCTGGAGCTCTTCGTCATCAACGCCATCTGCCGATGGTGCGTGGCCAGCGCGGTCGTGACCCTGCTGATCTTCATTCTGGCCGTGCCCGTTCGGGCGAGAAGGGCGGCGAGAGGGGAGGGCGCGACCGGCTGAGAACGCGACCGGCTATGTCGAGCCCGGCCCGGACGCCCTCGCGAAGGAGGGCTCACGACGTGCCGGAGGCCATCCGATCCAACTCCGCGAGGTGGCGGCTCTTCGCCGCGTCATCCAAGAAGCTGCCGACGAAAGAGTTTCTGACCAGCCGGAGAAGGCCCGCGCGGTCGATCTCGTGTGCATCCACAACCGCCCGGAAATTCTCGTTGATGTAGCCCCCGAAGTACGCCGGATCGTCGGAATTCACCGTCACGCAAAGCCCCGCGTCGAGAAGTCTGGCGATGCTGTGCTTCTCGATCCGATCGAAGACGCGCAGCTTCACGTTGGAGAGCGGGCAGACCGTCAGCGGCACGCGGTCTCGACGGAGGCGCTCCACCAGCTTGTCGTCCTCCAGGCAGCGGACGCCGTGATCGATCCGCCGCACGTGCAGCAGGTCCAGAGCTTCCCAGATGTACTCGGGCGGACCCTCTTCGCCGGCGTGCGCGACCGTCAAGAAGCCTTCCTCCCTGGCCCGGTCGAACACTCGTGTGAAGCGCGATGGCGGATTGCCGAGCTCGGAGGAATCGAGTCCGACGCCAACGATGGCATCCCGATGGACGAGCGCCTGCTCAAGCGTCGCCATCGCCTGCTCCGGGCTGAGGTGGCGCAGGAAGCAGAGGATGAGCCGCGATGTGATGCCGAGCTCGGCGGCGGCGGCGTCCAGCGCGAGGTGGATGCCCTCGAGCACCACCTCGAACGGCACCCCGCGCTCCGTGTGGGCCTGCGGGTCGAAGAAGATCTCTGCGTGCACTACGTTGTCGCGGCGGGCCCTCTCCAGGTACGCCCACGTCAAGTCGTGGAAGTCCTCCTCCTTCTGCAGGACGCGGGCGCCCTCGTAGTAGATCTTCAGAAACGACTGCAGATCGGTAAACTCGTACGCCTGGAGGGCTTCCTCGACGGTGGCGTACCGCAGGGGCACCCCGTTGCGCTCTCCGAGCGTGAGCATGAGGTCGGGCTCGAGCGTGCCCTCGATGTGGAGGTGGAGCTCCGCCTTCGGGAGCTCGCTTACGAGATCGCTCGACATCGCGCGGCCTGTTCCGATGCGAGTGAAACGAAAAGCGGGGGCGCCCGGTGGACGCCCCCGTCATGATGAGGCACCGGTCGCTCGTCCCAATCCGTCAGGCGCTGGCGCTCCAGAAGCCCTCGAGCGCCGAGCCGTCCGGAGAGGCCCGCAGCTTGTCGAACGCCCGGTTCCGGATTTGGCGGATGCGCTCCCGGGTGACGCCGAGCAGAGATCCGATCTCCTCGAGCGTCATCTCCTCGCCGTCGTCGAGGCCGTAGTAGAGCACGAGGATCTTTCGCTCGCGCTCGGTGAGGAACCTCTCGAACATCCGCTCCAGAAACTCACGCCGCGCCTGCGCCTCGACATCGACCTCGATATCCTCGTCGTCCATCCCGGAGAACCGCTCTCCGAAGGAAGCGCTGTCGCGATCCGAGCGATCGAGCGGAGCGTCCAGGCTGAGCTCCGCAGACGCCACCCGACGGAGCGCCCGAACCGTCTCGACCGGCTCCTCCATCTCCTCGGCGATCTCG
>JBDHFW010000118.1:0-8092 GCA_039590175.1 Gemmatimonadota bacterium | reverse complement strand
CCGGCGAACGACCCCTGGGCTCCATCATGACGGAGCTGACGGTGGGACTCGAACCCACAACCTTCGGATTACAAATCCGATGCTCTACCGGTTGAGCTACGTCAGCATCAGACGACCCGCCTCACCGCTCCCGCAGCCAGCAGACCGCACGATAGCCCTTGACCAAAGTTAGTCTTCTATGATACGGGCTTCATCGTCGACCGTCAATCCGCGGTATCGACCGGCGAAACCGCCTCGCCAACGGGCTTCCACCGGGTGCCGTCGGGGGTGTCCTCGATGACGATTCCTCTCTCCTCGATCTCCCTGCGTATCGCGTCGGCGCACGCGTAGTCACGAGCTTCGCGCGCCGCCTGTCGCGCCGCGATCCGTTCAACCATCCAGGCCGCTAGCGCGGGATCCGCGCCGCCCCTCTCTCCCTCTCGCAGCGAGAGCACGCCGAAGACCGCGTCGAACTCGCGCAGCAGCGAAAGAGCCGACTCCGCGTCACCCGCCGTGAGCCGGTCTCCCACCCGATCGAGCTCGCGGTTCACCTCTCTGACCATCGTGAACACAGAGGCGATCGCATCGCTGACCGAGAGGTCATCGTCCATCGCGGAAACGAACGCTTCGTGCGCCCGACGGGCCAGCTCTCCGATGGAGGCGCGATCCGGTTCCACACCCGGACTCGTGGAAGGTTCCGCGGACAGGGCCGCGGAAGGAGCCGCGGGGGATGCCGCGGCCGCCTCCGACGCATGAGCGGATCGGAGGCGCCGGTGGAACTCCTCCAGCCGCTCCAAAGCCCGGTCGGCCTTCACCAGACCTTCGAGCGTGAAGTTGAGCTGCGTCCGGTAGTGAGCGCTGAGGAGCAGGTAACGGATCGCTGACGGGCGGTGTCCGCGCTCGAGAAGGTCCGGGATGGTGTAGTAGTTGCCGAGCGACTTCGACATCTTGCCGCCGTCGATCAACAGGTGCTCGGCGTGCAACCAGTAGCGTGCGAACGATCGACCGGTGGCACCTTCCGACTGTGCCATCTCGTTCGTATGGTGGGGAAAGATGTTGTCCACTCCGCCGGTATGGATGTCGAAGGATTCGCCGAGGTACTCCATGGACATCGCCGAACACTCCAGATGCCACCCGGGTCGGCCCGGGCCCCACGGCGATTCCCACAAAGCCACCTCACCCTCCTCCCGCTCGCGACCCTTCCACAACACGAAGTCACGCGGGTCTTCCTTCGAGTACTCCTCGTCGCCCTCGGCACGACCGGACGAAGCGAGGTCGCACGCATCGAGGCCGACGAGCCTCCCGTACTCGGGGTAGCGGCCGATGGCGAAGTAGACCGATCCGTCGCGGTCGTAGGTGAGTTCGCGATCCTCGAGGCGTCGCACCAGCTCGATCATCGCGTCGACGTGCTCGGTTGCCCGGGGATAGTGCTCCATCGGCTCGAGCCCGAGAGCCTTCCAGTCCTCGAAGAACTGCTGCTCGACCGGACGCGTGATCTCCTCCAGCGTCTTCCCCTGCTCGATGGCGGCGCTGATCGTCCGATCGTCGACATCCGTGAGATTCATGACCTGCGTCACTCGGTACCCACGGAGCTTGAGGTAGCGGCGCAGAAGATCCTCCCACACGAACGTGCGGAAGTTCCCGATGTGCGCCCGGTCGTACACGGTGGGGCCGCAGCTGTAGATCCTGACGTGATCCGGCTCGAGCGGCTCGAACACCTCGAGCGTCCCCGTCAGCGTGTTGTGGACGCGCAACGCCATGGGCCGGCCCCTACGAGCCTTCGGGCTCGACCCGCGTCGTCGTATCCGGGGACTCGGGGGCCAGCTCCACCAGCTCCAGGAACCGGGTGTCCCGCCAGGAGAGGTACGCCTCCACGGCTTCGGGGTGATCGGAGGACCACTCCGCCGAACAAGCACCCAGCTGACGATCCGCCTTCGCGGCGAGCATGCCCGGCAGCTGTCCCTGCTCTCGAGCGAAGGCCAGCTCGTCGAGCACGGTGAAGGGCAGACCGCCGAACAGGAGCCGGGAGGTGACCCAGCCGTCCACGAAGGCCGAGACTGCCTCCAGCTCGCGCTCCATGAGCTCTTCGCACGAAACATCCGGGTCCAACCCGCGCACGAGCTGCATGCGGATCACGGCGTAGTTGTAGTAGGCGCGGTCCGCCTCTCTGAGATTGCCCGGCGTCAGGATGGTGGCGACGGAGTCGTTGCGTACTTCGATCGCGTTCCACGGATAGGCGGCGTCGAGGCTGTCTCTCGTTTCCACCGGGGGGCCCACGAGAGTGAAGTAGAGCACGCGGGGATCGTCCTGGAGGTTCATCTCGAGTGTTCTCGTCGTGTCGAGCATCGCCCGCACCTGCGTGGAGGAGAACTCGATCTCGATCCCGGAGGGCGCCTGCATCTCGTACTGCGCCAGCAGCGCTCGGGGCAAAAGCAGTGGCAGGAGGCAGAGTATGACGAGGGCCGAGATCGCCGTCGATGAGGTGATCCGTCGTCCGCCGCGAGCGGTGGCGGCAGAGGGATCGGGAAGCACCGGAATCACGTCCTCGAGGGCCGCGTGCGCTCCGGTTCCGCTCCCTCGGAGAGATCTTCCAGCCCGGCGAACCGGAGAACGTCATCTCCCGCGTAGCCAAGCAGCTCGTGCTCGCGGGCCAGAACGTTCTTGGAGACCTCCAGCGCGGAGCCCTCCCCGGTCCAGCCTGCCTCCACGACCTCCCAGCCAAGCTCTTCGGCGATACGATCCGCCACGAAGGCACAGCAGAAGATGTCGTCCAGGTAGCCGTACGGCCCGACCTCATCCTCGGGGATGACGTCGTGAGGGCTTACGAGATAGCCGATCGCCGCCTCCACCCACAGACGATGCTGAGGTGCAAGACGGGGATCGTGCTGGAGGTGAAACATCAGCACGGCATATACGGGGGCGAGGATCACGACATCCCGAAGCGTCCCCGCGTACTTGCTGACCTGCTCCTTGAGGAGCTGAAGGTAATCCGGTGTCACGTCCTTACCGCCGCTCGTTCCGCGCCTCTTATCTCGGTCGCTCACTCGCAAATATAACCCGACGCACCGCTGTTCGATCCGCACTCCGCGGGCTCGCGGGAGCCGGACTGGAGACGCACAAGTATGGGGCCGCCGCGCTCTGTGGCGCTAGAGGCCGGCAGCCCGGCTAGGAGGCCTCCTACTCGACGGTTACGCTCTTGGCCAGGTTGCGAGGCTGGTCCACCGAGCAGCCGCGCCGGACTGCGATCTTGTAGGCGAGCATCTGAAGCGGGATGGACGTGAGGATCGGCTGCAGCATCTCGATCGTGCTGGGCACGGTGATGACGTGGTCGACCTTCTCGCTGAGGACCCGATCGCCCTCGCTCACCACCGCGATGACCTTCCCGCCCCGTGCCTTCACCTCCTCGACGTTGGAGACGACCTTCGAGTACACCGGATCATTCGGCGCGAGCACGACCACCGGCATCTCCTCGTCGATCAGGGCGATCGGCCCGTGCTTCATCTCGGCGGCGGGGTAGCCCTCGGCGTGGATGTAGCTGATCTCCTTCAACTTGAGGGCTCCTTCGAGCGCGACCGGAAAGTGGGGCCCTCGCCCCAGGTACAGGAAGTTGGGGTGGTCGGCGTACTCGGCCGCAATCTGGCCCACGAGCTCCTGCGCGCTCAGCAGCTGCTCGACCTTCTCGGGCAGGTCGCGGAGGGCCGCGACGATCTCACGACCCTGCAGGATCGACATCCCCCGGCGCCGCGCCATCATCAACGCGAACAGGCTGAGAACGGTAAGCTGGCCGGTGAACGCCTTGGTGGACGCGACCCCGATCTCGGGGCCGGTGTGCGTGTACACGCCCCCATCGGTCTGCCTAGCGATCGTCGAGCCGACGACATTCACGATGCCCATCGTCGTGGCGCCCCGCTTCTTGGCCTCGCGGAGCGCGGCCAGCGTGTCCGCGGTCTCCCCGGACTGGGAGATCGCCACGACGACCGTGTTGGCGGGGATCACCGGGTTTCGGTAGCGGAACTCAGAGGCGTACTCGACCTCCACGGGAATCCTGGCGTACTCCTCCAGGAGATACTCGCCGACCTGGGCCGCGTGCCAGCTCGTGCCGCAGGCGGTGAAGATGATGCGCTGGGCGGAGTTGAGTCGATCGAAGATTCCGTGAAGCCCCCCGAGCCTGGCCGTTCCCTCCTCCTCCAACACCCGGCCTCGCATCGCATTCCGGATGGTATCGGGCTGCTCGAAGATCTCCTTGAGCATGAAGTGGGGGAAGCCGCTGCGCTCGATCCGGTCGAGATCCCAGGTGACGTGGCTGATCTCCTTCTCTAAGAAGCGAGGAGGCCGAGACGGATCGAGCGAGCCGAGATCCATCAGCTCGTAGCCGTCGTTACGGAGCACCGCCAGCTCTCCGTCGTCCAGGTAGACCACTTTCCGGGTATGGCCCAGAACGGCCGCCACGTCCGACGCCACGAACATCGCCTTCTCGCCGTTCTCGGCGAGGCCCAACAGGAGCGGCGCCCCGTGACGCGCCACCACTATCTTCCCCGGATCCAGAGCGCTCAGAACGGCCAGGCCGTACGTGCCCTCGACCTGCGTGAGCGTCGCCGCCACAGCCTGTTCCAGGTTCCCCTCGAACAGCATCGCGATGAGGTGCGCCAGGACTTCGGTGTCGGTGTCGGTGTGAAACTCATATCCGATCTCGCGCAGCTCCCGCCTGAGCGCGTCCGCGTTCTCGATGATGCCGTTGTGAACGAGCGCGATCCGGCCGGAGTGGTCGATGTGCGGATGAGCGTTCGTCGTCGTCGGTGCGCCGTGCGTCGCCCACCGTGTGTGCGCAATGCCGACCGAACCTCGGGCCGGATTCTCGGTAAGCAGCTCCTCGAGCCGTGCGATCTTGCCGGCCGTCTTTCGGACTTCCACGCCGTCCCCGTTCTGGACGGCGACGCCGGCGGAGTCGTAGCCGCGGTACTCCAGCCGCTTGAGTCCCTCCACGAGCAACGGCGTCGCTTCATTTGTGCCGATGTAACCGACTATACCACACATACTTAAACCTTCGTTCATCGGTTGGGGACCGGCGAGGACCGTTGTACCGGGGTCTTCTATTGTTCCCCGATGCCGTGGCCGGGTTCCTGTACCGTCGAAAGGAGCTGGATCGCCCAATCACTCAGGGATCGCGCCGCACCAGTTTCGGGCGCTTCCGCGATCACACGCACGATCGGTTCCGTTCCGGACGGCCTGACGTGAAGCCACTCTCTGCGCGCCGGCCACGACAGCCGAAGTCCGTCCTGCCGATCGACTTCACTGCCGCGCCGCGCCTCGCTTTCGAGCCGTCCGTACACCACGTCCAGCGGAGCTTCCGGGCGTGGCACCTTGTGCTTGACCACCGCGTAGGAGGGGAGCGCTCCGATCAGCTCGCCGAGTGACTCGTTGCGCTCCGACAACAGCTGTAAGATGAGGGCGGCGGCGAGCGGCGCATCGCGGGTGGCATGCAGATCGGGCAGCATGACGCCGCCGTTGCCCTCCCCGCCGATCACGGCACCCACTTCCGCCATCAAGCGGGCCACGTTGGCCTCACCCACGGGCGCTCGGTAGAGAGCCTCGCTGGCGCGCACCGCAGCATCCTCGATGCACTGACTCGACGAGAGGTTCGTGACGACCGGACCCGAGCGTTTCGCGAGCACGAGCTCGACGGCGAGGGCAAGCGTCCAGTCCTCTCCGACGGGAACGCCTCGTTCGTCCACCAGGGCCAGCCGATCTACATCGGGATCCACGGCCATGCCCAAATCGGCTCCTGTCTCTCGGACGAGCTGTGCGAGTTCGTCCAGATTGGCGGCGATCGGCTCCGGATCTCTCGGAAAGCGGCCGTCAGGCTCCAGGTGGATTCCGACGACTTCGGAGCCCAACCGCTCCAAGAGCGCCGGAAGTATGAGGCCGCCCACTCCACGCACGCAGTCGAGCGCGACCCGAAGACGGCGCTCGCCGATGACGCCCGGAGAGAGGAGCGGGAGGGTGAGGATCCGCTCGAGGTGACGGTCGAGGGCGCCGCTCACTTCCTGCCTCCGGGCGCGGACCCCTCGGCCGGCCGCCCGATGTCCGGATCCGGCTTCCGTGGGCTCGTTGCGTGTCGCGAAGCTCTCGAACCTGGCCTGCACTTCCCTGCCGCCGGCGGGCTCTATGAACTCGCCCGCCGCTGACGCGAGCTTCAAACCGTTCCACTCCGCCGGGTTGTGGGAGGCGGTGACGACCACGCCGCCTCGCGCCCGATCGTCCTCCTGGACGGCGAGCAGGGCCGTGGGCGTGGGCACGATCCCGAGGTCACCCACGTCCCAACCGACACCGGTCAAGCCGGCGGCGACGGCGTCGGCGAGCGCGGCACCCGACGTGCGGCTATCGCGTCCGAGCAGAACCCGCCCGGAGCGTGACGCGCCGTGCAGCTCGGACAGGTACTCGCCGTACGCGGCTCCGTATCGTCGGGCGGTGGCGGCGTCGAGGCCGTGATCCACAATGCCTCTAATTCCTGACGCGGATACGATGAGCTCCCCCCTCAAGCATCCCTCCTTCGGCCGTCGTTTCGGTCCCGGGAGCTATGGAAGAGAACTCGGCGGTCGGCCCGGGGAAAGGGGCCCGAGAGGCCTGTACCGGCTCGTCGGAACCGTTATGTTGGGCGCGGTCCGGGCGGCAACCAGGACACGGTTCCGGCAGCCGCACGCGGGCTCGTGATCGAAAAGACACCTCGAAGGCGTCAACGGAAACCGACTCGAGTAGCCTGGAGACAATGAGCGCGAAAAGCGAGGCTGGATTCGAGACCCTGGCGATCCACGCGGGGCATACCCCGGACCCGATGACGGGCGCGGTCATGCCGCCGATATACCAAACGTCCACCTACGTGCAGGACGGTGTGGGGGAGCCTCGTGGCGGGCACGAATACGCTCGTGTGACGAACCCGACGCGCACGGCGCTGGAGGAGAACCTCGCGGCACTCGAGGGGGGTGCCGTCGGGGCTGCGTTCGGCTCCGGGCTCGCTGCGATCGAGGCGATCCTGAAAGCAGTGCTGGAGGAAGGCGACCACGTCGTCTGCAGCTCGAACGTGTATGGGGGGACTGAGCGGATGTTCCGCACCGTGTGGTCGCGGTTCGGCCTCAGCTTCACCTATGTGGACACCTCGGACCTGGATGCTCTCCGAGCGGCCATGCGGCCGGAGACCCGCCTCGTCCACATCGAGACGCCCACGAACCCGATGATGCAGATTTCGGACATCGCGGCGTGCGCCGAGATCGCGCATGGAGGGGGTGCGCTCCTCACGGTGGACAACACGTTCCCGACACCCTTCCTGCAGCGCCCGCTGGATCTGGGGGCGGACATCGTCGTCCATTCCACCACGAAGTACCTGAACGGGCACAGCGACGTCATCGGCGGCGCGATCGTGGCGGGGGATCGGGAGCTCGGCGAGCGGATTCGCGACCAGCAGAGAATCAGCGGCCCGGTACCGGGCCCGCTTGACTGCTGGCTCGTGCTCAGAGGCATCAAGACGCTGCACGTCCGCATGACGCGCCACTGCGAGAACGCCGAGCGAGTCGCCGAGTTCCTGCTCGGGCATTCGGCGGCCAGGAACGTGCTCTACCCCGGACTCCCGACGCATCCTCAGCACGAGCTGGCTCGGCGCCAGATGCAGGGCTTCGGCGGGATGATCAGCTTCGACGCGGGCTCCTTCGAGCAAGCCCGGACCGTCGCTTCCTCCACCCGCGTCTTTCAGCTGGCGGAAAGCCTTGGCGGCGTGGAGAGCCTCATCTCCGTCCCGGCCGAGATGACCCACGCCTCCGTCCCGGAGGAGGTGCGCGAGAAGATCGGTCTCACGAACGGGCTGGTGCGCCTTTCGGTCGGCATCGAGTCCGCCGACGACCTGATCGCGGACCTCATGGGCGCGCTCGACCAGGCTTGAGAGACGGCCCGCCGGATGAAACCGCAACCTTACGCACGCCGTAGGCGTTCTCGGAGGCCGGCTGCGTTTCCACCCCTCATCGATCGGTGGTCGCGGCTGACCGGGACGTGCGCGGCAGGCGCGCCTTAAGGAGGAAGAGATGGAGAGCGGCAGCATCCAATCAGGTGGCGTTCAGAGGCGAGT
>JBDHFW010000117.1:0-8094 GCA_039590175.1 Gemmatimonadota bacterium | reverse complement strand
TTGTACCAGGTATCGTGGCTCGATCATGAAGGCGGACGTAATGAGCAAGCTCGGCAGCCAGGTGATCATCCACCACGAGAAAAAGAAGCCCGCGGCGCGCCGACGGTGCGAGAAAACCGCCGCCGCGGCGACCGCATAGAGGACACCGCCGAAGGACGCGATTCCGAGCACTGACATCAGGAAAGGCTTGTTGGGAGCGCCAACGAACTCGAGGAGGTATCGATGGAACTCTCCCACAGAGCCGCCGATCACCACCAGCGCGGCCACGTAGCCCGATCCGACGAGGGCGCCTACGACGCTCGCGACGAGCGCCGTCCTCCGCCGGGCCGCACGCTCGTCGGCGAACCACCACGCGGCGATGAAGAAACCGATAGCGCCGAAAGCGCTGTCGAGGCGGCATAGCATCGCCGCCAACAGGAGTACCGCTGCCGACATCACCTTGAGCAAGACCATGCCCCGCCTCCGATCGCGGAGAGCGGTCCACACCAGCAGGAGGCCCCAAACGGAAAAGGTCAGGCTCGTCACTTCGCTGAGCTGCTTGCCGGCGAGGTAGGGCGTTACAGGGACCAGCAGGAGGCTCACGAACCCCATCCAAGCCAGCGGCTTGCTGCTGGTGATGCGGCCGATGAGCACCCCGCCACCAGCGGCCGCTACTACCATCATCGCGACGGATAGGGCCACTGCGAGCTGTAACCCGGCTTGAGCAGGTGGAACCAGCGCAAACAGCCGGTTCAGAAGCCACAGATGCAGGATCTTGCTCGTGTAGAATCCGGCAGAGCTGCTCTCGTCGATCGGCCCCCACGACTGGTGAGGATTGAACTGGCCATCCAGAACTTCGGAGAACGGTAGCTGCGAGGTCGCGAAGAGGAATCGTATATCGTGCCAATAGTGCAGGCCATCCAGCGCCAAGCCCAGTGTGCCGAGAACGCCGAGTGCGCACAGCGCGGTCGAGCCGACGAGCGTTTTCTTCACGACCGTCTCCGTGAGAATCCCAGCCGCATCCAATCCTCGGCGCCCACACCACCTGCCAGCCAAAGCAGCGCGAGGAAAAGAGACACGAGCAAAACCGCCCGCTGATACGCGGGAAGGAGGGCCAGCGGCCAGACAGCCACGGCGGCGGCGGCCAACCAGCATCCGAGGGCGACGGCCAGCTTGGGAAGCACTCCCTTCAGGACCCCGGCGCGGTACGCGCTGAGAGTCAGCGCCACGCAGACGTACGCCTCGATCGTGATGGTCGTCACCGCCGCGCCTGCAAAGCCGTAACGTGGAATCACGACCAGGTTCAGCCCCACGTTGGACGCGAGGCCGAACAGCGCGATCTTCAAGAGCAGGCCCTGCCGGTCCATGGCGATGAACACCATCTGGAGGAAGTGGACGAGGAAGACGAAGGGAACCCCTGCCACCAGAATCGCCAGCGCGAGCCCCGCGGGCTCGTAGTCCGCGCCAAACGCGAGCCTGATGATGTCCCCTGAGAGGAGCACGCCGACACCAGACACGAGTAGGGCCAGTAGGAAGATGTACCTGAATGCCGTCGACACGAGTTGCGCCAGCTCGGAGGTGGCGTCCGCGTAGGCGCGGGAGAGCCGCGGCAGGAGCACGATGCCTATGACATCCGGCACCATACGCAGGCCCTCGTAGACCCTGAAGCTGGCGCCGTACCAGCCCGTCTCCGTCTGGTTTCTGAGTACCGAGATCATGACGGTGTCGACGTAGTTGTAGACGTTGAGGGTCACGTACAGCGCGCCGATAGGCGCGCCGATCCGAATCAGGGACAAGAGGAATCGCCAGTCGACGGTCGGTCGTTCTCCACCGCAGGTCGCGACGGCCATTTGGCGAATCACCAGCAAGTCAAGAGCGCGAACGGCGACGAACGTCCAGCAGAACTCGATCAGGCCATATCCTGCCATCAGCACCGCGGTGCCGGCGACCAACAACCCTCCGCGCTCCAGGAACGCACTGATCGCGTTCAGGCCGAAGCGCTCGTTGGCGAGGAGCGCGCTGGCGTAGACGTCCTTGGCGGACTTGAGAATCGCGGCCAGAGCCATCAGGTAGACGGCGTGGTGGATGCGCGGTGAATCGTGGAGCACCTGCACGCCGATGGCGATGAGCGCAAAGGCGACCGGGCTCGCCATGACCTTCCAGGCCAGTCCGTGGCGAAGGTAACGCGTCGATTCTTGCCGGCTGCGGGCGATCTCCCGAATCAGCAGATGGTACAGGCCGGGATCAAGGATGACGTCGAAGAAGAAGACGAAGGCCAGGGCAAAGGAGAAGATCCCGAAGTCCTCCGGTCCCAGGTACCGTCCGGCCACGGCCGCCAGGATGAAAAGGAACACGGCAGTACCTGTCGCGGCGCCCTGGCGGACAAGGTTGCCGAGTAGTGTTCCCCTCACCGGCCCCTCACTGGCTCCGCCGGCCTCCGACCACCGGTTTGAGCAAACAGGGACAGGTAGCGTCCGGCGATTACATCGATGTTGAAACGCTCCAGGACCGTAGCCCGACCTCTCTCTGCCAACCGACGGACCAGTTCTTCGGATTCGATCAGCCGCTCGAGCGCGGCGTGCAGGCGGTCTGAGTTTCCGAAAGGCACGAGGAGCCCATTCGACCAATCCTCGATGATATCGAGGATGCCTCCCACTGCCGTCGCGATGCTCGGAAGCCCGCAGGCCATGGCTTCCAGCAGCGAGAGTGGGAGCGCCTCGCCTTCGGACGGGAGTATGAAAAAGTCGGCTGCCTGAAGGTACTCATGGACATTATCGACGGCGCCCGTGAAGGTGACCTGGCTCGTCAGACCGTTGTCTCGCACGTACGATCGAAGCCATTCCTCGATGTCCATGCCGAAGCCCTGTCCGGATCCGACCAGCACGAGGTGCGCATCGGAATGATCGACAGTCAAGTCCTTCCACACCTTCAGCAGCCAGTCCAGGCCTTTCCCCTCCGCCAGCCGTCCCGTGTAGACAAAGAGCGGACCGTCGGGCAGGCTGAGGCTGCGACGTAGCTCTGCTTTTCGACCGACGCTGACGGGGGTGAATCTCTCGGTGTCGATCCCGTTAGCGATTTCCACGATTTGGTGCTCTGGCACGCCGGCACCCGCAAACTCCTCGGTCATTGGGGTGCAGATGCTCAAGAAGCTGTGGGCGCGGCGGAGCCAAGCATTCCGCAAAGGAGACATCATCTGCGCGAGCCGTGCAAGGATCGGATGCGGACCGCGGTTGGCGGCGAGCCAGTCGTCAATGTTCAGCTCACCACGCGTTTCGGCCCGCAAGAAGCATGGCTTGCCCAGCAACAGGCCCGCGAGAACCCCGACGGCTCCGAGCACCTTCAAGTCGGAGACGACGATCAGATCGTACCTGGACCGTTGCCGCAGCAGAGCCCACAGCGTCGTCGGCACCATCAGGAACTTCCCCGCCCGATGAAGCCCTACCGCGGGTGGCACGCGGAGAATCTGGAAGCCCCTGAGCATCTCCTCACGAGCATGCTCTTGGCTTATTCGCCGGGTGATGACGACCACGTCCACACCGCAAGCCGCAAACCTCTCCCCCAGCATCATGATCTGCGTGGTGGCTCCGTGCATGACGGGATAGAAGTCCTCCATGAGGAAGCAGACGCGCGACCGTGGCTCGTTGAGGCGTCGAACGTCGCCCCCGGCGGACGTTGACGACTTCGGGGCCGCGGTATCCCGCAGACTCCGGTCAGCGGGTTCGGGCACCGTCATGTCAACCAGACGCCTGCCCTCCCGGAACCAACTGAGCGGTCGGGGATGCTCCTTCCCGGATGTCGGTCTTCGAGGTCAGGTGGGCGTAGAGGTCGGCGAGGCGACGAACCGTGTTTGCCACGCTGTAGCCCGCTGCCGTCTTGACCGCTTCGCCCGCCATGCGGGCGGCCAAGTCGGGATGCTCGAGGAGTTCCACCGTTCGTCGTGCGATCGCGCCAGGGGCCTCGGGCGGCACAAAAAGGACGTCTTCCCCATCCCGCGCAACTTCGGGCATGCCGCCTACCGCCGTCGCCACGATGGCACATCCCGCTGCCATCCCTTCCAGCAACGACAGCGGGAACCCCTCCGTCAGAGATGGGATGACCAGTACGTCGAGGGCACCCAGCAACGTCGGGACATCGCTACGGAAGCCGAGAAAGCGCGTACACCGCGTTATCTCGAGATCTTCGGATAGGGCCCTCAAGGGCTCGCGAAGCGGGCCGTTCCCGGCGATCAGAAACGTGACGGATGGGCAATGGCCGAGAATCTGGGGCGCCGAGCGAAGGAAGTGCTCCGTCCCCTTTTCCGCTCGAAAGCGGGTCACGACGCCAATCAACCGGTGATCATCGGGAACACCGAGCTCTTGGCGCAGAGCCGCGACCGCAGCCTCATCACACGCGCCGAAGCGATTCGCGTCCACGCCGTTGCCTATGACGTGGATGCGCTCCGGCGGAACGGAGCGTACGTGGATCATGAACTCTCGAACGCTGTCGCTGACCGCGATCGCGGCGTCCGTCCATCGGCGCAGTAGGCGGTCTGCCAGCCTCTGATACGCTGGAACGTTCAACAGGGTGGCGTGCTCGTGGACAACGTTGGCGATCCCGAGCCGCCGTGCGACGATGCGCCCGAAGTTGGCAGATGCGAACCCGTGCAAGTGGGCGATGTCGGCGCCTTGCTCCCGGAGCAAACCGGCGATCGCGGAGAGGTTCCTCGGCGAAAACCGGCCGAAATCGAACCGGCGGACGTCGATGTTCCGGTCGACCAGATATCGGGCCCCTGGATCGGGATCGCGCAGGGTGCAGACCGTGCAGGCCACGCCGTGCTGGCGGAGCAGCGGGATCCAGTCGCCGAGGAGATGTGCCACGCTGCTGGGATTGAGCCCGTCCATCGACAGCTTGTCGTTGACGTGGACAACCTTGATCACGCGGATAGCTCCCAAGTCACGTTCGGACCTCATCGGGGAAGAGCCGCCCTGGTAGGGAGCGCATGGCAAGCATCTGACGGAAGAGATCCGGCAACGTCTTGCGTCCCACACCCGGCAGGCGCTCCAAGAAGATCTCCTCGACGCGCACGACACCGAAAGGATCCTGCCCCGGTCTATTCGTCGGCCTGCCTCGTCGTAGACCGAAGTAGTTCAAGTCGTAGCCCACTTCACGGGACGCGGTCACCGCGAACGCGGCGGCATCGTACCATGGATAACAGAGGTGGTTGACACGCCCCTCCGGCAGCCGGCGCTCGATCTCGTGCCGCGAGGCCGCGAGCTCTTCCCGCACAGCGCGGTCGCGTTCCGCGGGGGTCTCGAAGCGCCCCAGACTGCCCATGCGGCTGGCATAGCGCTCCACCACACGCTGCAGCTGCCGGCGCCAATCCGGGCGGCCAAAAAAGACTTCCGGCTCACTCCGAGACGCCAGCGCCGTGCACTCTTCGATCAGGTCTTCGTCCGGATAGAAGCGCCGCGCCGCCTGCATACGGGGCTCGGCGTAGAAGATCGGCAACCCTGGAAGTGGATCGCGACTCGTAACGTCTTCCCCCGCACGGGTGTAGAGCGGCACGTGGACGTTACCGTAGAAGTAGGGATCGTACTCCGGCCCGACGAAATCGACGATTCGATCCGACGCCGGAACCAGGGCGTGGTACATCGTGTGCGAGTGAAAATCAACGACGCCCGACTCGTGCATGCGGCGAATCTCCGACCATGTGGCGACCGCCGGCTCATCCGGCCGGATCGCAACGACGTCCGCCTCCTCGGCGCTCCCCCTCCAGACATCTTCAAGCGTGCTCCGCACGCCATCGTCTTCATCGGGAATGCACCCTGGAATCAAGAAACAGGTGGCTTGGAGGCCGTACTTCTGAAGCAGCGGAAAGGCGACGGACCAGACATGCTTCAGACCATCATCGAAGGTGAGGAGAACGGCCGGTTCGGTGTTCGTCTCCTGGCCGGTGAGGCGGTGGTGGAACTCTTCCGCTGAGAGCGTCCGATAGCCGTTGCGCGCGAGGAACTGGCACTGCGCTTCGAACACTTCGGGAACCACAGTATGGAACGTGAAAACAGGGATCTCATCCCGAAGGGGGCGAGCTGAGCGCCTGTAGACGAATTCCGGAGCGCGTCGGAGGAGAAGGGAATCCAGGATGTGTCGGTTCTTCTGGAACATCCATCGCAGCCGGCCTGCGGTGGGTGTCATCATCTTGCGACGGGCCGCGATCCGGCTGGGACGCCGAGCGCGTCCAGGTTGTGCCGGCACCAGAGCTCGAGAACCAGCAACGACCAGATCCGGTGACTGTGGTTCTCCCTCCCGGACAGGTGCCTCTCCCACATACGCTCGACGTACGAGGGGGAAAAGATGCCTCGCCGCCGAATAGCGTCCACCGACAGGATCTCGCGCACGAACTCCTGCAGCTCCGGCGAGTCCCGTAGCCAGTTCTTCAGGGGGACGCTGTTTCCCAGCTTGTCCCTGCGGTTCAGGACTTCGTCGGGCAGCAGATCGGACACGGCCGCCTTGAGGAGATGCTTCGTCGCCGAATCGCTGGTGATCTTCAGATCGGAGGGAATCCTGGCTGCGTACTCTACGAGCGGCCTGTCTAGAAGCGGGAACCGGGCGGCGATGCCGAGCCGTTCCAATACCTCCATCCTGCGGAGATAGAAATCCACGACCGTGAAGTAGTCGCCGTACAGCGTCCGGCTCAGGAAGTCGTGCCCATCCGCTTCCTCGTAGATGACCCGGAGGGGACGTAGCGGGTCTTCTCCCTCGTTCGCGGCGGAAAGCCACTCCGGACTCAACAAACTCTCCAGCTCCGATGACTTGTAGGAAATCCTCCAGCGGTTGGAGTGAAGGTCGGCCGGGAAATCCACGCTGTAGGCGAACCGCTGTGCCTTGATGAGCCTGCTCTTCTTCTCTCGGCGGTCTGGAAGAGACTGGAGCGCCGCAGATAGAGGGCGTCGCAGCGGCGAGGGAATGAGCGTGTACCAACGAGCGAGGCGATCGGCCAGGTAAACCGGATGACCGGCGAACAGCTCGTCTCCCCCGTCTCCGGTGAGAACGTAGTCGACGACCCCTTCCGCCTCCCGGGCGAGGACGTAGCTCGACACCTCGATCCCGACATCCGACAGAGGCTCCTGCTGGAGGCGAACGAGGTCGGCGATCGCCACCGCCTGGTCTGCTTCGAAAGGTACCTCGTGATGCTTCGTGCCCCATTTGCGGCTCACGAACCGGGCGTACGCGGACTCGTCGAAGGACTCGCCCCTGCACCGGAACGAGAAGGTGTGGAACGGGTTCGGCAACGTGGATCCCATGATCGACACGACGGAACTGCTGTCCATGCCGCCGCTGAGGTACGCGCCCGCACTCTCGTGCTCCGCACCGAGCCGAATCCGTACGGCTTCCCTGATCAGCTCGCCCAGACGCTCGGCGTGCTCGGCGTCCGACCGGCTCAGCGGGCTTCGGTACGAGAGTCGCCAATACGGCTCCTCCCGCACCTGCCCGTCCTTCCATTCGAGCGCGTGACCCGGCCTTAGTTTCCGGATGCCGCGGAATAAGGTCTCGAAGCCCGGGTTGTAGCGAAGCAGCAGATAGCGCAGGACCACCGTAGGGTCCAGTTCCGCTTCGACTTCGGCGTACGCCCTCAGCCGGCGAAGGCTGTCTGAAAAATGAACCTGGTACCCGGATTCGACAACGTAAAACACCGGTGCGACGCCAAGATGATCCCTCGCGAGACTGAACCGCCCTCGGTCCGGGTCGCATGCGGCGATCGCGAAGCTGCCGTTCAGCTCGGCAAACACCGAGGAGCCGCGACGCCTGTAGCCCTCGGCCAGCAGCCGCCCTAGCGGAAGTCCGGCGGAGAGGCCGAGGCTGCGGCAGAGCTCCTTCTGGTTGAAGATCTCTGCCCGGCCGGCAACCGTCACGCCGGTTTCGTGATCCCGATACGTGAACAGCCCGCGATCGATGAACGGCCTCCCGGTGGACGTCACCCCGACGATGAACTCGGGTTCGAGGGCCAGGTCCACCGCCTCAGCGTCGCCGCCCAGGTCCCAGTCGGCCAGGTAGTCCTCCGGCGCGTGCGAGGCGGGGCCGGCTCCGAGCGTTCCGAAGATCATCGCGTCGTACGGGAAACCGGCGGGCCGGACG
>JBDHFW010000116.1:0-16319 GCA_039590175.1 Gemmatimonadota bacterium | reverse complement strand
GGTGCTCGAGCAGGTTCTGGAGTTCGCCCGCGAAGCTCTTCATCAGAAGCTCGAGTCGTTCGGCGACCATTGGGAGAGGGTCCTCAGCTTCATCGTGCTTTCGGTGATCGACGAGAAGTGGAAGGACCACCTCTACGATCTCGACCACCTCCGCGACTCCATCCGATACAGGGCGTACGGCCAGCGCGATCCGCTGATCGAGTACAAGAAGGAAGCGTACGCGATGTTCGTGGACCTTCTGGACGACATGCGCCGGAGCGTGGCGAACCTCCTCTTCCGGGCGCACGTGGAGCCGTCGATGCGCCTTCGACCGCCGGAGATCACGGGCACGAGCGGGCCCTCGGACACCATAGGCACGGGCGTGCGCGCGGCCCAGGCTCCCCGCGAGGTCGCGCCTGCGCCCGCGGCGAGGCAGCCCGAGTTCGCGGCCACGGGGGTGGCGACCGCCGCCGCGGCGGCCCCGGATGTGATGGCACCGCAGCCGGAGGTCATGCGACCTGCCCAGCCGTTGGCAGTCGAGGACGAGCCCGGGCGGAACGACCCCTGTCCGTGCGGGTCGGGCAAGAAGTACAAGAAGTGCCACGGAAGGGTGGCGTAGCGGCCGCCTTCGGGCGCCGGGCGAGGCTTCCTTCGTCTCGCTGCTGGCGCCTTTCCTCGGAGCCTCCTCGGCTCCGCCTGCGGGGTCTCCTCTGGGCGCCTCGATGCTCGCTCCGAAAGCGCTCGCCCGGCGCTTCGGCGGCCGACGTCATCGATGCGGTGCCATCCAGGTAGTTTCAGCCAAAACGTGGTACGCCGTGCCCCGTTGCCCGTCCGATATCCGTTCGAAACGGAGTCGAGAATCATGAGTGACCAGTTGGTGCGGAACAAGCGGACGGCGATGGCTTTTTATGGCCTCGCGTTCAACGACTGCCGGCCGGCAGAGGCGGTGGAGAGGTACGTGGGCGAGGAGTACATCCAGCACAACCCGGACGTGGGAGACGGGAAGCAGGCGTTCATCGAGTACTTCGAGCGGATGGCCGCCGAGTATCCCGGCAAGCTAGTGCACTTCCAGCGTGCGATCGCGGAGGGTGACTACGTGGTCCTGCACTGCCGTCAGGAGTGGCCCGGGCTTCCGGACTACGCCGGCATCGACATCTTCCGCTTCGATGAACGCGGCAGGGTCGTGGAGCACTGGGACGTGCTTCAGACGGTGCCCGAGGAATCGGCCCACGACAACACGATGTTCTGACCGCGTTCTAACCGCCGAACTTCCGGCCCTCAGGCCCTCGTCTGGATGGTAGTCGTTGGCTTCGTCGGTTTCGGCTTGAACCAGCCTCCCCGCTCTTGAGCAACGGTCGCCCCTCCATGTCGCCAACCCCTCTACATGTACAGGTGTACAGGTAGAGAAAGCGCCGCCCATCAGTCGCCCGCGCCCCCTGCATAGCTGCTGATTGAGGCGGCCTTGAGGACGCCGCCCAAGCTGGCGGCATGTCTCTCGAATCCGGAAAGCCGTGAGCCCGACTATCCGGGAGTGGCCGGTCGACGAACGGCCCCGCGAGCGGCTCGCCTCCCTTCAGGCTGCCGCCCTGGCTACGAGAGAACTCCTCGCCATCCTCGTCGGGGTCGGCTCGAAGGGTCGCTCTTCGATCGATGTGGCGGCCGAGCTGCTGGACGCCTACGACGGGTCACTGCGCCGCCTGGCTCGGGCAGAGGCGGCCGAGATCACCGCCGTGCGGGGAATCGGCGAGGCACGAGCGGCCCGGATCGTCGCGGCGATGGAGCTGGGGCGACGCCTCGCCGGCGAGGAGGGACGAGCGACCCGGCGAGTCAGGGGTCCGCGCGACGTGTTCCTTCGGTTGGGACCCAAGCTTCGGGACCGCAGGCAAGAGGAGTTCTGGGCGATCTACCTCGATACCCAGAACCGTATCTGTTCGGAGCGGCGGCTGACGGTGGGCCTGCTGAACTCTTCTCTGGTGCACCCCCGCGAGGTTTTCGCTCCGGCGATCGCACACGCGGCGGCCAGCATCATCGTTGTCCACAACCACCCGAGCGGCGATCCCGAGCCGTCCGCCGAGGACTTCGCCGTCACGGCCCAACTCATGGAGGCCGGCTGTTTGCTCGGCATACCGGTCCGTGACCACGTGATCGTCGGTGACTCGGCCTACGTAAGCCTGGCCGAGCGGGGATCTCCGCCCACTACGGCAACTGCAATGATTCGTGATGTTTAGGCGGCTCTTGACAAGGTGACCACTAGTAGTCACATTGTTGGAATGAAGGCGGCGGGCATCAAGGAGCTGAAGGCGCGTCTGTCCGAGTACGTTCGTGCCGTAAAGGCCGGGGAGACGGTGCTCGTGACCGAGCGCGGAGAGGTGGTGGCCGAGCTGCGCCCAGCCACGGGTATCAGCGTGCCACAGCCCGCGGATGTGCTCGAATCGCTAGCGAGCGAGGGTCAGGTCACCCACGCCAGGGTGGCCAAAGAAGGCTGGAGGTGGGAGACCGCTGGTCTCGGCCTTCCCGCCGGGACCTCGGAGTCCCTGTTGGACGAGCTGCGGGCCGAGCGCAGCGCCGGCACATGAAGGCTGCTCGCTACGTCGACACCTCCGCTGCGCTACGGGCAGTACTGGAGGATGGCATCACGCCGGCGATCGCGAGCGAGATCGAGAACGCGGAGATCCTCGTTACCTCCCGGCTGTCTCTCGTCGAGTCCGAGCGAGCGCTGTTGCGACTGCGCGGGACCTCTTCGGTGACCGAGGAACTCCTCGCCGATGCTGCACGCGCGATGGACGAGCTTTGGTCTCACTGCACCATCTGGGAGCTGACTGAAGAAGTATGCACGGCTGCTATGCAGGTCGCTCCGTCCCAGCCCCTTCGCACCCTCGACGCGTTGCATCTGGCCACATACGTGCTCGCGCGACGCCGCATCGCCGATTTGCAGCTGCTCACCGCAGATCACCGTCTGGAGCGTGCCGCCCGCGCTGTCTGACATCCAGACGGACGCGGCACCCGGAGAGCATCAAGTCGCGAATGCGGTCGGCACCCGGACGTCGGCATCCTCACGCTTACCCGCCTGACGACCCCGCGGGCTCGGCTGGAAAGCCTCCCCACGCCCCCTGCCAGGCGCCGGCGAAGGTGTTGTAGTCGTTCCCCGCTGCGGTCGACAGGCCGAAGGTGAACGCCACCTTTACGCCCTGGCGTCTCGACACGGGGATCGTGAGGGCCACCCCGATCCGGTTGTTCGTCTGCCCCTCGCCGGATGCCTCGCCGTTGACGTAGACCTGCCCCCCGAAACTCTGTCGGGTCGAGGCCGCCGCCCAGAGACCAGGCCCGAAGACCCAGATGAAATGGAGCTGGAAGGTCGCCAGGGGATCCTGGGACTGAACCTTCGTGCCCAGGTACTCCGGGTTGTCGGTGAAGAACCAGCCGGCCGCGTACAGCTCGGTCACCAGGCGGCCGAAGCCCTGCGAGACTCCGACCCGTGGGCTCAGCATCCACCGGTTCGTGCCGATGTTGATGATCTTGGTGCGATCGTACTGGCCAAGCGGCACGCGCAGCCGGAGAGAGGCTCCGGCTACTGTCCTCGCGCGGTGCTTCACGAATTCGGGCCCCGTGAGGGCGGGTGCGCCCACGAAGAAGAACATGAAGCGGGTGATTGGATCGCCGAACCCGGTGCGTGAGACGGTGGAATCGAGTTGAACTTCCTCGATCCTGCCCGACCAACGACCGGTCGTGAACGGCACGATCACATCGGCCTTGGCGGCCAGGCCGAAGAGCCCGAACGCGTGGCCGTAAGCGCCGGCGAAGGTGTGGATGTCCCCGTCGATATCCTGCACGGGGATCGTCTTGTCGGTGAGCACGGCGCCGGTCGAGAAGCTGTACGCGAGGCTGCCCAGGTTCGAGCCGACGGGAGCCGGGCTGAGCGTGTGGGGCTGAACGTCCTGCGCGGGCAGAGGCGGAGCCAGCGCCGCGAACAGGCACACGAACCTCGCGTGACCTAAGCGACGGGTCATGCCGGTCCGAACCTCGAAGCGGCCGGCTTCAACACCTCCCGAGCTTTCTCCTCACCGGCTCACACCGCGGCTCAATCCTCCGCCGGCGGCCACCGGCCTGCCGGCGCGTCCAGGCTGCAGCGGTAGTTCGGGCTGGGAATCGTCGACAATTCCCGGCACGAGATCCCGCCGACCACCTCGCCGGCGAGTTGCAGCGCGGCGCTTCGAAGCCCGGGGCTGAGGCGACCATCGCTCGGGTCGCCCTCGAACAGCACCGCCTCTACAGCGCGCTGGATCTCCTCCTGGTCCGCCTGGGCTCGAGCCGGCGTCGCCTGGAAGCGAGCGGGGGGAGGGAGATAGAGCCACAGCGTCGCTGCGATCACGATCAAGGGGATTCTGGTCAGCCGGTGATTCATGGATGGGCCTCCTCACCTGCGTCTGGTGCTGTCGGCGACGGAAAGGGCCGGCAAATGGTTCGAGAGTCGGCCCGAAAACGGGTTCGGCGTTCGGAGTCACGCATTCGGCGCGGTGCCGCCGTGGCTTCCATTCGACGTTCTCCGACGGAGTGAGTCAAGGCCAGGATGCAACCGGCCGGTCCCAAGTCGGTATACTCTATGTCTGGGTCCGATCTTGGCCCGACTTTGCGCGCTCCATCGAAGCCTACGCTCCATCGATCTGTGCGGTCTCATATGGCGAAGCCCGAAACGAAGCTGACGTCTCCCGAAGTCTCCGGAGCCGAGAGCGTCCTCTCGCTTCTCCCCGAGGACTTCCTGGGGGTGGTGCGCGAGTACGAGGATCGTCTGGACCTCGAGCTCCTCGCCCTCGCCTTCCAGTACGCCAGCGAGAAGCACGCGGGCCAGAAGCGCCGCTCCGGAGAGGACTTCATCCGCCACTGCGTCGAGGTCGCGAAGATCCTCTCCGAGATCTACCTCGACTCTGTGAGTATCGCGGCCTCTCTGCTCCACGATGTGGTGGAGGACACGGGCACGCCGATCGAGGAGATTCGCGACGAGTTCGGGCAGGAGATCGCGACGATCGTCGCGGGCCTCACGAAGATTTCCCGCTTCCGCTTCGGGTCCCTGGCGGAGCAGCAGGTCGAGAACTACCGCCGGCTGCTGCTGTCGATGGCCAAGGACGCGCGCGTGATCATCGTCAAGCTCGCGGACCGACTCCACAACATGCGCACGCTGGAGCACCTGCCGGAGGAGAAGCGCCGGCGTGTCGCCCTCGAGACGCGCGAGATCTACGCCCCCCTGGCTCACCGGCTGGGCATGGCTCGAGTGAAGTGGGAGCTCGAGGACCTGGCCTTCAAGTTCCTCGAGCCGGAGGAGTACCGGGAGTTGGTGCGCAAGGTCGCCAGCAAGCGGAGCGAGCGGGAAGGGCTGATCGGACGGATGGAGCAGCCGCTGCGCGCCGAGCTCGAGGGTGCCGGACTGGAAGCCGAGGTCTACGGCCGGCCCAAGCATCTGTGGTCCATCTACCGGAAGATGGTGAAGCGGAACAAGCCGTACGACGAGATCTACGATGTGCTCGCGATGCGCGTCGTCGTGGCCAACGTCCGGGACTGCTACCACGCGCTCGGCGTGATCCACAACAAGTGGACGCCACTCACCGAGCGCTTCCACGACTATGTCGCGAGTCCCAAATCCAATCTGTACCGAAGCCTCCACACCACCGTCTTCGGTCCGGGTGGCCGGTTGTACGAGATCCAGATTCGAACCGGCGACATGCACCGGACGGCGGAGTTCGGTATCGCGGCTCACTGGCGCTACAAGGAGGAGGTCGGGCGCGAAGACGAGTTGGACGAGCAGCTCGCCTGGTTCCGGCAGGTCCTGGAGTGGCAGCAGGAGACCCGAGAGCCGGAAGAGTTCATGGAGTTCCTGAAGATCGACCTCTATCACGACGAGATCTTCGTCTTCACCCCCGCAGGCGACGTGAAGCAGCTGCCGAAGGGCGCCACTCCGATCGACTTCGCCTTCGCCGTCCATACGGAGGTAGGCACGCGGTGCGCGGGGGCGCGAGTGAATGGTCGGATCTCGCCGCTCTCCCGACCGCTGCGCAACGGCGATACGGTGGAGATCATCACCTCCGACTCCCAGACCCCCAGCCGGGATTGGCTGGGTTTTGTCTGCACGAGTCGGGCACGGAGCAAGATCAACCAGTGGATCCGTCGAGAGCAGTACGAGTCGGCGGTCCATCTCGGTAAGGAGATCCTCAACGGAGATCCTCAACCGCGAGTGGAAGAAGCTTCGGAGAAGACCGGAAGAGGAGCAGCTCGACGAAGCGGCACGCGAGCTGGCGCTCGAGGGCGGAGTTGAAGGGCTCTACGCCGCGGTCGGTCGCGGGGATCTGGGGCTGACCAAGGCGGTTCGAGCCGTCTTGCCCGAGGAAGAAGGCCCGGCCCGTGATCGGGCGGCCGGAGCTTTCGCAAAGCTCGTCGACCGCGTTCGCACGAGCCAGAAGGGCATCCGCATCCAGGGGATGGACAACCTGATGGTCCGGTACTCCCAGTGCTGCCAACCGGTGCCGGGGGACGACGTGATCGGCTACATCACCCGTGGCCGCGGGGTTTCGATTCACCGCAGCGACTGCCCGAACGTCCTCAACCTCGCCAACCGCCCGGAACGTCGGGTGGACATCGAGTGGGACACGGACGAGACCCAGCGGTTTCTCGTGCGCCTGGTCCTCGAAGGGACCGACCGCCACGGTCTGTTTGCGGACATCGCGCGCTCGATCTCCGATACCGGGACCAACATCCAGTCGGCCGACATCCGCTCCGTGGAGGGCGGCATGCAGGGCCAGTTCGTGGTCGAGGTGGAGAACCTCTCGCACCTCAAGAAGGTCATGAAGCAGGTGCGGCGGGTGAAGGGCGTGATCGCCATCGAGCGGCGGGAGAGCTTCGGCGAAAGCGACTTGACGATCGAAACCCTCTGAAGATCGGGCGCGTGACGTGCCAGCATCGGCTCGTCGCGGCGCGGTCCCAGCTTCCTGAACGCTGTGAGCCAGACCTTCGATCTACAGCTCCCATTCGAGCCCACCGGCGATCAGCCGAAGGCGATCGTGGAGCTCGCCCGTGAGTTCGGCAGAGGCGCGCGCTGGCAGACGCTCCTGGGCGTCACGGGCAGCGGCAAGACCGTGACGATGGCGGCGGTCATTGCCGAGCTCGGTAGACCGGCCCTCGTGATGAGCCACAACAAGACCCTCGCGGCACAGCTGTACGGCGAGCTCAGGCACTTCTTCCCCCACAACTCCGTCGAGTTCTTCATCTCCTACTACGACTACTACCAGCCGGAGGCGTACGTACCGGAAACCGACACGTACATCGAGAAGGACGCGTCGATCAACGAGGACATCGACCGGCTGAGGCTCCGAGCCACGTCGTCTCTGATGGAGAGGCAGGACGTGATCGTGGTGGCGTCCGTTTCGGCGATCTACGGCCTGGGCCACCCGGCGGAGTATCGAGCGCTCATGCTCACGCTCGAGCGCGGGCAACGGATAACCCGCCGGGAGATTCTCGAGGGTCTCGTCCAGATCCAGTACAACCGGAACGACCTGGACTTCAGCCGCGGCACGTTCCGGGTGCGCGGCGACGTCATAGAGGTACTGCCGGCCTACGAAGAGCAGGCGGTCCGGTTGGAGCTCTGGGGTGACGAATTGGAGCGGATCTCGAAGACCGATCCGCTGACCGGAGAGACGATCGCGACGCTGGATCGGGCCGCCATCTACCCGGCCACACACTACGCGACAGGCTTCAACCGACTGCAAACGGCGATCGATACGATCGGCCGAGAGCTCAAGCAATGTCTTCCGGAGTTACGCGATGGCGGGCGACTGCTGGAGGCCCAGCGACTGGAGACGCGGACGAAGTTCGACCTGGAGATGCTGCGCGAGCTGGGGATCTGCCCGGGGATCGAGAACTACTCTCGGCACCTGGATGGTCGCTCTCCGGGAGAGCGTCCGCATTGCCTGCTCGACTACTTCCCGGACGATTTCCTCTTCATACTTGACGAGTCGCACGTCTCGGTGCCGCAGCTTCGGGCTATGTACAACGGCGACAGGAGCCGGAAAGGAACGCTCGTGGAGCACGGCTTCCGCCTTCCATCGGCGATGGACAACCGGCCTCTCAGCTTCGAAGAGTGGGAGGAGCTGGTTCCCAGAGCGCTCTTCGTGAGCGCCACGCCCGGCGATTACGAGCTGGTGCGATGCGAGGGAGTCGTGGTCGAGCAGTTGATCCGGCCCACCGGGCTGCTGGATCCCGAGGTGAGCGTGCGCCCCGTTCGGGGACAAGTGGATGACCTGCTCGAAGAGATCCGGGCTCGGACGGGACGGGGCGAGCGGGTGCTCGTGACCACACTCACGAAGCGCATGGCGGAAGATCTCACCGATTTCCTCGCGGACCGGGGCGTCCGAGTCCGGTACATGCACTCCGACATCGCCGCCATCGAGCGGGTGGAGATTCTCCGGGATCTGAGGCTGGGCGTGTTCGATGTTCTTGTCGGAATCAACCTGCTCCGTGAGGGTCTGGACATCCCGGAGGTATCGCTCGTCGCGGTGCTGGATGCGGACAAGGAGGGGTTTCTCCGCTCGCAACGCTCCCTGGTGCAGACGATCGGGAGGGCTGCGCGCAACCTCAACGGGACGGCCGTTCTCTACGCGGATAGGGTCACGGACTCGATGCGGTATGCGATCGAAGAGACGGAGCGGCGTCGCCGCACCCAGGCCGCCTACAATCGCGAGCACGAGATAGAGCCCCGCTCGATCGTAAAGTCGGTGGAGGAGATCCGCTTCACGACGGCTGTCGCAGACGCTCGGGACCGGAAGGAGCCGCGGGTAGCCGAGGCGCTCTCGGCCTACGGTGGGCTGGAGCCGGAAGCTCTCGTTGAGCGGCTGGAGGCGGAGATGAAGAGTGCGGCCGAGCAGCTGGACTTCGAGCAGGCCGCTCGGATTCGCGACGAGCTGTTCGAGATCAAGGCGGAGCTCGAGCCCGGGCGTCAGTCCCGGTCTCCTCGCAGCCGCATCGGGGCCTTGCGGCGGACCGGTCGCTGAAACGGTGGCTCGGAGCGAGAAAAGTCCGAACTTCGGCAGGGAGGGACAGCGAGTCGTGAGCGAAGCCGAGCTTCGATGCTGGGCCGCTGATCTCGGGCGTCAGGCCGTTCGATACGGTGCGTTCGTGGCTCTGTACGGCGCGCTGGGATCGGGGAAGTCCACCCTCGTCCGCGCCGCCTGCCGAAGCGCCGGGGTCGTGGGGCCGATACCGAGCCCGACCTTTACGCTGGTGAATCGCTACCGCCTCCCGGACGGCGGATTCGTGCACCACGTGGACCTGTACCGGATCGAGTCCGAAGAGCAGGTATGGGAGCTCGGCTGGCAGGAACTGTTGGTGCGAAGCGGTCCCGTCTTCGTCGAATGGGCGGATAGGGCCGCCGCGCTGCTGCCGGACGATCGGTGGGATATCCACCTCGCCTTTGCCGAGAGCTCCGATCGTAGGAGGATTTCGGCTCACGCGCGGGGCGACGCACCCCGGCTGCCGGCCTGACGCGATGCTCATGTTGGCCCTCGACACGAGCACCGACATCGGATCGGTGGCGATCGGAGACCGAAACGGCATCATCGCCGCTTCGACCCTTCCCGCCCAGGGGGCGCACTCGGAGTCGATGCTGCCGGCGATTCGAGACCTCTTGACGAGAGCGGACGTTGCCATCGACCATCTGGAGGGAGTCGCCGTCGGCTCGGGTCCCGGGTCCTTCACCGGTCTTCGCGTCGGAGCCGCCCTCGCCAAGGGGCTTTGCTTCGCCCGCGGGCTTCCGCTCTACGCCTACTCGAGCCTCTCAGCCGTCGTGGCCGGCGTGTCGGTCGAGGGGAGCGCGTGCGCGATGTTCGACGCGAGAGGCGGACGCGTCTTCGCCGCCACGTACGAGTCGACGATCCCGCTGGTCGACCTCTCAAGCCCCCAGGTATGGACGGTACCGGAGCTGATCGCCGAGCTTCAGCCGCTCGACGCCTGGACTTTCGGCGGCGACGGGGCGATGCGGCACGAAGATCTGATCGCGGTGGCGGGGGGCCGGTTGTTGCCGAAAGACCACTCGAGGCCCCGCGCAGAAGCTCTGTTGCACCTGACCCGTGAGCGGCCCGAGGGCCGGGTCGGGGACGTTCGCAGCTGGCAGCCCGAGTACCTCCTTCCTTCCGCGGCGGAGCGGCTCTCGGATCGACGAGTGCTCCGGTGAGGCAGCTCGGCCCGCGGTGGTTCGCCCGGACGCACGGACCCGTGGAGGAAGACGCCACGTCGCTGACGGTCCGTCGCATGCGCCGCCAGGATCTGCGCGAGGTGGCCGAGATCGAGCGACGGTCATACTCGCTGCCCTGGTCGGCCTTCACGTTTCGATCCCTCCTTCGCCGACCGAACGCGGTGCTTCTCGTCGCCGAGGAGAACAAGGGCGTCGCCGGCTATGCGGCGTTGTGGCTGGCGGCGGATGAAGCGGAGCTCGGAAACCTGGCCGTTAGACCCGGGCGGCGTGGGCGGGGAATCGGACGTACCCTGCTTCGCCACATGCTCGAAGAGGCCGCCCGTC
Source organism: Gemmatimonadota bacterium (assembly GCA_039590175.1). Classification (GTDB taxonomy): domain Bacteria; phylum Gemmatimonadota; class Gemmatimonadetes; order Palauibacterales; family Palauibacteraceae. Next base: position 5,785 of record JBDHFW010000116.1, on the reverse strand, counting down.
GCGGAGCGCAAGCGGTGTTCCTAGAAGTCCGAGAGAGCAACGCTATCGCGCGGCGCCTCTATGAGGCGTCCGGATTCAGGATCGTCGGTTCACGCCCGGACTATTACGCGTCGCCGCGTGAAGACGCCCTCGTCATGCGTCTCAACCTCGATCGGCTCTCGTTGACAGTCTCGCGACCGGGCCGTTAATCTTGCTCCCTCTGACGCTTCAGGAGCCCCTCTACCTTCGGATGTAGCCGCATGGCGCGTAGCCTCAACAAAGCGATGCTGATCGGAAACCTCGGAGCTGACCCCGAGGTGCGAACCACGCCTGGGGGTACCCGGGTCGCCACGCTCTCGGTCGCCACGAGCCGTACGTGGACCGACCGCGGCGGGAGCCAGCAGGAGAAGACCGAGTGGCATCGAGTCGTGGCCTGGGATCGGCTGGCCGAGATCTGCGAGCGCTATCTTAAGAAGGGCGACCGCGTCTACGTGGAAGGCCGCATCGAGTATCGCCAGTGGGAGGGGCAGGACGGCCAGACCAAGTATACCACGGAGATCAGAGCGCGCGAGATGGTGATGCTCGGCGGCCGTGGTGACGCGCGCTTCGAGGGAAGTGCCGGAGCTCCCGCAGGCCGTCCGGCCGAGGACGACTACTCGGACTTCTCGAACGAGGCGCTCGCCGGAGAGGACGATCTCCCGTTCTGATTCCCGGGGCAGTGGGACGCCCGACGATTCTCGGCGCCCGGCGTCGCCTCCTCGGATTCAGAAATCCGGCAGAATCTCGACGACCGGCACCGTGACGTACCAACGGCCGCCATCCTCCCGCACCGCCTCAACGGCGTTCGACCCGAGCAGAGGCCTCTCATCGCTCGCGCCGAGAGGGCTCCGGTTCTTGATCTGTATGATCAGGAAGTGGCTCGGGGGCTGGACGGGGAATCGGAATCGGAGTCTGTCGCCGAAGACGAGTGTTTGCTGCCCCTCATCGTACAGATCCACCTCGGAGCTCGGCCTGACGACGATGTCGTAGCCCGCTCCGAAGCGGGTTCCGGCCCACCCAGCCAGGACCTGCTCCCAACGCTCCGGATCGCGCTCCTTCAGGTACACGATGACGTCCGGGTGCACGAGGTTCTCCAATGCGGTGCGATCGGAAGTGTTGGCGGCCCTCACGAAGGCCTCCGCCAGAATCATTGGGCTTTCCTGCATTCGCGTGGCCCAAGACGCGGCGATGACCACGCCGAGCGCCACGAGCAGCGATGCGGCGCGAACGCTCATTCGTACAACTCCCTGCACCGACAACGACCTATCGGCTCCCGTACATCCCCCGGTGCACGGCAAGACGCGTACTTCGGATTCCGGGGCTGACCTCGAGGCCGGGAGGAGCCGCCGTGCAGGCATCGGCCGCCGCCTCTGGCGCGCCCCCGGGCGCGGAGGAGCGGATCTACCTCGGCAAACTTTTTCACAGGCGGGCACAAATTCCTCCAGGGGAGCGACTTGCGGCACAGTCGGCACGTGATTCCGTGATGCGACGGAGTTGCTCGCCGGCGGAATGCGGGGGCAGCGATTTGCCGTTATGTTGTCGGCGGATCGCATCCTCCGCTCAATTGAAGGGATAGCCGGTATGCCAGCACCGCCGTGGGTGAAGCTCGTGGCTGCCGCGACGCGCCGTGAAGCCGTCCGCGGAGGGATGGTTCTGGTCCTGCTTCTATCACCCGGTCTGGTTCGCGGCCAGGAGGCGGGAGCCCCGGTCCACGAGGTGGCCCGGGGGGACACCCTGTGGGGTCTCGCGGTGCGCTACCTGAGCGACGGGCCGAGATGGCAGGAGATCTACGACCTCAACGGCTCGTCGATCGCCGACCCGGATCTGATCCTCCCCGGGCAGAAGCTGCGTCTGCCATCTCGTTCTGCCTCCACGACCCGGCCTGCGACGCAGGAACGCGAGGAGGAGGCACAGGGACGCGAGCCGCCCGCCGGTCGACAGATGTTGCCACAGGAGGATCCGTTCGCGGGGCCGAGCCTTTTCGATCGTTCTCCGGAGCGCGCCGTGACGCTCGGAGGGTTCGAGGTCGAGGCGCGGCCGAATCTCGCATCCGTGTCGAAAAACGATTTCAACCGGGCGCCGTTTCTCGCCGCGCCGGAGGATCTCGGCCCGACCGCCGTGACGGCGCGCCAGCTCGTGGCGAATCCGCTCAGGCTCAGGCTTCCCGAGACGATCCCTCTCAACCGCCGAGTCGTGCTGCTGCTGGCCGGGCTGCCGGCGGAGATGGGGGACGATCTGATCGCCTTCAAGTGGGGGCATCGAGTCGGCCGACACGGCCGAGTCGTCGAGCCCGTGGCCGTCCTGACGGTTCTCGAGGCGAGGGGCGACTCCGCCTATGCGCGGGTCAGCCGCGTGTTCGCGGCCTACGAAGTCGGCGATCCGGTGATCCGGCCGTTCCCGTACCCTGAACCGCCGCCGGTGGGTGCGGTCCCCGCCGAGGCCGCCGTCACGGGCCGTATCCTCGGTATCGCCAGCAAGGGGCCGCTGCTCGGCCTGAGCGAGGTCGCCTTTCTGGATGTCGGGGCAGAACAGGGAATCGGCATCGGCGACGAGTTCGTCACCTTCGCGCCCAACGTCTCGAACGCGGCCGCCGCCTCCTTGGACGACGGACAGGCTCTCCTGCGGGTCGTGCAGGTGCGCCCGAAGATGTCGACCGCGGTCGTCGTGCGGATGCGGGATGTCGGCACGGTCAAAGGCGCTCAGGTTCGCCTCGTTGGCCAGGCGGTATTTCCCGTTCCTTGAGCGTCCCGTGGCGCCGACCGGGCTCGGTCCCCGCTCGGCGGGCTTCCATGCGAGAGCAACCGCGAGATCATAGATGATTCTCGGGCTCCACCTCCTTGCCTTCGTCCTTTACGCGACGGCCTGGGTACTCCAGCTGCAGGGCTTCCGCGGGGGAAGGGAACCGGGGATCTCCGGAGTGACGGTGGGGGGTGGCGGGCTCGCCGTTCACGCGGCCGGCCTCCTGCTCTACGCGCTGTCGTACAGGAGCCTCCCCCTCGTCGGGCTGGGGCCCGCTTCCAGCTCGCTGGCCCTCTTCATCTCCCTGTTCGTGCTCGCCGTTTCGGTGAGAACCGATCTCCGCGCGGCCGGCCTCTTCCTGCTGCCGCTGGTCCTGCTCCTGCTCGGCCAGGCGGTCGTCGTCGGAATCGAGCCGACAGGTCGGCAGATCGCGTTTCGCGGACCGTGGTTCGTCCTGCATGTGTCCGCGATCTTCATCGGCTACGCCGGGCTCGCCGCGGCATCGGCAGCCGCCATCATGTACGTGTTCCAGTTTCGCGCGCTCAAGCGGAAGGAGTTCGGCTCCGTATTCGGCTTCTTCCCCGCGTTGGACTCGTTGGGTCGGTTGAACAAGGTGGGCCTGGCGGTGGGCTTCCCTGCATTGAGCGTAGGCCTTCTGGCCGGCTGGAGCTGGACCCTCACGTTCGGTCGTGGGCTGGCCCTGGACAATCCGGGCACCATTCTCGGCATCGTGACGTGGGGCGCGTATCTCGTGGCGATCGCCGCACGCGCGAGGCCGGACCCCCGCGGGGAACGGGCTGCCGTCATCAGCGCCGTGGCGTTTCTCGTGACCTTTGTGACCTTCCTCGAGACGCGCGGGACGGAGGGCGGGTGGATGCGGCGACCATCGCTCTCGTCGGGCTCAGCCATCACACGGCACCCATCGAGTTGCGCGAGCGGGTGTACGTCGACTCCGCCAGCGTACGGGATACCGTGCGGGAGGTGATGGAGTCGCGGGCGATCCACGAATGTGTCGTGCTCTCCACCTGCAACCGGACGGAGTTCTATCTCCACGCGGCCGATCCGGCCTCTGCCGAAGCCGCCGCGATCGACGCGGTTGCCGCCCGCGCAGGGATGGGCCCGGGTGAGGTCGAGGCCTACCTGTATCATCGCCACGGCCACGAGGGCGTGCTGCACCTGTTTCGAGTGGCCGCGGGACTCGACTCTCTCGTCGTCGGCGAAGCGGAAATCCTCGGACAGGTCGGCGATGCCTATGAGTTGGGCATCTCGTTGCCCGACAGCGTGGGGCCGGTCCTTCACCGCCTGTTCCAATCGGCCCAGGCCGTCGGTGGTGCGGTGCGCTCCGAGACGTCGCTCGGTCGAGGGGCGGCTTCGATCCCCTCTGCCGCGGTGCGATTGGCGGCCAAGGTGCTCGGATCTCTCGAGGGAAGGAGCGCCATGGTGCTCGGCGCCGGGGAGATGGGCATCACGACGCTCCGATGTCTCCTTTCCGAGGGGGTCTCCGACGTCCTGGTGGCCAACCGGACGCTCGATCGGGCGCGGGAGACGGTGGCCCGGATCGGCGGCTCGGCGATCTCGCTGGAGGATGTCTGGGAGGCGATCTTCGACGTGGACATCCTGGTGACCTCCACCTCGGCGGCGGAGCCGGTCGTCACGCGTGACAAGCTGGAGTCTTCACGAGGGCAGGTCGGTTCGCCGCTCGTGGTCCTCGACATCGCCCTTCCACGGGACGTGGAGCCGGGCGTGGGCGGGCTTCCCGGCATCTTCCTCTACAACATCGATGACCTTCAGAAGGTGGTGGGCGCCACCGAAGAGGCGAGACGAGCGGAAGCGGCTCCCGCCGAGACGTTGGTGGCGGATCACGCCACGCGCTTCTGGAGATGGTACCGATCGCGCGAGGTAGGTCCGCTTATCAGAGGGCTTCGGGCACACGGCGAGGCGGTCCGCCTTGCCGAGTTGGAGCGGTTGCTGGTGGGGCTGGACGGGTTGAGCGAGTCGGATCGGGAACGGATCGAAGCCGCCACGCGGCGGCTTTTGAACAAGCTCCTGCACCCGTCGACGGTGGCCCTACGTCAGGCGGCCGCCGATCCGAACGCGATCGAGTTCCTTGACAGGTTGAGGGAAGAGCTCGGGCTCGCCGCGGGCTCGCCGCCGTCGGAGGGAGTGATGGAAGAAGGGATCGAGGGCTCCTGGCCGGCGGACGGCTCGCCGGATGCCGAGAGCGAAGAGACGAACGAAGCGAGAAGCTAATGGGTCTAAGAGTATTGGTGACGGGCGGCGCCGGCTTCATCGGCTCGCATGTATCGGAAGCGTACCTCGCCGAGGGATGGGAGGTCACGGCGCTGGACGACTTGAGCAGTGGAAAGCAGGAGAACGTGCCCGAGGGAGCCGAGTTCGTCGAGATGGATATTCGGTCCCCGGAGCTGTCCGAGCTCCTGTGGCGGAGGCGCTTTGACGTGGTCAACCACCACGCCGCGCAGGTCGATGTGCGGGTCTCCGTAGCCAGCCCACGCGACGACGCATCGATCAACGTGGACGGCCTCCTGAACGTGCTCGAGGCGTGCAGGCGCTCGGGCGTCGAGCGCGTCGTGTACGTCTCGTCCGGAGGCGTCGTGTACGGAGAGCCTGACGACCTTCCCGTCGAGGAAACACGAGCGAAGGCGCCGGTGTCGCCCTACGGCGTCACCAAGCTCACGGGAGAGCTGTACCTGGACTATTACCGGGTCGTGCAGGGCATGCCATCCGTATCGTTGCGCTACTCGAACGTCTACGGCCCTCGCCAGAATCCCCATGGGGAGGCCGGAGTGGTGGCGATCTTCTCGCGCCGGGCGATACACGGCCGACCACTGATCGTGTACGGAGACGGGGAACAGACGAGGGATTACGTGTACGTGAAGGACGTGGCCAGGGCCAGCCTCGTGGCCTCGACTCTGGAGTTGGAGGATGCGGGGACCCTGGACGACTTCGCCTTCAACGTGGGGACGGGAATCGAGACGAGCGTGAACGACCTCGTTGGGCGGATCATCGA
>JBDHFW010000115.1:0-8684 GCA_039590175.1 Gemmatimonadota bacterium | reverse complement strand
GAGAACACGACGGCTTTCGTGCCGTTGTGGCGCGACTCGGCGAAGAAGTGGCAGTCGGGCGTGCGAGTCATGTTCAGGCACGCGCCCATGTCGGCGATCATCTTCGCGTTGTACCAGTCGGCGCTCTCGCAGACGTCGGTCTGCTCGCCCCAGATCTCCGGGAAGGCCGTGGGGAGGTCGCAGTACCAGTCGTAGAAGCTGAGGTTGACGCCTCCGAACAGCTGGAGGAAGCGCCCGCCGGCCGCGTAGCTGAGCATCGACATGGCCGGAATCGGACTGAACCCGATCACCCGGTCAGGGCCGTATTCCTCGGCGGTGCTGATGTTGGCCACGGCCATGATCTCCATGACCTCGTCCCAGCTCGCCCTCCGGAACCCACCCTTGCCGCGTGCCTGCTGATAACTCCTCCGGGCGTCCCCATCCGCCTGCAAGGCCTTCCATGCCTTCATGGAGTCGCCCGTTTCGCGCTTCTTGGCCCGATAGGCATCGATGAGGGCACTTCGGATCAACGGGTACTTGATCCGCAAAGGGCTGTAGAGGTACCAGGAGTAGATTCCTCGCTGGCATCCCCGGGGCTCATAAGGGGGCAGGGAGTCATCCAGCAGCGGGTAGTCGAGCTGCTGCGTCTCCCAGGTCACGATCCCGTCCTTCACATGGATCTGCCAGGAACAGCCCCCGGTGCAGTTCACGCCGTGCGTGCTGCGTACGACGCGATCATGCTGGAAGCGGTTGCGGTAGAACTCTTCCCATTGTCGGGTCTGTGGCGAGATGATGTCTTTGATCCAGCCCATGGCTGTTTCTCAGTTCTCTGCTGGGTGTGGATTCAAGTGGACCTGACCTGCCTGTCGAAGATCCCCTGGTTCACGGAACCCTTGCTGCGCCCACGCCAGATGAGTGTGTAGAGGAGCAGGAGGAACGCCGTGCCCGCGATCCCGGCGAAGAACAGCTTGATGGTGTAGTCCCGAGGCTGGTACAGCGCCTGGTCCGCGTCGGCCTGCTGCAGAAAGCCGACGAGGGCTGTTATCTCTTCCTCGGTAAGCGGCCCGGTCAGGTAGGCCCGCCTCATCACTGGGTATGGGGGCCGTCCCAGGATCGCCGTTACCCCGCGGGCGCTCAACCTCGAGGTCACCGTCGTGAGCTCGGGACCGAGTATTCCGCCACCGATCACTGCGTCGTTCCGCACCTCATGGCACGCGTTGCAGGCCGGCCCGCTGTTGGTCAGCCGCGTCGTTCCCTGAAAGAGTTCCTGCCCCAGGAGGATCTGTTCCTCGGTGGCCTCCGGGACGTCTGCAGCACCGGCGGGCACAACTCCAGTGGAGGCAGCAGTTCGTGTGTATTCGATGATCGCGAGGATCTCGTCTTCGGGGAGTGGCTGATCGGGCATGACCAGGTTGAACTTCTCGAAGAGCGCCACCGCGTCGGGATCTCCGGCCTTCACGAGTTCCTGGGAGTGCTGGACGAAGCTGATGATCCACTCCTCGCTCCGGCGCTCTGCCACCTCCTGGAGATCGGGACCCACGAGCACACCGCCGCCGATCGTGTGGCACATCGCGCACAACTCCTGGAACGTCTGCTGACCTCTAGCCGCGTCCTGGGCTGCCGCTGCGGGATCCTGGGCTGCCGCTGCGGGATCCGGACGCAACGCAACCCATGCCAAGGCGGCGCAACATGCCACGGCGGAGCCTCGAACCACCGCGAGCACTCTCGCGAGCTTCAGCATCGATCTTCCCCTTCGGCGTCGAGAGATCACGAGCCTGTCTAACCGCCCAACAGCTTCTGTTTCTCCGATAAGCCCGCCGTCAGGCCGGCGAGCGTGGTGTCCTGCAGATACGTCGTGATCGCCGTGCGTAGCGGCTTGTAGGTGTCGTGCAGCGGACAAGGCGCATTGTCCGAGCAGGGGCTGAGGCCCACGGCGCAGCGCTCCAGGTCCCCGCGGCCGTCGATTGCCTCTTTGATCTCGAGGAGAGAGATCGCCGCCGGTTCGCGGGCAAGGGAATACCCGCCGGTTGGTCCGCGGGCCGACCTCAGCATGCCTGTGTGTACGAGATCTTTCAGGATCTTTCCGAGGAAGGCACGCGGGAGGTTCTGCGTCGCCGCGATCTCCGACAGCATCGTCAGTTCGCCCGTCGGCTGTTGCGCCAGGTGGGTCAACGCCCGGATCGCGTACTCACAGGTGTTCGAGTATAGAATTCGAGTACCTGCTCATTAAAGAGTTTCGGATCTCTTTATCCTAATTAGCAGCGCGGTAATCCACAATCCCTCGTCTCGAGCGATGCCCGTGCGCCGTCAACGTGAGATTGGCGGGGTTGACTTGTGGGGTTCCCCAATCCCATGTGGTCGTAACATCGAGAAAGTGTTCCGCTCGTACGTCGGTCAGGCGGAGGAGGCCCGATTTCCACATCGCCAGCGGCTCACCTTCTCGCCGAATCCTCTACATGGAGAAGCGGATGAACGCACTGCCAAAACCACCGAAGACGTTCACGGCCTTCGTGGAACGCTATCCCGACCTAGGCGAGGCATGGGAGCTCATGGCGGAGGGTGGGAGAAACGGCCCGTTGGACGAGCCCACGGCCCGTCTGGTCAAGCTGGGGGTTGCCATCGGAGCGATGCGCGAAGGCGCCGTGCACGCCAGCGTCCGCAAGGCCCTCGCGGCGGGCGCAGAGCCGGCAGCTTTGGAGCAGGTGGTCGCGCTCGCGGCGGCAACCGTGGGTCTCCCCGGCGCGGTGGCGGCGTTTTCCTGGGTTCGGGATTTGATGCCGGACGCAGAGGGCTGACTAACGGAGCGCCAAGCCACGCGCCCGTTTGGCTCAGCCGCTGCGAAGGATCTCGGTGATTTGCGCCAGGTGGTGGTCGTCGTGCTCGGCTACGAAAAAGAACAGATCCACAACCGTCATCGGCTCCTTGAGGCGCGGATGACGCGCGGAGTGTATGAGGTGGTTGTCAGTGAGCGATTCGAGCCGGCTGACGATCCCTTCGCGCGTTCCTCGGAAGTCGGAAAGCAAAGCATCGAGATCCGCGTCGTTGTGGTTTGCCTCGTGTGTCGCGCGATTCGTAAGATCGGCTGCTCTCAGCTCTTTCTCGCCGGCCAAAACGTCTTCGAGCCGGCCCTCCCACAGAGGCTCCAGGTCGAGCAGATGGCCCACGTTCTCCTGGATCGACCAGCTCTCGCCAAATCTTCTCGTGAGCACACGATGGGGGAGCCGGCGGGTTCTCTCCTCGAGCCGTACCGGAGTTCCGCGGAGACGTTCGATGATGTCCGGGAGCGCGTCCGGCGTAAACCCGAACTCGAAGCGACGCTCGAACCAGCGACGGCGTATCATCCAGATCTCACGGCGTGGCCGGTCTCACTGCGCTGTCAACGGCTTGTTCGCCGGGCGCCTGCTGGGACCTGGAGCACACACTGGAGAGCCACCTGTCCAAGTTAGGTACAGCTCGATTCTAAACGGTATCAATGGTTGGTTCAAAGGTGAACTCAGTCCTCGTCGCTCTGCTTGCAAGATCATGGGGCGATTCCTTAAGGGCCGCCCCCGCTCGCATCTGGCCCGTCCACGCTCCTGGTCTTGATCCGGCGGCTCGGCCACATAAATTAGGACAATTCAGGTCCGATTTACCCCAGGACTTCATGCAGCTTACCCGAGAGAGCAAGTACGCGTTGATCGGCCTGTCGGCTCTCGCATCCGAGCCCACCGGCTCCGTCGTGTCGCTGGCGGCGATCGCCGAGGCGAACGATCTACCGAGGACGTTTCTTGCCAAGATCTTCCAGAAGCTCGCCCGCCACGGCATCCTGAGCTCCGAGCGCGGCCGTGGCAGGGGCTACGCGCTCGCCCGCCCTCCCGACTCGATCACGATGCGTGAGATCCTGGAAGCCGTGGAGGGTTCCGGGATGTTCGAGCAGTGCCTCCTCTGGCCGGAACGCTGCTCCGACCAGAATCCGTGCCCGCTGCACTACCGCCTCAAGGAGCTCGTGCCGCGGCTGCGTTCGCTGCTCGAGAAGATCACCCTTTCGGAGTACATGGCCGAGTCGCCTCACGTGCAGGGCGACCTGACGGTGACGAGGGGCGCAGGGGCGCAGGGAGACGCAGGAGAGAAGCGGAGCAGCCGAGGAGTGCCACGCCGAGTTAGCTGAATCGCCGGGTGGACTGGATACGCCGAAGGGAGTGGCCGTGGAGCGGAACCGACAGACCATGGAGATCGTCGCCCTCATCTTTCTGTTCCTCGGCATCACACTCTTCACCATCGTCGGCTTCGTCGCCGTGGACTGGCTGCCCGTCGCCGCGTCGGGGCACGCCGCGGGCGTGGACGGGGTGATTCGCTACCTGCTGTTGACCACAGGTGCGATCCTTTTGATCGGAACGCTGGCCCTGGTCGCCTTTCTCTGGCGGTACGGGCGCGGTCGGCCCACGGGCTCCCCCCAGATCAGGCAGAAGACGGCACGCTGGGTGTCGCTCGTGCCGGTGGTGGGGATGGCCCTTATCGCCGAAGCGGGCGTCATGCTGAAGGGTCTCCCGGTCTGGGACGAGGTCTACGGTGAAGTCCCTGAGGACGCTCTGGTGGTGGAGCTCACCGGAAAGCAGTTCGAGTGGATCGTCCGCTATCCGGGAAGGGATGGGACCTTCGGGCGGATCGATCCGGCCCTCATCGACGACAGGGCCAACCCGGCCGGGTTGGCCCCGGAGGACCCGTCCGCCCGCGACGATCTCGTCTACCGCGGGAGGCTGCACCTGCCCGTCGGACGGACGGTGCACCTCCGGCTGCGCGCCCGCGACGTGCTGCACAGCTTCACCGTGCCCGCGTTTCGCGTCAAACAGGACGTGGTCCCGGGGATTGTGACGGGCACCACGTTCGTTCCCACCCTGGAGGGCAGCTACGAGATCGCCTGCGCGGAGCTGTGCGGCATGGGTCACTACCGGATGGGTGGCACGGTCGTCGTGCAGTCGGAGGAGGAATACGAGGGGTGGCTGGCCGAGCAGACGGGGTGGCTCGAATGAGCGAGACGCACACGCCGCAGAGCTTCTGGAGGCGTTACGTCTTCAGCACAGACCACAAGACGATCGGCAAGCAGTACCTCATCACGTCCTTCGTGATGGCGGTATTCGGCGTCTCGTGGTCGATCCTGATCCGCCTGCAGCTCGCGTGGCCCGACGCCTCCTGGCCGCTGCTGGGACGGCTGTTGCCGGGCCTCTACGAGGGGGGCGTCCTCCTGCCGGAGTACTACCTGAGCCTGGTCACGATGCACGGGACGATCATGATCTTCTTCGTGATCTCCTTTGCGTTGTTGAGCGGGTTCGGGAACTTCATCATCCCGCTTCACATCGGCGCACGGGACATGGCGTACCCGCTTCTCAACATGCTCTCCTACTGGACGATCGTCCCCGCCTGCCTCCTGATGCTCGGCTCGTTCCTCGTTGAGGGAGGCGCCGCCGCCGGGGGCTGGACGGCCTATCCTCCTCTCTCTGCGCTTCCTGAGGCGCTGCCAGGATCAGGGCTCGGACAGACGCTTTGGCTTCTGGCGATGGCCTTGTTCATAGTCTCCTTCACGATGGGAAGCCTCAACTTCGTCACCACGATCCTCAACCTCCGGACCCGCGGCATGACGATGCTGCGGCTTCCGCTCGCCATCTGGACGCTGTTCATCGCCTCGATCCTCGGGATCCTCGCGTTCCCGGCCCTCACGGCCGCTGCGATCATGCTTCTCCTAGATCGTCACGGTGGCACCAGCTTCTTTTTGCCCGAGGGGCTGGTGCTGGGCGGACAGCTTCTCTCCAACGAAGGCGGAACCCCGCTGCTCTTCCAGCACCTCTTCTGGTTTCTCGGGCACCCGGAGGTGTACGTGCTCGTGCTTCCTGCGGTCGGTATAGCCTTCGATGTCGTGGCGACCTTCGGCCGCAGGCCGCCGTTTGGCTACCGAACGTCTGTCGGGTCACTCATCGTGATCGCCGTGCTCAGCATGATCGTGTGGGGACACCACATGTTCACTAGCGGGATGAACCCCTACCTGGCCGAGTACTTCTCCATCGCCACCGTGGCGATCACGATTCCTTTCGCCGTCCTCGGCATGAACCTGATCGCGAGCCTCTGGCGTGCTCAGATCCGCCTCAGCACCGCGATGCTCTTTGCCCTCGCGATCATCGCTGCGATCGGCATCGGCGGCCTCGGCGGCCTCTGGCTCGGGACGGCGACGGCCGACATGTACCTCCACGACTCCTACTTCGTGGTCGGGCACTTCCACTTCATGATCGGGATGGTGACGGGGTTCGGCGTCTTTGCCGCCACGTACTACTGGTTCCCGAAGATGTTCGGTCGGCACATGAACGAGGCGCTGGGCAAGCTCCATTTCTGGCTCACCGTAGCCCCCGTCTTTTTTGCGTTCACCGCCATGCACTATCTCGGCTTGGGCGGCAGCCTCCGGCGCCTCTACGATCCCACCGCCTACGACTACGCGCTCCCGGTCCAGTGGCTGAACGTGCTGGTGAGCGTCGCCCTGTTCATTGCCGTGGTGGGGCAGCTGATCTTCCTGTTCAACTTCTTCTGGAGCCTGCTACGCGGAAGGCGAGCGACCGAGAACCCGTGGGAGGGGGCCACGTTGGAGTGGACGGCCGCGTCGCCCGCACCCCACCTGAACTGGGCGGAGCTGCCGGTGGTCCATCGCGGGCCGTACGAGTACAGGGTGGATGGGGCGCCCGATGGATATCAGCTGCAGACGGCGCCGCGAGCGGTGGCCGCGGAGCCCCGCGGTGCGGCCGAGGCGCCGACGGCACCTGCACCGTGAGCGAGATGGCTGGCTCAGCTCACGACGTGCGCGGAATCGCCAACCTCGGCGCTCGGCGTCCGGCTCCGTATCCCGCCGGTATCGCGGCGGTGCTGGTGACCGTGGGGATGCTGTTCGCCGCGTTCACGGCGGCGCTGCTCGTGCGCCGGACGGGGACGGACTGGAAGCCGGTGGCCCTGCCGCCGATTGTCTGGGTCAACACGGTGATCCTTCTCGTCTCGAGCGGGGCGGTGGAGCTGGCCCGGGCCGCGGTTCGCCGCGGTGACTCACGGCGGTGCGCCGGCTGGCTGGCGGTCGCCGGTCTCCTGGGCGTCGCCTTCCTCGCCGGGCAGGTCGTCGCCTGGCGGCTGCTCGCGCTACGTGGTGTCTTCCTGCCGAACAATCCCCACGCGGCGTTCTTCTACGTGCTCTCGGCGGTCCACGCGGCACACCTGCTCGGCGGCCTGGCGGCGCTCGGCTGGACGCTGCGCCGGGCGGCGCGAGGCGCGCATACGGCCGCGCACCACGCCGGCCTCACGCACGCCGCGATCTACTGGCACTTCGTGGGCGGAGTGTGGGTCTTCCTTATGATCGTGTTGTCGACCCTTTAGGATCGGGTGACGCGCATGGACTTGGTGACGACGGACGTAGCGGCCACGGAGGCCCACTGGAAGGGCGGCGTCTCGCCGTTCGGCGTCTCGTGGCAGAAGCTGATGATGTGGCTCTTCCTCGTGTCGGACGCTCTGTTGTTCGCGGGCTTCCTGGCGGCGTACGGCTTCGAGCGCCTGGCCAGTCCCGCCTGGCCCGAGCGTTCAGAGGTGTTCTCGATGGCGGCGATCGGGACGATGACGTTCGTCCTCATCACGTCGAGCGCGACGATGGCCACGGCGGTCGGTGCGGCGCACCGGGGCGATCTCCGGCGGGCGACCCGGTTCGTGCTGCTGACGGCGCTCGGCGGGCTCATCTTCCTCGGGTTTCAGGCGACGGAGTGGGCCGCCCTCATCGGCGAGGGGGCGAGCCTGACGGGTAACCCCTGGGGCGTTCCGGCCTTCTCCGCCTTCTTCTTCATGATCACCGGCTTCCACGGGACTCACGTGCTGATCGGCGTGATCGTTCTTCTCCTAGTGGCAGCGCGCGTCCGCGCCGGCCGGACGTCGGGCTCGGGGGTGGAGCTGGTGGGCCTGTACTGGCACTTCGTCGACCTCGTGTGGGTCTTCATCTTCACCTGTTTCTATCTAATCTGAGAGTGCCTCCATGAGTGGTCATACCTCCTACCGGACCTACTGGATCACCTGGATAGTTCTGCTGGTGCTGACGCTCTCGATGCTCTTCGTCGAGGCGACGCCGTTCACCAGGATCCTGACCGTTCTCTTCCTGCTCGGGGCCATGCTCGCCAAGGCCGCCCTCATCGGCGGCTGGTTCATGCACCTGCGGTTCGAACGGCCGGCGCTCTGGATCCCCCTGGTGGCCGGTACGTTGCTCACGGCGGCCTTCCTCTTCTTCCTCATCGCCGTGGACGGCGCCGCGATGCAGCGAATGGCGGTGCCGTAGCCGGCATCGGCGCCTGGTGGTTTCTGTTCACGGCCTTCGTGGGGCTGAACCTGTTTCAGTCCGCCTTCAGCAAGTGGTGCCTGATGGAGGATATTCTGAAGTGGTTCGCGGCCCGACGGGGACAACCCTCCGCCGGGATCTAAGGGTCCTCCAGAGCTACGACGGCGGGAGCCATGCAACTCCGCGATAGGGTCGTCGAGCTGTCGACGCGACATCCGAAAACCGTCGCGTTGACGAACGCCGTCCTCTTCTTGGCTGCAGCCAGCCTGATGCCTCGGATCTCGATCGACACGGATCCGGAGAACATGCTGCCGGCCGACCAGGGAGCGCGCGTCTTTCACAACGAAGTGAAGGCCGAGTTCAGCCTGCACGACATGATCGTCGT
>JBDHFW010000114.1:0-22778 GCA_039590175.1 Gemmatimonadota bacterium | reverse complement strand
CAGATCCTCGGGCTGGCGCTCGGAATCCCGGCCAAGAAGCTCGGCATCGATCGCTCCGTGGTGAGCGCGAAAGCCGTCCTGGAAAGGAGGGCGGCCCATGCTGCGTGAGAACGGTTTCGGCTCCGGGCCGACCAGGGATGGTTCGACCGACGGCTCGACCATAAACGGTGATGCGCCGCTGACGAACGGGGATCCGCCGATTCGGATCGGCGTCTACGTCTGCCACTGCGGGACCAACATCGCTCGTACGGTCGATGTCGAACGGGTCACCGAAAAGGCCGGCGAGCTTCCGGGCGTGGCCGTCGCCCGGGACTACAAGTACATGTGCTCCGATCCGGGACAGGAGCTGATCAAGGAGGACATCGAGGAGCTGGGCCTGAACCGGATCGTGGTCGCGTCCTGTTCGCCCAATCTGCACGAAGGGACCTTCCGGGGCGCGACCGCCGCGGCGGGGCTGAATCCCTTCTTCTTCCAGATGGTCAACATCCGCGAGCACGCCTCCTGGGTGCACGAGGACCGCGACTTGGCCACGGAGAAGGCCGTCGACCTGGTTCGAGCAGCCGTGCGCCGCGTGCACCACCACAAGGCGCTGGAGTCCCGGAGAGTATCGATCCGGCCGGAGGCCCTGGTGGTGGGGGGCGGCATTGCCGGGATCACCGCCGCCCTCACGCTGGCCGAAGCCGGAAAGCACGTGTATCTGGTCGAGCGCGAGGCCTCGATCGGCGGCCACATGGCGCAGTTCGACAAGACCTTCCCCACTCTCGACTGCGCGGCCTGCATCCTGACGCCGAAGATGACGCAGGTGAAGGCCCACCCGAACATCACGCTGATGACGATGACCGAGGTGGTGAAGGTGGATGGCTTCGTGGGAAGCTACGAGGTCACCGTCAAACATCGGCCCCGCTACATCGACGTGTCGCTGTGCATCGGCTGCCAGCAGTGCATCGACGCCTGTGTCTACAAGCGCGGCAAGTTCGAGGACGAGTTCGACGTCGGCCTCTCCAAGCGCAAACCGATCTACCTCCCCAACGCGCAGGCCGTCCCGCAGGTGGTCCTGATCGACCCCGAGCAGTGCATCCAGTTCAGCTCGGGCAAGTGCAAGCAGACCTGCGTCGAGGCCTGCGACCGGGACGCCATCTTCCTCGACCAGGAGGAGCAGGTCGAGACCCTGGACGTCGGCGCCATCATCATGGCCACGGGCTTCCAAACCTTCGACCCACGCCGCTCTCCGCACTACGGCTACGGGATCTACCCGAACGTCTACACGGCGCTGGAGGTGGAGCGTTTGGTCAACGCCTCGGGGCCGACGGGCGGAGAGGTCGTGCTGCGGGACGGTGAGAAGCCGACCTCAGTGGGGATCGTGCACTGCGTGGGGAGCCGAAACCAGAAGAACAACCCGTGGTGCTCCAAGGTGTGCTGCATGTACTCGCTGAAGCTGGCGCACCTGATCAAGGAGAAGACTGACGCCGAGGTCTACAACTTCTACATCGACATGCGCACGCCGGGGAAAGGCTTCGAGGAGTTCTATCAGCGGATCGCCGCCGAGGGAGCGCATCTGATTCGGGGCAAGGTCGCGTCGGTCTACCAGCACGCCGACGGGGATGGCGAGATGCTCGTCGACGTGGAGGATACGCTCGCCGGCATGGTTCGGCGGATACCGGTCGACATGCTCGTCCTGGCGGTCGGTCTGGAGCCGCGGGCCGACGCGGAGGACGTCCGGCGGACCTTCAACATCACCTGCTCCGGCGACGGCTGGTTCATGGAGCGCCACCCGAAGCTGGCGCCCGTAGACACGTTCACGGACGGCGTGTACCTCGCCGGGTGCTGTCAGGGACCGAAAGACATACCCGAGACGGTCGCCCAGGCGGGAGCCGCCGCGGGCCAGACGCTGGCGCTCATCGACCGAGGGTACATCGAGCTGGAGCCCAACACGGCCCAGGTGATCGCCGAGGACTGCTCGGGCTGCAAGACGTGCATCCCTCTCTGCCCCTATCAGGCCATCCTCCACGACGACGCTGAGAACCGGGCGGAGATCAACGAGGTGCTGTGCAAGGGCTGCGGCGTCTGTGTCGCCGCCTGCCCCTCCGGATCTATCGTCCAGAACCTCTTCGAGGACACGGAGATCTACGAGGAGATCGAGGGGGTGTTGGCATATGCTTGAGCAAGCGGAGAACGCGCAACAGACGTCGCCCGAGGGGTTCGAGCCCCGAATCGTGGCGCTGTTCTGCAACTGGTGCACGTACATGGCGGCCGACCTGGCCGGCACGTCGAGGATGCGCTACGCCCCGAATGTCAGGGTCGTGCGTGTGATGTGCTCGGGGCGGATAGACACGCAGTTCGTCATGCATGCGTTCGCGCGCGGCGCGGACGGCGTGTTGATCGGCGGCTGCCATCCCGGCGACTGCCACTACCAGGAGGGCAACTACAAGGCCCTGCGCCGGTTCCGGCTCCTGCGCCGCGTGATCGAGAGCCTCGGCATCGAGAAGGAGCGCCTGCGCCTGGAGTGGATCTCCGCCTCGGAGGCCGATCGGCTGCGAAGGGTCGCCGACGAGATGGCCGCCGACATCCGAGCCCTCGGTCCGCTGCAGCTGAGCATCCCGGCGGAGGACTTCCCGAGCGCCGAGGACGCGGGCGCGGAGCTTCCGAGCCCCGGGATCGCCGAAGAGACGGCGGCGAAGGAGGCCGCGGTCCCATGACAGAGTCCGAAGGCAAGCCCAAGGTCGCGTTCTACTGGTGCGCCTCCTGCGGCGGCTGCGAGGAGGCGGTCGTCGACCTCGCGGAGGGCATTCTGGACGTCGTCGGAGCCGTCGACATCGTGATGTGGCCCGTCGCGATGGACTTCAAGCGGGCGGACGTCGAGGCCATGCCCGACGGGTCGATTCTGGCGTCGTTCATCAACGGCGCGATTCGGACGACCGAGCAGGAGGAGATGGCCTCGCTGCTGCGCCGCAAATCGCAGCTGGTGATCGCCTTCGGCGCCTGCTCGCAGCTCGGCGGCATACCGGGCCTTGCCAACCTGTTCGACCGTGAAGGGATCTACCAGGCGGCGTACCTGGAGTCACCCAGCACGGAGAACCCCGGGGGCACGCTCCCGCGGCTGCGGAGCCGGGAGAACGGGTACGAGCTGAGCCTTCCCGGCTTTTACGAGACCGTTCGGTCGCTCGGCCAGGTGATCGACGTGGACTACGCGATTCCCGGCTGTGCGCCACATCCGACGGTCATCCAGTCGGCCGTGGCGACGCTGCTCTCGGGAGAGCTGCCGCCCAAGGGGACGGTGCTGGCTCCCGATCAGGCGCTCTGCGAGGAGTGCCCGAGGAGGGAGTCGAAGCCGCTCGATCTCTCGATCAGCGAGTTCAAGCGACCGCACGAGGTCCTCATCGACGAGGAGACGTGTCTGCTCGCCCAGGGCCTGGTGTGCCTGGGGCCGGCCACGCGCGCGGGCTGTGGCGCCGCCTGCGTGTGCGGCAACATGCCCTGCTCAGGGTGCTCCGGTCCCACGAGCCGGGTGCTCGATCACGGGGGCAAGGCGATTTCCGGAATCGCCTCTCTCATCGGGGCCGACGATGAGGAGACAATCGACGCCGTGCTGGAAGGCATCCCGGATCCGGTCGGGACCTTCTACCGGTACGGCCTGCCCGCCTCGCTGCTGCGGCGGAAGACGCTGAGCTGAGAGAACCTGGGTCACGAGAGCCAGCCAAGAGAGTCTGGAGACATAGAAAATGTCGGAACAGCACGAGGAACTCGAGAGCTCCTGGCGCGAAGGGGCTCAGCGGGCGGGCACGACATATGCCCGGCGCCGCATCAGCATCGACCCCGTCACCCGCCTCGAGGGACATGGGAAGATCGAGATCTTCCTCGACCAGGCGGGCGAGGTCGAGCGCGCCTATTTCCAGGTCCCCGAGCTGAGGGGCTTCGAGAAGTTCGTGCAGGGCCGACCGGCCGAGGAGATGCCCCAGATCACGTCGCGCATCTGCGGCGTCTGTCCGACCGCACACCACATGGCGGCGACCAAGGCGCTTGACCACCTGTACCGCGTGGAGCCGACACCAACCGCCAAGAAGATCCGTGAGCTCGTCTACTCGGCCTTCATGACCGAGGATCACGCACTCCACTTCTATTTCCTGGGTGGCCCGGACTTCGTCGTCGGCCCTACCGCCCCGGCAGCCGAGAGAAACGTGTTGGGGGTGATCGGCGTCGTCGGCGCCGAGGTCGGCAAGCAGGTCATCGCGATGCGCCGGCGCCTGCGCGAGGAGGTCATCTCCGCGATCGGCGGCAAGGTCATCCATCCGGTTCTCGGCCTGCCCGGCGGGGTGGCCAAGCACATCACTCCGGAGCTTCAGAATCAGGTCCGGGAGGTGGCCGACGAGGCGGTCGAGTTCGGGAAGTTCACGCTGCAGATCTTCCGGGACGTCGTGCTGAAGAACGAGGAGTACGTCGGCCTGATCACCTCCGACGACTTCACGCACCGCACCTACTACATGGGGCTCGTGGACGATGAGAACCGGGTCAATTTCTACGATGGTGGGATCCGCGTGGTCTCACCGGAAGGTCAGGAAGTCACGACGTTTGAGGCGGCCGACTACCTCGACTGGGTCGCCGAGCACGTCGAGCCCTGGAGTTACGTCAAGTTCTGTTACCTCAAGCCCGTGGGTTGGCGGGGCTTCGCAGATGGGACGGATAGCGGAATCTACGCGGTGGCCCCGCTGGCCCGGCTCAACGTCGCCGAGGGAATGGCCACGCCGCTGGCCCAGGAGGCGTACGAGGAGTTCTTCGAGATGCTTGGCGCAAAGCCGGTCCATCACACGTTGGCCAACCACTGGGCCCGGGTCGTCGAGCTCCTCTACGCCGCCGAGCGGTTGAAGGAGCTGGCGGACGATCCCGATCTGACGAATCCGGACGTGCGCACTCTGCCCACGGAGGTGCCCACCGAGGGTATCGGGGTCGTCGAGGCTCCTCGAGGGACGCTCTTCCACCACTACTGGACCGACCAACGCGGGGTCGTCGAGAAGGCGAACCTGATCGTCGCCACTCAGAACAACTCGGCCCGCATCGCGATGAGCGTCGACAAGGCGGCCAAGGGACTGATCTCGGGCGGCGAGGTCTCCGACGGCATCCTGAACATGGTCGAGATGGCGTTCCGCGCGTACGACCCCTGCCACGCCTGCGCCAGCCACTCGCTGCCCGGCAGCATGCCGCTCCTGCTGCGGGTGCGCGGCCCGGACGGCGGGATCGTCGAGCGGCTCCGTCGCGATTCGGATGGAAACGTCTCCCGCGAACGACCCTGAGCGGACGCTTCCCATGCGGCCTGCCGAGCCAGCGCGTCCCGAACCGCTTCCCGACACATCGCGCCCCCTAGACGTCAGGGTGCTCTGCCTCGGGAACGACCTCCTCGCCGATGATGCGCTCGGCTTCCGGGTGGCCCGTGCGCTACGCCGCGAGCTGGACATCCGCGGGCGCGCGAGCGTCGACATCGTGGAGACCCCCGAGTCGGGCTTCGCTTTGCTCGACCACCTTCAGGGCGTTCGGCGCCTTGTCGTCATCGACACCGTCGTAACGGGCCGAGCGGCGCCCGGGACCGTCTACGTCATCGAGGAGGATGAGGACTGGAAGACGGCTCCTGGCACCTCCGCGCACTACGTCGGCCTGTTCGAGGCTCTGCGAGCCGGGCGTGCGATGAGCCTTCCCGTCGCTGAAGAGGTCGTGATCCTGGCGGTCGAGGCTGCGGATGTCGTTTCGGTCGGTGGCTCGATGACGAAAGCGGTCGAGGCCGCTCTTCCCCTCGTCGTCTCGCAGGTGCAGGCGCTAGTTGGCGAATGAAGGGGGGAAACAGCTGGGATCAGGCTTGAGGGCTGAGACGGGTCGAAGGCGGCGGAAAGTGGGGTTAGAGGAGGGGATCGGAAGGCCCGCACGAACCCGGAGCGATTAGCAGTCCCCCAAGACGCTTCACCGTTGACCGCACGGGCTTCCGTCCCTCACGCCAACCATACGTCACCGTACGGACCGCGTCAAGTGGCGGGTGAGCGCCCGGCAGTCTGGGGGCGTCTTGCAGAGACGCGCCTCCGGTGGCAACCGGAAATGGGAGTTCGGGATTCCCGCGCCGGTCGGCGACTTCGGGCTATTCGTCGATGAACTTGATCTCGCGCATGAGCTTGGAGCTCATGATATCGCGGATCTGGGGGTAGACGGTGCTGGTGATGCGATCTGTCTCCTCGTCGCTGATTATCGCCTCGACGGCGTCGCCGATCCGCTGGATCTTGGCCCGCCACTCGGCCGTCGCATCGAAGGAGGCCAGATTCGGGTGCTCGGTGACGAGGAGGAGGTTGTACCCTTTGTCGTTGGGCGTGAGGGTCTGGAAGACCCTGTAGTCGGTCGTCAGGCCTTCCGCTATCGCCGCCTCGACACCCGTCACCCAGGTTCGCTTCAAGTTGTTGAGGTACTGCTCATCCATGTTCGGATGCACCCGGATCAGCGTGACGGCGTAGACCGTCTCCTGGGTCTCCCACGACTCTCCCTCCTGAGCGACCGCCGGAGTCGACAGGCCGGCGACCAGCGTGAAGACCGGAAGAACTGCGCACAGCTTCCTCATGGACTCCTCCGTTTCGAGCGTTTTGGAGTTCTACCTCAAGCGAGGCGCGGAAATCCCGAACGGCGGAGTATAGGCGGTCGAGAGGTCCGCTGACATAGGGCGCGTCTGATGGCAAGACGGGGCGGCTCGTCGAGCCACCCCGTTCCCCCACCGGGCGAATGGCCGGCGGCTGAATGAGCCGACGACTAGTCGTGCCCTCCCACGATGAACGTGACCTTCGCGTTCAGCCGGTAGCGCACGATGCGATTCCCCTCGACGACGGCCGTCATGTTCTCCACCCAGATGCTCTTGATGTTGTCGACCGTCTTCGCCGCCTCCGTCAGCGCGTTCTGGACCGCATCATCCCAGCTCTCGTCCGACTCCGAGATGACCTCGATCACCTTCGCGATCGATGACATGAGTTTCCTCCTTTGCACACCTCTTGGGGCCACCACCTGCAGCTTATCTGCAAGCGACCTGCAAGCTATGGGTGAGCGTAGCGAAGGTGCAAAGCGTGGAGGTGTGCACTCGGCCGCTAGCGACGAGGCCACCGACGAAGCTACCGACGAAGCTACCGACGAAGCTACCGACGAGGTCTCGCGAGAGCTCCGTCCCGCTCGAAGGTCGAGCAGTTGATCTTCCACGCTCCGGCGGCCGCCGTCCCGTACGCGGAGTCTGCTCGGAGGGAAAGGGCTCGTCCGATCAAGCTGTCGCCGTCGGCGAAAAGCGCGACCCCGACACGGGTAGCGCTTGCCGCCCAGACGAGCCAGAGCGTGTCCGCGCGAACGAACCAGCGGAGGGATCGGGCAAGCCTCTCGTCGTGGTCGCCGGAGAGGGGCGCGGCGCGGCGCGTACCGTATGCTCGCCCCCACTCATCCAGAGAATCCGGTAGTAGCATGACGCGGCTCGGCGCCGTTAGGAGGGCTCGGGAGGAGGAGTCCGAGTTCGCCACGTACCGGCTGAAGCTCCATGGATCCACCTCGAGATCATAGCAGCCAATGTAGTCCCAGCGGCGAAGAGCGGGCGGCGGCTCGGTCGCGAGCTCCGCCGGCGGGGCCGGCGCCATGGCCCACTCCAAGACTCGGAGCACCGTCAGGGCCACGATGAGGGCCAGGAGGCTCCGGACCCAGCCGGGCACACGGCGCCGAAGAGCGCTCACGCGGCGGTCAACAGAATAGCCGGGGGGAGCGATTTGGCGTAGGTTGTCACGGCTTTACCCGCTTCAGAACCACGCGCTGACTGGATTCAAAGGATGGGTGTCTTGTCCTCCGTACCGGAAGGTTTTTCCTATTCCCCAGAGGCAGAACCCCACAAGGCCCGAACGCAGGCCATTCTCCGCGAGCACCCCGACGTTCGCAAGCTCATCGGGAGAAACCCCTATAGCTTTCTGGCGATCGTCGCCCTCGTGGCCCGTTGGCGGGCTGCCTGGCCAACATCCCGAGCGCGTTTCCGACCTCCGTCTCCTTCCAGCGTTACCACCTGAAGCACCACTCCTATCAGGGCGTGTACGAGCTGGACGCCGACATTCCGAGCGAGTGGGAAGCGAGGCTCGTCGGCAATTCGTCGATCCGGAAGGCGCTCTGGCTCGCGCTGTTCCCGATCTTTGCGGCCGTTCACACGTTGCGCGTCAAAGAGGTCAAGTCTTTCGACCGCTGGATTCTTCTCAACTGGGTCATCGTCTTCGGGGCGGACGTGCTGATCGTCATGGCGTTCGGGTGGACTGCCCTGCTGTATCTCCTCGTCTCGATGTTCTTCGCCGCAGGCCTTCATCCCCTCGGTGCCCGCTGGATCCAGCGGCATTACATGGTCAGCGAGAACCAGGACGCTCAGGAGACCTTCAGCTACTACGGCGGCATGAACCGGCTCGCCTTCAACGTCGGGTACCACAACGAGCACCACGACTTCCCTTCCGTACCCTGGCATCGGCTGCCGCAGCTCAAGGCGGCGGCGTCAGAGTGGTATGACGGTCTGGACGCGCACCAGTCGTGGACGCGGCTTCTTTTCCGGTACGTCTTCGACCCGAAGATCACCCTCTATGCCCGTATGGTCCGCACGGACCGAGGCGGCGAGCAGGCGCTGGCGAAGCGAGAGGGTCGCGACGAAGGGATCGGAGAGCCCGCGAGGGAAGCCCAGCCGGCGGGAGATATCGCCTGACGAGCCGAGGGACGTCGGCGGCGCGGTCAAACTCGTGGCGACGCCTGGAGCCTGATCAGAACAGACCGTCCCCGTAGAAGTAGAGCCTCCACACCCCACCGTCGTTGAGCCCTTTGGCGAGGTCGATCCGAAACAGCCCGTCCAGTAGAGAGACGCCGCCGCCGACAGCCAGCGCATAGCCCTCCGTCGAGAAGCTCTCGCCCGCCCAACCCGCGTCGAAGAAACCGACGAGCCGTATCGCACGCGCCGGGCCGAAGCGGTCCACCCGCCCGAGCAGCGCCGCGAACTCGAACCGGCCCATCCAGAAATCCTCTCCCTGCCGCGCGCCCGTTTCGTACCCACGCAGCGTGTACGGCCCGCCCAGGTAGTAGCGGCGCTGCGCCGGCACCGTGCCGCCTGCGATCCCGGCGCCGAGCTCGATAGAAGTCCCGAAGCGGTGACCCAGCGGGAGCACCGCGGCCGTCGAGCCGGCCACGCGCGCGTACTCGAAGTCCCCGCCACCCAACTCACCCCACAACGTGCCGCTGATCGCCGGGCCGCGAGATTCCGGCGAGCTCCAGACCCTGAGGCGGGTCGATAGGCCCACGACATCCCCAGAATCAGCTTGAAGCACCGGTTGAAACTTGTTGTCGCTTATAAGGTTGGGTATCGAGAAGTCAGTGTTTTTCTCCGCCGTTCGTTGTCGCTCTGCGAACAGACGTCCGTCCAATCGCAGTTGGCTGAAGACCCGGCCCGCGGCGACCTCGACGCCGGTGGCTCTGAAGTACTGGCCGTCATCCGTCCCGAGGAAGAGGGCGTTGAAAGAGTTGGCCAGCCCGAGAGGGTTACCCCAATCGCCGATCGGATCCAGGCGACGATACACGGCGAAGCCGATCTCTCCGCGCTCGGTGGTCCGGCCGAAGGTGAGTTCCCCGTTCGGGTAGAGATCGGCCACGCCGAATCGCCCCTTCAGCCTGAGCACGGTTTGGGCGCCGGTCGGCACGGAGACGCCGAGCCCGAGGCTCAACGCCTCCACGCGGTTGTAGCGGAGCATGCTGACCGGGCCGACGAGGCTCGGCTTTCCCGCGGCCTCGGGCGGCAGCACGATCCCCTTCAGTTGGCTGCGGGCAGCGCGTACCTCCTCCGGGCTGAGCAGGGGCTCTCCGGTCCCTATGGGCTCGGGAAGCTCGGGTGAATTCTCCAGCATCTCACGCGGAGGAAGAATGACGATCGCCGTGCCGGCATCAGAGTCATCCGAGACGTTCGTCTCGGCATCGGGGTCGGCCATCTCCGCGGGCGTGAGCTCCACCTCCACATCCTCCTCTTTCTCAGCCTCGCCCCGTTCCCGCATCCTCCGGCGCCGGGCTCGCCAGCCGTCTTGCGCACTATCTCCCTGCAGGACGACTCGCTCCCAATCGACCGGCAGATCATCCCCGGGATCCAACTCCTCGGGCGCGTTCATCACGTACTCATCGAACGACCACTCGACCTCGAGCGGGAAGGTCGCAGCGCTCGCGATCCTCCCCCTGCCCTTGAACGCCATGCGGCTCGGAAGCCACCACCGGAACTCCTGAAGGCCGTACTCGATCACCGCCCAGTCGGTGGCGAATCGAATCGGCTTCAGGAACCGGGGCACGTCGCCCGCCTCTTCGGGCTGATCCTTCTCGAGGTCGAAGTCCCGAGCGGGGCGATAGACGGCCCTTATCAGGAGCGCCGTCTCCAGGTCGAGCCAGAGCGAGGCGGCGACCAGGTTGAATCGGGCTTCCCTTGGCTCGACGACCACCTCGACCATCGTAACGGCCCGATCCAGGGCGGGGAGGCGGATCTGCAGCGTGTCTCCGCTGCGGTAGCGGTAGTGGACGGCGGCCGTGTCGGCGAGCGGATGCACCGCCCACACATCGCCCAGGAAGAGACGATCAGAAGATGGGTTCAGGAACGCGAAAGTGATCTCCGGGTCTTCCTCGGCCCGACCAAACGCAGACTGCTGGCGGATCCCGAGCCATCTCACGATCCGCTCATCGCCCTGCCGCCAGTGCACGCGCGCGGCCCGCTCCTGACGGAAGAGGAGCCGCTCCCGGCGGAGCCTCTCGGCATCCAATCCCAGATACGCGCGCTCCCGCCAGGTGACCTCGAAGCTCTGGAGCGTGGTGTCCATGCGCCCTCTCGCCGCGCGGGCGCGTTCCATCAGGGCTTGCACCGGCGCATCCAAATAGGCGTCGGCCGGCACCGTGTCGCGCTCGACGGCCGTCAGAGCGACCTCTGGAAGCGGCTGCTGAGCCAGAGCCGCGGGGACCCGGCCGGTGGCGCCCTCGCCGACCATCAGGGCGGACAGCACGAACAGGGACGCACGTAGGGCGGTCAAATCGGTCCTTCCTGGTATCGAGACCCTCCTCATCGCGGCGATCATCTGACTGACGGCCGCGGCCGCGCTCTCGTCACGCCGAGAGACCCCGGTTAGCTTTGTTTGAATGCGCCTTCCATCGGTCGACCGCCTGATTACGAGCGCTCGCGACACGGCGGCCAGCTTCCCGTTGGTCCTCGGCTCGGCGATCGTGGCCGCCGCTGCCGGTCTCGTCGCGGTCGACGCGTCGGACGAGGATTTCTGGCTCCGGCTTCTCTTCGCTGCGGCCCTCGGTCTTCCGCTCTTCTTCGCCATACGCTTGGTGTCCGAGCGAAGAGCCTGGCGACCCGCCCGGGTCTGGTCGGTCCGTCTTCTGGGGCTCGCGCTGCTGGCCGCCTTCTTCTTCGCGTGGCCCGAATGGTCGGAGCCGGTGCGCATCGAGCGCCTGCTGCAGGCGGCGATCGCCTTCCACTTGCTGGCCGCGTTCGCCCCCTTCAGCGGCGCGCGCGGACGGGGCGTGAGCGGGCCTGACGCCGGCGCACAGGGTGCGTTCTGGGAGTACAACAAGACCCTCTTCCTCCGCTTCCTCACCGCCGCGCTCTATTCGGCGGTTCTCTTCGTCGGCCTCGCGATCGCGTTGGCGGGCATCGACAACCTGCTCGGGGTGAACGTAGAGCCAGACTCTTACTGGCGCCTCTGGCTGCTGATCGCCTTCGTCTTCAACACTTGGTTCTTCCTGGCGGGAATGCGGACCGTTCTGGCCGACGCCGACCTGGCGTCCGCCTACCCGATCGGCCTCAAGGTCTTCTCTCAATACGTCCTCATCCCTCTCGTCACCGTGTACCTGGCGATCCTCACGCTGTATCTGGGGCGCATCCTGATCACGCAGACGTGGCCGAGCGGCTGGATCGGATATCTGGTCTCGAGCGTCGCCGTCGCCGGAATCCTCTCCCTCCTGCTGGTCTACCCGATCAGCGACCGGACCGAGAACCTCTGGGTCGCCTCGTACTCCCGGTGGTACTACCTCGCCCTCGTACCGTCGATCGTCATGCTGCTCATGGCGATCTGGAAGCGAATCGATCAGTACGGGATCACGGAAAAGCGGTACTTCCTCGCCGTGCTGGCCGTCTGGCTCGCCGGCATAGCGATCTTCTACGTGGTCAGCCGATCACGAAACATCCTGGTGATCCCACTCACGCTGTGCATCGTCGCCGTGGCGACGTTCGGCGGCCCATGGTCCGCCTATTCCGTGTCGGAGGCCAGTCAGGTTAGGCGCTTGACTCGTATTCTGGCCTCGAACGACATGCTGGAGGATGGCCAGGCTCGGGCCGCCGGTCGTGAGGTCTCCTTCGAAGACCGGCGGGAGGTGAGCGCGATCCTTCGCTACCTGATCCAGACCCACGGGACGGGAGCCATCGAGCCTCTCTTCGGCAGCTTGCCCGAGATCGACACGATCGGCGAGGGAACGCGCACCTCGAGGCGATACGAAGCCGAGCCACGGGCGCGGGCGATCACGGAGCACCTGGGCCTCGCGTATGTAGAGCGGTGGGCAGGCGAGACCGGCATGTTCCACTTCTTCGCGGAACAGCGAAACGAGGTGATCCCGATCGCCGGGTACGACTACGCGCTCCGCTGGCAAGGGTGGCCCAGCGACTCGTTTCGCGTGGCCGGTGAAGTCGTCAGGCTGCATGTCGGTTCCGACAGCGCCTTCATCCGCGTGGCCCGGAGTACCCGGAGCGGAAGTCACGAGATCGCCCTTCCGCTCGCCCCGCTCTACCAGCGCATCAAATCGGGAGCCGTGACCGGCCCGCGGCCCAACGTCTATCCGGCGAGTGCGCTGCGCCTGGAGGGAGAGAGCAACGGCCTGGCGGTGGCCATCTACCTGAGCACGCTATCCGGGCGGGAGACCGCGGCCGGGACGAAGTTCTGGGCCGGTGGCGGCGAGGTGTATGTCCGGTTGAAGGACCTGCCGCGCTGATCAGCCCGAGCCGGCGCTTACCCGTCGCCGCGCGAAGAGGTAGGGAAGAACGGTGAGCCCTCCCGTGAGCACGGCCGTCGCCAGGAGGGCGGATGTGATCTCCCACGAGGTGGGGTCGCGCGACACACGTCCGGGCAGTCCGCTCAGCATGTAGCCGCGCAGCAGCCAGAGCTGGGCAGCGAGCACCGTGGCCAGGCTCGCGAGGGCTCCCAGCATGAACAGCATCCCGCCAAGCGAGGTCGGAATCTGGGCCGCGTTCCCGGTCTCGAACTTCGGCATCGCAATGCCCCACGCCAGCGCCTGAGCGACGAAGGCGAGTGTCAGGCAGGCGATCGTCATCAGCGAGAGCGCCATGATGCCCGCCTGAACGCCCAGGATCCGGTTCGTCACGAAGGTGAGCACGAGCGCCAGGACGAGGAGCGGGAGGGCGCCCACCCAGTACTTCGACCAGACGAAGGTCTCGGGCGGCAGAGGAGACGAGCCGATCAGCCAGAGAGTGCTTCCCTCCAGGCTGTAGGCGGGAAACACGAAGCGCGCTGCGATCGCCATGAGGATGAACCCGGCCAGGCCGAGGTTCAGGAAGACGACCATCGAGACGAGGAATCGGCTCAGCGCCTCGCTCGTCTGCAGAGGCAGCACGCGGATGTTGTAGATGTAGACGAAGAGCAGCACGCCGAGCACGAGCAGCTGCGACCATTGGGTGGCGTCGCGGAAGAAGACCCGCGCGTCCTTGAGGATCATCTCGCGCCGCTCGAGCCCCAGTGGTCCGAGCGCGAAGCGGAAGACCCGCCAGACGCGCGTCCGGCGCGCCGTGGACTCGGCACCCTCCTGTGCCTTCGTGTACCCGGAGGGCAACCACGGGGAGGATGGGGTGCGCAGCACCTCGAGGAAGTCCACCAGATTGCGAAAGCCCTCCGGGTTCATCAGGCGCTCGGGACGAAGCACCCGGATCCCCACGATGAGAAGCGCTACGGCGACGACGGAGACGAGGGCGAGAATGTCGCGGGTGCGCCGAGCCGGGACGACGCGCACCAGCACCAGCGTAATCGCGCTGCCCACCACGGCGGGGATGACCAGGTAGGGGATGATGGCTGCCGCGGCGATCCCGTAGAAGACCGCGTCTCCCTGATAGACCCACTGGTACGCGGCCACCACGGGCAGAAGCATGAGGACTACCATCCACGACGAGCTGCCCAGCGTCTCGATCAACCGCCCCCCATAGAGCCCCAACCAGTCTACTGGCGCACCGACGATCGATGGCAGGTCCTTGGCGAGGAAGTATGACGAGAGCGCCGCGATCAGGTTGGAGAGCAGCAGGATGCTCAGAAAGAGAAGAAGGCCCAAACCGAGCATCTTGGAGGCGAGCAGCGGGCCAACCTCCGGCACGTCCCGCAACGCCCTGAGCAGCTTGGTGGACACAAAGAAGAGAAACGCGAACGCCCCTGCCGCCGAGAGGAGCAGAACGGGGACCTTTCCACCCAGCGTCCTGCGTCCGGCGTTGCGGCCGAGGGCGCCGAGGAGCTTCGGGCGGAGCAGGCGCGGAATGACCCGCAGCGGGCCGACCGGCGTCCATTCGGAGAAGGCGCGAGCTTCCATCCGCGGAATCAACCGTCCAGCACTCGAAGCAACTCTCGCTCGGCCGCGCCACCCGTGAGACGCAGGAAGATCTCCTCCAGCCCGCTCGACTCGGCTTTCGCCTGTGCCCGGAGGTCCTCCACGCTCCCGAGCGCCACAATACGGCCGGTGTCGATGACAGCCATCCGCTCGCACAACACTTCGGCGAAGGCAAGCGTGTGCGTGGAGATCAAGGCCGTGCCGCCGGTCTGGGCGAAGGCCCGCAGCAGGTCCTTGAGCAGCCGCGCCGATCTGGGATCGAGCCCCACCATCGGCTCGTCGATCACCAACACGGTCGGCCTGTGCACGAGCGCGGCCGAGATGATCAGCTTCTGACGCATCCCGTGGCTATAGGACTCCACCAGCTCGTCGGCCCAACGCTCCAGGTCCCACAGCCGAAGGAGCTCCTCGATGCGCTGTTCGATCGCGGCGCCATCCTGGCCGTAAAGCCCGGCGACGAACCGAAGCAGTTCGGCGCCCGTGAGCTTCTCGTAGACGAACGGGCGATCCGGTACGTAGCCGAGCCGCCGCTTGGCCTGATAGGGATCCCGGACAACGTCGAAGCCCTCTACAAGGACGCGCCCTTCATCGGGCTGGAGGATTCCGGCGATCATCCTCAGCGTCGATGTCTTGCCGGCCCCATTCGGTCCAAGGAGGCCGAACAAACTGCCCTTCGGCACCTCCAGATCGATCCCGTCGACCGCCGTGAAGGCGCCGTACCTCTTGGTCAGCCCCTCCAACCGTATCATCGCGTGCCGTCTCCCTCCGATTCTCCCTCCGGATCTCCCTCGCTCGGCGGCGGCGTCCCGGTGGGAGTTTCCGGAACGCTGTCGCCGAACAGCGCCAGCTCGAATGCGGTCCTCTCGAGGCGGAGTGCGCCCGGCGCCTCCGCGCTCAACAATCTTCCATCCTCATCGACCCACGAGCGGAGCCGGATCCCCGCGATCTCCTGCTCGATCCACCACGCCTGGACCGTGTCTTCACGCGCGATCACCCAGGCGCCGTCAACCGCGGCGACGCTGTCGGGATAGCTCTTCCGCTCCGCGGCCAGGACCGTGAACGTGATGGTCGTCGAGGAGGCCGACGCGGGATCGAAGATCGGGAGACGAAACTGGTCGCCGGGCTCGACCCGGGACTCGGCGGCCAGGCGGAGCGGCCACACGCCGGCGAGATAGATCGGGCCCTCGAGGCGCAGGCTGGAGCGGACGGGCGCTACGCCTCCGATCTCCAGCTCAAGCAGCGTGTCACCGTGAACTTCACCACCGACCCGCCCAAGGCCCGGCAGGCCCGTGGCCTCGAGCTTGAAGGCCCGCAACGAGAGGGTCGGCCCCAAACGTGCCTCCACCTCCATGCGCAGCGGCTCCGCGTCGGCGAGGAGCGGCTCTCTGAGGATGAGTCGATCACGCACCACGAAGCCGCTGGCTCCCGGCAGCGTGTCGACCTCGTTCTGTGCCCATCCCACGCGGCTCTCGCCGCGGAAGACCGCATAATAAGCGGCGCCGGGAGGGATGGTGCGAGCGGCCTCGGCGAGCAGATCCATGCTCGGCCGAAGGTAGAGGCGCTTGACGTGCCAGCCCAGCGCCGCCGCCCAGACGACGAGCACCGCGATCGCCAGCCAGCCACGCCTCGACATCAGCGCCCGATCACCGGCCGCCTACGCATCCGGCGCGTGTGGTTCCATCTGCGGAACCACGAGAGGCGATCGAAACGTGACGGCGGCTAGCCTGCCGCCTTGGCGGCCTTCGCCTGCAGCCGCTCAGCGACCTGCTTGAAGCCCTCGTAGGTCCGCTGCGCGACCCCCACCTGCTTAGGATCGAAGGTCAGGTTACGCCGCAGAAACTCCTCGTGGGCCACGAACCAGCCCTCTTGATAGGCCCTTTCTGCCAGATCGTTGTCGCCGCTCGCGAGCGCGTTGTCGCCGACGAGCTCGAACACGAGCGTGGACAGATACGGCCTCTCGATGGCGTACAGAACCCGGCCGATCTCCATACCCACCTCTCGCTCCTCGAGGTTGCGATCCAGTTCGAGCGGTGCCATCTCGGGCGTGCCGGAACCCCCGATCGCGATCGCCTTCTCGAGGACACGCTGCGCTTCCTGGGCGGCTGCCCTGGGCCGGCGGTCGACGCCGACGCCGATCGTCTTCGGGTCGAACATGGCGTCCCTTTGCTTCGCCTCGTCAGCGGCGATCCAGGCGGCGTCGTGGTAGGCTTGAATCGCGCCGGCCGTGTCTCCGGCCGCGAGCGCTTGGTCCCCGAGCTCCTCCAGGATGAAGAAGGCCTCGGCCGGGTAGTCGCGCGCGTAGAGGCCGTGACCGGCCATCCGGCGCAGCTGATACTTCTCGCCCTGCGCGTCTTGGCCAAGAACGGATGCGGGCAGCAGCGCGACGGCCGCGACAAGTACCACCGCCGCTTTCACGAACCGGCTCAGAACGATGTTGTGCATGGTCTCCCTCCTGGAAGAGTCCTCGATTATCGCGGAGCAGTTGGGCTTTCCTCGGATACACTCGAATTCAATGGTGTTGCGCGAAATCTCTCAGCAAAAGCACTTCTCAGCAATGAACCCGGAAGCGGGCGCTGGCCGGAGGCGCCGGGAGGACCCCACTATAAGCCATGGGCAAAGACGATCCGGACAAGACTCGAGTCGGTGCGTTCCCCGGTCTCGCGGAGTACCTGAAATCGCAGATCGAGTCACGCACCGGCTGTCTGACCCTGATCCAGGGCCACGAAGCCGACCTGGGGAAGCATCTGGTCCTTGAGGATCGTGCGGTCATCGGCAGGTCTTCGGAGTGCGACCTGGTGATCGGAGACCTGCAGGCGTCCCGGCAGCACTGCGAGATCTCCGCCCGCCCCGACGGCAGCTACGCGGTCCGGGACCTGGGCTCGACCAACGGAACCCAGGTGGGAAGCCTGTCGCTGGAAGGAACGATGTCTCTCCGGGACGGAGACAAGGTGTTCATTGGCGAGACGGTGCTCCGCTTCTTCCTCGCCGACGATATCGACCTCGAGTTCGCCGGCCAGGTCGGGTATCTCCTGGGCACGGATGCGCTCACGGGCCTCCAGTCCAAGCGGAAGTTCGACCATGCGCTCGAGCTGTCCCTGAGGGTCGCCGCGAACCGGGGTGCGTGCCTCTCCGTCCTCATGATGGACCTCGACGGCCTCAAGCGCATCAACGACACGCACGGCCACCTGTTCGGGGCGTACTCCATTCAGGAGACGGGAAAGCTCATCGCCCGGGTCCTTGGAGAGCGGGGCGAGGCCTGTCGGTTCGGGGGGGACGAATTCACCGCATTCCTCCCACGCCTGGACGCGGAGAGCGCGAGCGTCGTGGCGGAGGAGATCAGGGTGGAGCTGGAGAACGCCGGCCTCGAGAGGGACGCGGTTCCGCTGAAGCCTACCATCAGCATCGGGGTCGCGTCCTTCCCGGATGACGGAACGGATCTCATCCAGGTGATCGCCGCGGCCGACGAGGCTCTCTACCGGGCCAAGGCCTCCGGCAAGAACCGCGTCTGCACTCTCTAGTCCGCCAGGTCGGAGAGCGTCGTCACCTCGAGCCCTCGGGCCGTGAGCTCGGGCAGGATCGCGTTCAGCGCGGCCGCCGTACGCCGACCGCGCGCGCCGACGTCGTGCAGCACGATGATCGCGCCTGGTCCAGCGTTGGCGAGGATGTACCGCTCGGCGAACCAGGCCGACGGGATCTCGGCGTCGTATGGGTACACCGAGCCCAACGCCGTCGAATACCCGTACCGGCCGACCGTCGACAGCATCTCATCGTCGTACAGACCCGACCCCGGCCGAAACCACCTGGACTCCTGGTATTCCGACAGGGTCTCGTGGGCCGTGCGGAGCTCCTCCTCGAAGCGCTGAGCGGGCAGAAGGATGCTCGGCTCTTCCCGAGTGAGGTGGTTGGCGATCTCGTGGCCTTCGTCCAGTATCCGCCTCAGCAGCGCCTCGTTTCCGGGGACCCTGTCGCTGATGACGAAGAAGGTGGCGCGCGCGCCGTGTCGCTCCAAAACCTCCAGAATGAGGGGCGTCGCCACTGGATCGGGACCGTCGTCGATCGTGAGGGCTACGGCGGCGCGTTCGGTCTCGACGAAGTACGTCACGTCGGGCGAGAGCCGGGCGAGCCCCTCGACCACCCAGGCCGGGTTGAGCGGGATCGCCACGGCCAGCACCGCGACCAGGGCGAAGGTCGAGCCGGCGGTCAGCGTCCGGCGCGAGGGCCTCTTCCAGAAGGCGCGAAGGTTTGGCATCCCGCCGAGTACACGCAGGCTGCTCGTAAGCTCCGCGGTGTCGCGTCGACCGGAACAGCTTTCTAGTTGTACAGCTGTACAACTAGAGCAAGGTCGTCTCGTCCATCACGCTCGTCTCCTCGCAGGTTGGACTTGCGACTTTGGCTTGCGACTGGGACTACGGCGGATGCGTGCGCGGCTCTCCGGACGCTGACGCGACCAGGATCTAGGGAAGGCCGCTGAAGAGCAGAAAAAGAGCGATCGCCAACGGGATCAAGCGCACGAGGCTCAGCTCGAGAGTCAGCGTAGACCTCCGGTCTTGGGCGTTCCTGACTAGCTCCGCGCTATTCTAGCCAGCACCCGATCCCGTGTCTGTCGTGCAATCCTCGCGGCCCTCTGTGGTGGAATCCCCTACGCGATTCGAGACGCCCGAACTCTCGAGATGCCCGGGCGCTCAGAAGACGGCGATCGTGAGGCTGACGAGCGCTGCAAGCCCACACGAGATGACGAATGCAAGCGCCAAGACGGCGATGTCCAGCTGAAACCGTTCGCGTGTCCGGTCGTTCCGCTCCATGACGCACCCTCCTCCTGGTAGCGTTGGCAGGCGGCGTAGCGACGCGTTAGCCCCCCATCCTGATGAGCAGACGTATCACACCGAGTAGCAGAAAGACGAGAACGGAGGCTATGGCAGCGACGGATGCCGCGGCCCATTTCGGCGCATCGTAGCGTTTCATGATGCGTCGGCCTTCTATGCGCTGGCCCTGTTGTTTGCCGTACAGCGGGGACAGTTCTCGCACCTCGGCCTCCATGCCGGTGATCTATCAGGCAACAGCTGCGGGCAAGAGGTTTGATGCGCTGGGGCGGAGAAATCTTACAGCAGCCTTGGCTCAGCGCCGGCAGGGCAGCTCCAGAGCGGCCCGGCCTGGAAGCCGGACCGCCGCAGGAAGCCGGACCGCCGCATCTGCTTCAGCTACATGGTCTTGGCCGACGGCCTACTGCCACTCGAAGGTCTTTTGGGCGGAGGAGGTCGACTCGATGCCATCATCGCTGCCGTCCTTCCGCCTCGCCCCGTCATCTGCGGTGAGGATGAAGCAGTAGTCCACATTGGGAAGGAGGGCTAGGATACCGACGCTTGGTGAACCGTTGAGGTTCCCCGCGGTGAACAGGACATCGAAGTCACCACCGTTGGCCTGCACCTCGGCCGTAACGTCGACGATCACCGTAGCGCCCGTCGCGTCATCGTTGCCGCCTTCCGGCGTTACCAGAATGTCGTCCTCGACGAGGAAGTCATCTCCAAGGCCGTCGGCCTCGCACGTCCCGTTGCCACCGTCCACGGTCACCAGGACGACCGCGCTCTCAACGGCTGTGCCATCGCCGTTCCGGTCCACCACGCTCGCGTCGAGCTCGAACTCGACCGATGCGGCGTTGGAGGAGTCGAGGCCGGTGATTCCGCCGAAGCCGACCACCGGCGGCGTGACGTCCAGCACGAAGGTGAGCACCTGAGTGCGGGCGTTGTTCTCCTTCACGGCCTGGTCGTTCGTCCGGATCTCGACGGAGAACTCCCCGTCGTCGGTGCCGTCGCACTCCGCACCACTCCCACCACCGCCGCAGAAGAAAGCCTCGAACATGTCCGGGCCCAGGCCGGCGTTGCTGGCCGAGAGGAGCTCGTCGTCGTTGCCGCCGCCCGGGCTGGCCAGGATTTCGGCTTCGATCAGATGGCCGTCGCCATCATCGTCGGCGCATACGGCGCCGCAAGATCCCGCCTCCAGGCCGCTCGGGTCGTCGTCGCTCGCCAGATCCGGGTCCATCGACTCCCACATGATCGTCTCGCAGTCCGGCGATCCGGGAGCGGCATCGGGGCAGCCGGCACCCGTGAGGTCCGGGTTCCACACGAACGCGGGATCCTCCTGGGGCGGCTCGAGCTCCTCGAGGGAGGGCGCGGTCTGGTCGACGCCGAACTCATCGCTGTCCGAGAACTCGTCGCCGATCTCCCGGTCCATGTTCCCGTCTCCGAGGGCGTTCCCCAGCAGGTCCGCCACCTCGGAGACCACAAGGAAGTAGGCGTCCACCGGAAGCCCGGCCTCCGTCCCGCCGCAGCCGAACTGTACCGCACTGTCGGTAGTCTCCCCGGACCCACACCCGTCATCTTCCGGCAGATCGGCGACGGCCTCGGGGTTCTCGAGAAAGAGCTCCTGGTCGACGGGATCACCCGAGTCGAACTCGTAGGCATCCACGATCGTGGTCACGCCGTAGACTCCGCCGACGCCGCCGTCGGAAAGCCCGCCGAGGGTGAACGCGCCGTCGCTGTAGAGGCCGTTCTGCAGGACGGCCATGCTCGCGATCTCCGGCGCACAGCTCCCCCCTGAGCAGGAGGGCGCGGTCATGTCCAGGTGACGGACATCGCTCGTCATGCCGAAGAAGGCCGTCACATCGGTGCCGTCGCACAGGAGGATCTTGAAGCCTGTCGGTCCGTCCCCGATGACGTGTCCGCCTCCGGTGGGGTCGTCCTCCACGAGACCCTCGTTCACCGGCTCGCCATCCGCATCCCGGTAGGCGGCCGTGTAGGTGAACGGGGCCTCGCTGGCAGCCCTCTGGCCCGGACCGTTGCCGAGGTCCAGGTTGCCCGTGCCATCGAGCGTGCCGCCCGAGATCTCGACCGTGCAGATGTCCGTGAGTTCCGGGTCGAAGACGACGGGGCAGGCGCGCCAGGAAAGATCACGCGGCCCGCCCCAGAAGCCGACGCCCGCCTCGACGCCGAAGTCGGGGAAGGCGTCTCCGACGCTCACGACACGGGGACCGACGTCGAGGGCCATGCCCCCCGACGCTTCACCGTTGTCGAAGATCAGTGGATCATCTCCGTCGTCGCTGGCGGTTCCACCATCCTGCAACGTCAGCTCCGTCGAGATCGTGTAGGTGCCGTTGGGGAAGCGTGCCGACATCGCCTGACCCTGGCAGGCGCCGGCGCCCTCGCCCGTGTCTATAACGCACTGCACGCTCTGCATGTCCGCCCTGAGGCCGATCGCACCCTGGCGCAACGAACCCTGCACCGCCTCCGCGCAGGGTACCTCCTCCGTGGTTCCCGATGCATGCTCGAAGATCACGTCGAGCGACTGGAGGCTCGAGGAGCCAGGATCGAAGTCGATGACGACGCCTATCCGGCCGTTCACCATGATCCCGTCGCCGCTCTGGGGAAGATCCTCCCCGGTTTCCGGATTCACGACGCCGACGATGCTGATCTCCGCGGGGGTGGGTGGCGGAGGAGGGGGCGGCGGTGGCGCGGGACCGGTCGAATCAGTCGTGCAAGCGGCCAGGCCAATGGCGAGTGTGGCGGCCATGGACGCGCAAAGCCGGATAGCTCTCAACCTCTTCATGTGATGCTCCCAGAATGCTCCGATGAGGTGTCGGGTCTCGTGTCTCCTGCCCTGTCTTCCGGGATACCGCAACCGAATCGGTCGCAAGGCCCGCGCCAGCCACCGGCTGCCCGTTCCCACGACGAATAAAACTAGACCGTGGACGCCATCTACCCAAACAACGAGCGGAGATCTCGACTTCGGACGAGATCGCAAGTCGCTGCACAAAAGCGTGTTAAGAGAACCTTCAGAGGAGGAGAGCATCGGGCGAGGATCGTGGACAGGACATGGTCGGCTAAGGGGGCCCCGCAGCGTCTTCGGACTCTGCGGGAGAACATCTCTTAGCCGATGGTCAACTCGTTCACACCAGGGGCGGTAGCGTTCAGTCCTGGTTTTCCGCTCCCACCTGCTGCCGGGCGGTGTCGATCGATGTCAGATCCGCCTCGTTGAAGCATGGCGAGTCGGGGCGTCTCTGCACCCAACGCCACGCACCGTCCTCGAAGACCCAGTAGTCCGGGTTTTCGGCGGTCGCGGTCCCCAGGTTTCTCCTCGCCACCAGGCCGGCGCCC
>JBDHFW010000113.1:0-8215 GCA_039590175.1 Gemmatimonadota bacterium | reverse complement strand
CGCACGGTCGGCGCCGGCGTCGTCACCGACATCGTCGAATAAGATGAGAGACCGCGTGACGCTCGAGTGCACGGAGTGCCGCGAGCGCAATTACACGACGACGAAGAACAAGCGGCAGCATCCCGAGCGGGTCGAGTTCAAGAAATACTGCCCTCGGTGCAACACACATAGACCGCACAAAGAGACGCGCTGAAAGCGCTCGGCGCCGGTTCGGAACCGTCGCTTGGGACACGCGTTTCGAGATGGGCGCGATGTTCCGGCTACGCCAGGATGGGCCGGCTTCTTGTGTTTCGGAGTCAACGCGGATCGTCTCGAGTGGATCGGAGCCGGGGTAATTGGCTGGCATACTGAGAAAGACACAGACGTTCGTCGAAGAGGTCCAGGTCGAGATGCGACGCGTTACCTGGCCCGATCGCGAGCAGCTTCGCAACGCGACGATCGTAATCCTGATCTTCGTCATCGTACTGGCGATCATCATCGGCGCGATGGACGCCGTCTTCTCGTGGTTCGTGCGCACGCTGGTGGGTCTGTTCAGTGGCTGAAACGAAGAGCGTGCAGGACGTCCAGTGGTATGCCCTGCAGACGTATTCTGGGCATGAAAACAAGGTGAAGACGCTGCTCGAGCGGAAGATCGCCGAGATGCCCGGCGAGACGCCGGAAGAAAAAGCGATTCGGGAGGTCGTGGTCCCGACCCAGGAAGTGGTCGAGATCAAGGGGGGGCGAAAGGTGAAGTCGACCAAGCGTCTCTATCCCGGCTACGTCCTCATCCAGATGAACCTGAACCAGGACACGATGCACCTGGTCAGCAGCACGCAAGGGGTCATCAAGTTCGTCGGTGGCGGAACGATGCCGCAGCCGCTGAAGCAGGATGAGGTCAACAAGATCCTCGGGATCGCGGACGAGCTGGAGGAGGCGGGCCCCACGGAGGAGATCCCGTTCCGGAAGGGTCAGGTGGTGGAGGTGACCGAGGGGCCGTTCAGCGATTTCAGCGGGACCGTGGAGGAGGTGTTCCCGGACAAGGGCAAGGTCCGGGTGCACGTGAGCCTCTTCGGCCGACCGACGAGTGTTGAGCTGGATTACACGCAGCTGCGCGGCTACTAAGAAACGCCTTTGATAGATGCCCCATTTCGGCGTGCTCGACCTTTGGTCGAGTCCCCCAAAGAGGGGCGCCCTTCGGCTCGGCTTCTTGCGGCGTACCGATGTACGCCTCAGGCGCCTCGCCTCGGCCGCCTGGGCACCGACGAGCCGCGCGCGGATCGTTGGTCCTGTGGCATTTCTCTTCGGCGTTTAGACTGGCGGAACAAGCAGCTGGCGGAACGAACGGGCTGAAACGAACGAGCTGATAGATGGCGAAGAGGCAGATCGGCTTCATCAAGCTGCAGATACCGGCGGGGCAGGCAAATCCAGCGCCGCCCGTGGGGCCGGCGCTGGGACAGCACGGCGTCAACATCATGGAGTTCTGCAAGCAGTTCAACTCCAAGACGGCGGCTCAGAGCGGGACGATCATTCCGGTCGAGATCAACGTCTTTTCCGACCGGAGCTTCACCTTTATCACGAAGACGCCCCCGGCGGCCGAGTTGCTCAAGAAGGAGGCGGGCGTCCCCTCGGGCTCACCCGAGCCGAACCGGGAGAAGGTTGCCACCGTCACGCGTGATCAACTCCGCAAGATCGCGGAGATCAAGATGGAGGACCTCAACGCGAACGATTTGGATGCCGCCGTTCAGATGATCGCCGGTACGGCCCGGTCGATGGGAATCGAGGTGGCGGACTGATGGCCGGCCGCGGGAAGAAGTACAGAGATGCGGTCGGGACGGTCGAGCCCGGCTCCAAGCTGGAGCCCCCAGCCGCGATCGAGAAGGTGAAGCAGATGGCGTTCGCCGGGTTCGATGAGACGGTGGAGGTCGTCTTTCGGCTCGGTGTCGACCCCAGGAAGGCCGACCAGATCGTCCGCGGAACCGTCGTCCTGCCGGCGGGAACTGGCCGCACGGTGCGGATCCTGGTTCTGGCCCAGGGCGATCCGGCACGCGAGGCGGAAGAGGCGGGCGCAGACTACGTCGGGACGGAGTACATCGAGAAGATCGAGGGCGGTTGGCTGGACTTCGATGTGGCCATCGCGACGCCCGACCTGATGAAGGAGGTGGGCAAGCTGGGCCGTGTCCTCGGTCCACGAGGTCTGATGCCGACGCCGAAAGCCGGCACGGTGACCATGGATGTCCGTCGCGCGGTGGGCGAGGCGAAGGCGGGCAAGATCGAGTTCCGCGTGGATCGGACCGGCAACGTCCACGCGCCGATCGGCAAGGTGAGCTTCGAGGCCGGCAAACTGATGGAGAACTTCGACGCGATCGCTGACGCGATCGTCCGTAACAAGCCGTCAGCCGCCAAGGGCACGTACGTGAAGAACGTGACGGTCAGCTCGACCATGGGACCGGGCGTCTCGATCGACCCGAACCTTTTCCGTCGCGCCAGGTAGCATCGCAGCCGCTGGCGCAGAGGGGGCATAGAGCAGGATGCGATTCGAGGAGAAGCAGCAGGTCGCCGAGGAGCTGGCGACGCGGCTGCGTAACGCCGACACGATATTCCTGACCGACTTCACCGGTTTGGATGTGAAGGAGATCACGGAGTTCCGGGCGAAGGTGCGCGACGGAGGGTTGGAATACAGGGTGGTCAAGAACACCCTGACCCGGCGTGCCATCGAGGGGCTCGAGCTCGACGCGCTGGACGAGCATCTGGTCGGGCCCACCGCCCTTCTGTTGGGCGGGAGTGATCCGGTGACGCCGGCCAAGATAGTCCGCGATTTCGCCAAGGAGCATGACAGCCGACCCGTCGTGAAGATCGCGCTGGTCGAGCGTCAGGTCGTGACTCCGAGCAACGTCGAGGCGATGGCCGACCTGCCATCGCGCGAGGAGCTCCTCGGGAGTATCGCCGGCGGCTTGACGGGATCCGTCGCCGGCATAGTTGGTGTTCTAGGCGGACTGATTCGCGACGTGATGTACATGATCGAGGAGGTTGCCAAGGTGCAGGCGGCCGGGGACACAGAGCAGGGAGCCAACTAGATGAGCAAGGTCGACGAGCTGCTGGATGCGATTGGATCGCTCACCGTCCTCGAGGCGGCGGAGCTCAAAGAGAAGATGGAGGACACGTTCGGCGTGTCAGCGACGGCCCCCGTCGCTGCGGTCATGCCGGGTGCCGCCGGAGGAGGCGGCGCGGCCGAGGAAGAACAGACCGAGTTCGACGTCGTCCTCACCGGAGTCGGAGACAAGAAGATCCAGGTGATCAAGGTCGTCCGCGAGGTCACCAGCCTCGGTCTCAAGGAGGCGAAGGAGGTGGTCGACAACGCCCCCGGACCCGTCAAAGAAGCGGTGAGCAAGGAGGAGGCGGAGACCATCAAGGCCAAGCTGGAGGAACAAGGCGCGGCCGCGGAGATCAAGTAGCCCAGCGAGGAGGCCGACTGGGCTCGCCATTGCACGTCATAAGCCCTGAAACGTCCTCGGTCGGTACCTCGGCGAACGGCGTCGGGGTCTCGGCCTACGTGCGTCCTGTGATAGCGGGCTCTGTGCGTGATCGCACCAGGACCGCTCGTCCTATCTAAACGTCAGGAGACTCGACGTTGTCGAAGCAAGCGAAATCGGTGGTGTCGTTCTCGAAACTGCGGTCATCCATGCCGATGCCGCACTTTCTGGATGTCCAGCTGCAGGCCTTCGATCGACTCGTGCAGAGCGGTCAGAGCTCCGAGGAGCGCCAGGATCTCGGCTTGGAGCGGGTATTCAACGAGATCTTCCCGATCACGGATGTGAACGAGAACTTCTCGCTCGAGTTCGTCGACTACGGGCTCGGTGAGCCCAAGTACACGGTGGAAGAATGCATGGAGCGGGACATGACCTATGCAGCCCCGCTCAAGGCCACTCTCCGCCTCATCATGTACGAGACGCTGGGAGACGGCGAGAAGCGGCCGCGCGACATCCTCGAGAAGGAAGTCTATCTCGGCGACCTGCCCCTGCTGACCGAGCAGGGGACGTTCGTGGTGAACGGCGCGGAGCGGGTCATCGTCAGCCAGCTTCACCGTTCTCCGGGGGTTGTGTTCGAGGAGACGATCCACCCGAACGGCACCCGCCTGTTCAGCGCCCGGATCATCCCCTTCCGCGGCTCGTGGGTGGAGTTCACGCTCGACATCCACGACGTCATATACGTCCACATCGACAAGAAGAAGAAGTTCCCGGCGACAGCGCTCCTGCGCGCTTTCGGCCACGGAACGAACGGGGACATCCTCGACCTGTTCTACGATGTGCGGGAGTTCGACATCACGGCTCCCGTCGAGGAAGGCGGCCCGCGCCGCGAGGTTCTAGGGACATTGCTCGCCGAGAGTATCCCGAACTCCGAGTTCGAGGGTGAGAAGGTCTCCCTCGAGCTCAACGGCTCGGATCTCGAGGAAATGGATGCGGTCTGGCTCGTCGACGGCGTGAACCACCCCGAGTCCGGCGGGTGTCTGGCGGCCCCGGGCGACCGGCTGGACGACACGCTCTTCCGACGGTTCACTTCCGCCGGAGTAGCGGAAGTCGAGGTCTTCGATGATGAGGAGGCCTTTCTCGCCCGCCGCGGCGACGAGGTTACCGAAGAGCTGATCGAACGACTGGAGCGAGCCGGTATCGGTCGAGTCATGGCGTACTCGAGCGCGGCATTCATCCCGCTGCGGGGATCGTTCGCGGACCTCACGATGCGTCGCGACTGGAGCCAGAACCCGCAACTCGCGGCCGACGTCGTGGACCCCTCCACGGGAGAAGTCCTCCACGAGGCAGGCAAGCCGTTCACGGAAGAGCTATTCGCGAAACTGAGGGGGAGCCGCATACGCGAGGTCCTCATCTTCACCGGAGGACCGCGCGGCGAGTCCCCGCTCATCAAGAACACGCTCGCCAAGGATCCGACCGACAGCGAGGCGGCCGCGCTGCATTCGATCTACTCACTGGTGCGTCCGGGTGAGGCTCCCAACCTGGAGACCGCCCGTGGCGCGCTCGATCGCCTCTTCTTCAACCCCAAGCGGTACGACCTGGGTAGAGTTGGGCGCCACAAGGTCAACCAGCGGCTGAAGGACGTTTATCGCCTGCTGGACTTCGAGCTGCCGAGCGAGGATACGGCGGTGCTGACCCCTCACGATTTCGTGGGGATCCTCAGATACATGGTCGAGCTCCACGAGGGTCGTGGCTACACCGATGACATCGATCATCTGGGCAACCGGCGAGTGCGCTCGATCGGCGAGCTGATCGCGAACCAGTTCTCGGTCGGCCTGTCGCGAATGGCTCGTCTCGTTCGAGAGCGCATGTCGATCAACAGCGATCCGGAGAAGCTCTCGATCGACGATCTGGTTAACGCTCGCACCGTGAGCGCGGTCATCCAGTCCTTCTTCGGAAGCTCGCAGCTGAGCCAGTTCTTGGATCAGACGAACCCGCTCGCCGAGCTCACGCACAAGCGTCGTCTGAGCGCGCTGGGCCCGGGTGGGCTCACCCGCGAGCGAGCCGGATTCGAAGTGCGCGACGTCCACTACTCTCACTATGGGCGGATGTGTCCGATCGAGACCCCGGAGGGGCCCAACATCGGGCTGATCACCTCGATGACGACGTTCGCGCAGTTGAACGAGCTCGGCTTCCTGGAGACGCCGTATCGTCGGGTGGTGGACGGTCAGGTCACCGATGAGGATGAGGTCGTGTGGCTCTCCGCGAGTGAGGAGGAGGAGTACTCCGTCGCCCAGGCTAACGCCGAGCTCGACGAGGGGGGACGGTTCAAGCGAGATCTCGTGCTCAGCCGTCGGCGGGATGACTATCCGCTCCTTCCGCCCGACGAGATCGACTTCATGGATGTTGCGCCTGAGCAGATCGTGGCCGTGTCGCCGGCTCTCATTCCGTTCCTGGAGCACGACGACGCCAACCGGGCGCTCATGGGTTCGAACATGCAGCGGCAGGCCGTGCCTCTCCTCTTCCCCGGCGCTCCGCTGGTCGGAACGGGCCTCGAGCAGAAGGTCGCACAGGACTCCGGCGCCGTAGTCCTCGCTCGTCGCGCCGGGAAGGTCACCAAGGTCACGGCCGACGAAATCGTCGTGGACACGGGCCAGCCGCGTGGCGGCGCGGGTGACGTGCCCCTGGCGCGGCTGACCCAGTACGACCGGTACCGGCTGAAGAAGTTCTGGAGAACCAACCAGGACACGTCCATCAACCAGCGCCCGATCGTCAGGCTCGGCGATCGCGTCAAGAAGGGCCAGGTGATCGCGGACGGAGCGGCGACCGAGGATGGATCGCTGGCCCTCGGTCAGAACCTCCTCGTCGCCTTCATGCCCTGGTATGGGCACAACTTCGAGGACGCGATCGTCATCAGCGAGCGGCTAGCCAAGACGGACGCCCTGACGTCGGTGCATATCCAGGAGCTCGAGCTCCACGTGCGCGACACGAAGCGCGGGATGGAGGAGATCACGCGAGAGATTCCCAATGTGGCCGAGGAAGCGCTCGTGGACCTGGACGAGCGCGGCATCGTCCGTGTCGGCGCGACGGTCAAGTCGGGCGACATCCTGGTCGGGAAGATCACGCCGAAAGGCGAGACCGAGCTTTCTCCCGAGGAGAAACTCCTGACCGCGATCTTCGGCGAGAAGGCGAAAGACGTCAAGGACAGCTCGCTTCGCGTACCTCCCGGCGTCGAGGGGACGGTCATCGACGTCAAGATCTTCTCGCGACGGATCGATGATCCGCTCCTCGAGCGTGAGCACGGCGAGAGGATCGCCGAGCTGCGCGAGGTCGAGCGCTCAGCGATCGGCCGCGTACGTGATGCGCGCGATGAAGAGCTACGCGAGATACTCAAGGGTCAGACGGTGGCGCTTTTCCTCAAGCGGGGGACGATCGAGCCGCTCTTCTCAGAGGGTACGAAGCTGACGGTCTCGAATCTGGCCAAACTGGACTTCGGCACCGTCGATCTCTCCACCCTCAAGGTGAAGCACGCGAAGACGAACGATCGCGTACGCCGTCTGATCGAGGAAGCCAAATCGCGCGCCGAGCGAATCCGGGAGCGCACCGAGGAGGGGATCGACAAGGTCTTCCAGCCGGACGAGCTGTCTCCGGGCGTCGTCCAGCTCGTGAAGGTCTACCTGGCCGAGAAGCGGAAGATCGCGGTCGGCGACAAGATGGCGGGCCGTCACGGCAACAAGGGGATCATCGCTCGCGTCGTCCCCGAGGAGGACATGCCGTTCCTTCCCGATGGCACTGCGGTGGACATCGTTCTCAACCCGCTCGGAGTGCCGAGCCGCATGAACGTCGGCCAGATCCTCGAGACGCTGCTCGGGTGGGCTGGGGAGATCCTCGGGTTCCGGTCCGAGACGCCTGTCTTCCAGGGAGCCAGCGAGCACGAAGTCGGCGCCCTCTTGAAGATCGCCGGGTCGATGTGGGCGGCGCGCAGCCTGGGATCTGATCTGGAGCCGCCGACGCTGGGCCCGGAAGAAGCGCGGATGCTGGCCGAGGGCATCCAGGTTACAGGGGGTGGCCAGGTGGCCCAGACGAACGGGGCCGGGGTCGGTCTCGGCCGCCCGTTGGACGGCTATCTGGAATCTCCCGTCAAGGGGCTGCGTGACTTCATGCAGGCGTTCGCCCGCTACCTCGTCGAGGTAGCCCG
Organism: Gemmatimonadota bacterium; assembly: GCA_039590175.1. Classification (GTDB taxonomy): domain Bacteria; phylum Gemmatimonadota; class Gemmatimonadetes; order Palauibacterales; family Palauibacteraceae. The sequence continues at coordinate 574 of JBDHFW010000113.1, read as the reverse complement.
TGATCTCTCCGGAGGCACGATCTCCGAGAAGCTTCGAGAGGATGGCTGGGATGCGGCCGCCGATCTGGTTGGCGCGAGGCGGATCAAGTCCGGTGTCGACGCCGCGGTCAACGAGCTGATGAGCCGTGCCGGTCTGAGGCCCCAAGGAAAGGCGCGACTGCGCGACGGCCGCACCGGCGAGGAGTTCGACGCCGACGTCACCGTCGGGATGATCTACATGATGAAGCTGTCGCACCTGGTGGACGACAAGATCCACGCCCGGTCGATCGGACCTTACAGCCTGGTGACGCAGCAGCCGCTGGCCGGGAAGGCCCAATTCGGCGGCCAGCGGTTCGGCGAGATGGAGGTGTGGGCCCTCGAGGCGTACGGCGCCGCGCATACGCTGCAGGAGATGCTCACGGTGAAGTCGGACGATGTCTCTGGACGCAGCCGCGTCTACGAGGCGGTCGTCAAAGGGGAGAACCTGCCCCAGCCGGGCGTGCCGGAGAGCTTCAACGTGCTGGTCAAGGAGCTTCAGGCTCTCGGCTTGAGCGTGACGCTGGGCAGAGAGGAAGAGAACGGCTTCTTCACGGAG
>JBDHFW010000112.1:0-8264 GCA_039590175.1 Gemmatimonadota bacterium | reverse complement strand
CGGAGTGACGTGGCACGCCGAGCACTTGGCGCGATAGAAATCCGCCTCCTCGCCTTCGCCCAGCTCGCCGGGCTGCGCCTCCGGCATCGCGTGCTTCTGCATGTACTCGGTCATCACCGCCAGCTCATCCTCTGAGGGAAGGGGTGCCGTCGCCATCCCCGTCACGACGTACTCGCCCATGAGCCCTTCCGTCAGCGGTCCCCCGAGACGCTCTCCCAGCGTCTCGGCGCGCGTCTGCATGCGCCGCATGAGGATCGGCCATTCGGAGGCCGCGTGTTGCTGAGGCGCCGGGATCCAGTGGCAGCGGTCGCAGTACGCCTCGACGAGCGCCGCTCCGTGCGACTCGGGCTCCGGAAGATCCTCCGCCTGGAAAGAGGAAGGCGGCAGGCCGACCCCGATGGAGCTGATCAGACGCCATCTCTGCCCGCGCGACAGATCCGCAGTGGCACGGCCGCCGAGCTCGGCGAGAAGCGTGTCCATCGTCTCCAGGTTCACGCTGGCCTGCGTCTGCGCTGGTTGTTCGGGTCGTGCACACGCTGCCATCCAGAAGACGGCGAGCGTCATGAGAAGCGAAGTGGTTCTGCCCCGCCCGCGGCTGTTCGGCGCTTCGATCATCTAATCTTCCCTGGTTAGATGGCAGTCGATGCCATTTTAAACGATGAGACGACCGACGCCAGGCTGTCTGTCGGGAGAATCCTCGCCAAGCTGTCGGGAATCGGTGGACAATTGGCAGCCGAAAGGACCCCGAGAGGCAGCCGTAGAGCCCCTTTTGAGGCGTGGTCTCCGCGTCTTGCATCCGGCCCCGTGCGTGATACCTTGACCCGCGCCTCGGCCGGGCGGCACACCGAAGGCCGGGCGGCGGCGCGGTTCGGCCGCACCATGCTACGACCTCACGAAAAGGCCGGATGGGACGACGAACTGTCATAGCGGCCGCGATGCTCGGCTTGGTGGCCCTCGGGACGCTCGCCCTTACGCGGGGTGACCGGGCCGAGGCCGCCGCGTACCCGTCAGCCCGCCATGTAGACATCGCCTCGCAGGACGCGGGCGAAGCGCCTACCGAGGAAGAGCCCTCCGGGCAGGCCACGGGACAGGCCGCGGCGGCCGAATTCACCGCTCAGCAGGCTATCGACGCCTTCTATGCGGCCGCCCGCGGACCCGATCAACCGCTTCCGTTCAACCATCGGTTTCATTCCGGAGAGCTCCAGATCGACTGCCTGTACTGCCACACCGGGACAGACGTGTCGCAGACGGGCATCATGCCCCCCCTGGAGATCTGTATCGGATGCCACCGGGTGGCGGGCTCCGGCCTCGAGCCGATCGAGGCGCTTCGCGGCATGTGGGACTCCCGCGTGGTCGTCGAATGGGACTGGGTCTACAAGCTCCCGGAGTTCGTGCAATTCAACCACGAGCCTCATCTCCGCAACGGGGTCGAGTGCGAGGAGTGCCACGGTCCGGTCAAGGAGGAGATGGACCGCATCTACCAGTGGTCGCCTCTCACGATGGGGTGGTGCCTGGAGTGCCATCGTGAGCCCCCCGCCGAGACGGACATCGCCACCGACCACGCCCTTTCGGAACGCTATCCACCCCCGGAGATGCCGGCGGGACGCCAGCCGAAGGGCCTGTATCCCGTCCGAATCGACTCGGAGTTCGGCGCATCACGCGGGCCGATCGACTGCCTGGCATGTCACTACTGAGCCGCCCCGAGGGGATGCGCGAGGAGCGCTCGGAGGAAGCTCGGGAGTCGGGAGCCGGTCCAGACGGCTGCGGCTGCGGCGGAAACTCCGCGGCGGGCTCGGGATGCCCCTCCTCGAGCCCTGAAGCCGGCCTCGGGATGACCTCTCGCCGCGACTTCCTGAAGGTCGTCGGCGTGACGGGGGCGGGGGCAGCCGTGGCCTGCGGCCCGCCCGACTACGGCGACAAGCTCATCCCCCTCCTCGTCCAGGAGGACGAGCGGGTGCCCGGAGTCTCCGACGTGTACGCCACCGCCGTCGTGGTCGGCCCGGAACCATTGGGCCTCCACGCGCACCTTCGGGAAGGCCGGGTCATCAAGCTGGAGGGCAATCCGGACGCCCCGAACAGCGGGCGGCTCTCAGCGCTCGCCCAATCCTCGCTGCAGGACCTCTACGATCCGGACCGCGTCCCCGGACCCCGGAAGCGCCGGGACGGCGGCGACGCGGGGGGGGATCAGGCGGGCGGGAACCAGGCCGACGGGGACGGTGCCGCCGCCGCGGGCTTTGTGGAAGCGGGGTGGGAAGAGGGGATCGCCGCGCTGGGCGGAGCGACGCAGGGTGGAGGCGTGGTGCTGCTTACGGGCGCCTCCCCCACCGCGCGAGACCGCTTCTTCGAGGAGTGGGCCGCGGCGACGGGCGCCGAGCACCTCCGGTGGGAGCCGCTGGAATACGAGGCCGCGCGGGCAGCCAACGAGATCGCCTTCGGCAGGCGGGAGGTTCCGAGCTACGAGATCGAGCGGGCCGACGCGGTCGCGTGCTTCGGCGCCGACTTCTTGGGGACCTGGCTCTCACCCGTCCAGCTCGCCACCCGGTTCGCTGAGGCGCGCGATGTGGATCACGGCCGCCACGCCAAGCTGACGTTCGTGGGCCCGAGGCTCTCCGTGACCGGCCTCAAGGCGGATGAGTGGGTTTCGTGCGGCTCCGGAGCGGAGGGCGCCGTCGCGCTCGCCGTCGCGGCGGTCGTCGCCGAACGCCGTGGCGGCGCCGGCGAGCTGAATGGCCTCCTCTCCCGGTACTCGCCCGAGACCGTGGCCGCCGAGATCGGGGTTTCCGCCGACGCGATTCGTACACTGGGAGAAGAGCTCGCCGCGGCCTCCGCGCCGATCGCGATCCCGCCCGGCTTCGAGGGTCAGGGCGAAGGCGCCACGCAGGCCCATCTTGCGGTGGCGATCCTGAATCAGGTGCTGGGCGCGATCGGCGAGCGAGTGCGGTTCGGGAGCGCTCCGAGGAGCGGCCCGATCGCCTCGATCTCTACGATGGCGGGCCTGATCGACCGGATGCGGTCTGGCGCCGTGCGCACGCTGCTGGTCGCGGATGCCAATCCGGCCTTCACGCTGCCGAAGGCGTTGGGCTTCCGGGACGCGCTGGCGCAGGTCGCCAACTCCGCCTCCCTGTCGCCCCATCTGGACGAGACCGCCGCGGGCTGCTCCTGGATCCTCCCCTCGAACCACGCCCTCGAGTCGTGGGGCGAGGTGGACTTCGGCGGCGGCCCGACAGGAGTGGCGCAGCCCCTGATGCCTCCGGTGTTCGACACCCGCCAGACGGAGGACATCCTGATCCAGATCGCCGCGGCAGGCGGGGTCGAGCTGGGCGGGGGCGCGGACTTCGCGACCTGGCTGAAGGACGCCGCGCGGCGGAGGCGGGCGGAGGAAGGCGCGGCCGAGGATTTCGAGGAGTGGTGGAGGAGCGAGCTGGCCTCCGGTGGCCTCATCGGCAGGGAGAGGGAGACGGAGCAGCCGACGCTCGATCCCGCGCTAGCCGGCTACTCGTTCTCCGAGCCGGCCATGCCGGAGGGCACGGCGCTGGTCGTCTACCCGACCGTCCAGTTCTACGACGGCCGCGGGGCGAACCGTTCCTGGATGCAGGAGCTGCAGGACCCCGTCACCCGAGCCATGTGGAACTCCTGGGTGGAGCTGAGCCCGCAGACCGCCGAGGAGCTCGGCGTTTCCAACGGCGATCTCGTCGAGGTGAGCTCGGAGGCCGGGTCCGTGACCGCGCCCGCGTTCGTCTACCGGGGCATTAGGCCCGACACCGTCGCGATACCGCTCGGACAGGGGCACACGGCCTACGGACGCAACGCGCGGGGCAGGGGCGTGAACCCGCTGGATCTGCTGCCGGGCACGGCCGACCGCCTGAGCGGGGCGCTGGCTTTTGCCGGCACGGGCGTCACGCTGCGCGCGACCGGTGAGAGGGGCCGGCTGGTCATCCTGCAGGGAAGCGACTCGGACCACGGCCGCGAGATCACGGAGCTGATCAGCGTCGAGGAGGCGTTGGCCGCGGAGCGCGGCCACGAGGTGGACCTCGGCGAGCTCGTCCAGGCAGCCTACGACTCCGATCCGAACAGTCCCTACCGGTGGGGGATGACCGTGGACCTGAACGCGTGCACCGGCTGCGCGGCCTGCGTGACCGCCTGCTACGCGGAGAACAACGTGCCGACGGTGGGCGAGAAAGTCAGCGCACAACGCCGCGAGATGTCGTGGATCAAGATCGATCGGTACTTCGTGGACACGGAGGACGGCGGCTTCCAGACCGTGCAGCAGCCGATGATGTGCCAGCAGTGCGGCGATGCTCCCTGCGAGCCCGTCTGTCCGGTATACGCGACATACCACACGGCCGAAGGACTGAACGCCCAGGTCTACAACCGATGCGTGGGCACGCGGTACTGCGCGAACAACTGCCCTTACAAGGTCCGCCGATTCAATTGGTTCGAGTACGAGTTCCCCTACCCCCTGAACCTGCAGCTGAACCCCGACGTCACGGTTCGGCAGAAGGGCGTGATGGAGAAGTGCACCTTCTGCGTGCAGCGAGTGAACCGGGCGAAGAACCGGGCGAAGGCGGAGGGACGGCTGGTGGGGGACGAAGAGTTTCGGACGGCTTGCCAGCAGACCTGCCCGGCCGGCGCGATCAAGTTCGGGAACCTCAAGGACGCCGACAGCGAGGTCTCGAGGCAGAGCCGCAACCCCCGCGGCTACCACGTCCTCGACGAGCTCTATACTCGTCCGGGCGTCACCTATCTGGCCGACGTGACGCACGCCGCGCTGCCGGCCGCGGATCATGGCGGACACGGGGATCCCGGCGACCACGCCGACGCAGCGGCGGGCGGCGAGCACGAAGCGGGGGACCCGGTCTGATGGCGACGCTGGCGCGCGAGGTCGAGTCGACCTACCCGACGCTCGCCGATGCGAACGAGGACATCTCCCGTCCGATCCTCGTTCCCGCCTGGCGGTACGCCTTCGTGCTCTCGCTGGCCATCGGCGGCGTGCTGCTGGGCGCCGCGGCCTGGATCTATCAGATCGTCGTCGGCATCGGGGTCGCGGGCATCAACCACCCGGTGGGCTGGGGCATCTACATCACCCTCTTCGTGTTCTGGGTGGGCATCGCGCACAGCGGCACGCTGATCTCGGCGATCCTCTACCTCTTCCGCTCCGGCTGGCGCACGACGATCAACCGCGCGGCGGAGGCGATGACCATCTTCGCGGTGATGACGGCGGGCCTCTTTCCGCTCATCCACCTCGGCCGCGTCTGGTATTTCTACTGGCTCATGCCGTATCCCTCCCAGCGGATGATCTGGCCGGACTTCCGCTCGCCGCTCGTGCTCGACGTCTTCGCCGTGGGCACCTACTTCACCATCAGCCTGATCTTCTGGTACACCGGGCTGATTCCCGATCTCGCCTCGCTCCGCGACAAGTTCCGGGGCTGGCGAAGCAGGCTGTACGGCATGCTGTCGCTCGGCTGGACGGGCAGTGTGCGCGAGTGGATGCACTACCGCCGCGCGTACCTCTACATGGCGGCGATCGCCACGCCGCTCGTCCTCTCGGTGCACAGCGTCGTCTCCTGGGACTTCGCCCTCAGCATCGTGCCGGGCTGGCACTCGACGATTTTCGCCCCCTATTTCGTGGCGGGCGCGATCTTCTCCGGCGTGGCGATGGTGATCACGCTGATGGTCGGCCTGCGCTACGCGTTCGGCCTCGAGGCGTACGTCACGGAGCACCACTTCGAGAACATGGCGAAGCTGCTGCTCCTGACGTCCCTGATCGTGGGATACGCCTACGCGGTCGAGTACTTCCTGGCCTACTACTCGGCCGATCCGATCGAGCAGGAGAGCTTCCTGTGGAGGGCGCGCGGGGAGTACAGGGGGCCGTTCTGGATCATGGTCTTCTGCAACGTGGTCGTCCCCGCCACGCTCTGGTTCAGGAAGATCCGCCGAGGCATCCCGGCGCTGTTCGCGATCTCGGTTTTCGTGAACATCGGGATGTTCTACGAGCGCTTCGTGATCATCTCCGGGTCGCTGGCCCACGAGTACCTGCCGAGCGGTTGGGGCCTGTATACGCCGAGCGCGGTCGAGATCGCGATCATGATTGGGAGCTTCTCCTGGTTCTACATGTGGTTCCTGATCTTCGCGAAGACGCTGCCCACGCTCAGCATCGCGGAGGTGAAGGAGCACCTGGAGCACGAGAGGTCGCACGGCCACGCCGCGGGAGCGGAGCGGTGAGCGCCCGGCGACCTCGCTCAAGCAGGGGCCTGATCGCCCAGTACGGCTCGATGGAATCGACCCGGAAGGCCATCGAGTCGCTGCGCGGTGCCGGCTTCGAGGAGCTCGAGGTCTATTCGCCGATCCCGGCGCCGGAGCTTGAGGAGGCGATGGGGATCCACTCCAGCCCGGTGCGCCTCTGGGCGCTGGTCGGCGGGATCACCGGGTGCGCGCTGGGCTTTCTGCTGCCGGCGGGAGCCTCCCTGGCCTATCCGATGGTGACGCAGGGCAAGCCGATCGTCGCGATTCCGGTCTTCATCGTCATCATGTTCGAGCTCACCGTGCTGCTGACGGGGATCTTCTCCCTGTTCTCGATGCTGGTGCACGCCCGGAAGCCCAAACTCTCGCTCCCGTCCACCTATCGACGCGAGTTCTCCGTGGACAGGTGGGGGATCTTCGTCGCCACCGGAACGGACCTCCGGAGCGAGGCCGAAAGGGTCGTCAGTACGACTGGGCCGGTCTCGGTTGAGGTGACCTCATGAGCTGCTCGGGCCGGATCCCGACCTGGCGGCCAACCCCCGGCTGGAGGCAGAGGCTTCCCCGAGCTGTCGGCGTCCTTCTCGTCGTCGGAGCCGCGGCCTGCGACGACCAGCTGAAGTACATCCCGACCTTCTCCTCGATGGCGGAGCAGCCCTCGCTCGAGGCGTACGAGCGGCCGGCTCTCGAGCCGCCGCCGGGCGCGGTCGCGCTGGGCTCGAAGCGAACCTGGACTCTGCTGGAATCGGACTCGCTCGTGAGCCCTCTCGCGTTCGGCGACATCGACCTCGAGCTCGGCGGTGAGCAGTTCCAGATCTTCTGCTCGGTCTGTCACGGCTCCGACGCCCGCGGGAAGGGACCGGTCGTCGGGCCCAACCGCATCCCCGACATCCCGACCCTCGACCTCCACTCCGAGCAGGCTCGCGCCTACACGGACGGCTACATCTGGGGGATGATCACGAACGGCCGGGGCCTCATGCCCTCCTACCGGCGGATCCCGGCGACCGTGCGCTGGCAGGTGGTCGCCTACGTGAGGGCGCGTCAGGCGGGCGAAGTGGCACCTCCTGCCGAGACCGCCAGCTCGTCGGCGATCGAGGCCGAATGAGCGCGGCGCTGGTTGCCGAGGGAGCCCTGAGCGGCGAGAGCCGCCGACGAGAGGCGATCGAGGCGGCAAGCGGCTCGATCCCCGGCCGCCGGATCCTGCTGCTCCTGGCAGCGGTGGCGGTCGGCGCGGCGGCCTTCTTCATGACGGTGGGCGAGAGCCCGCAGCGGGCCTGGGGCAACGTCTGGTACAACTTCCTCTTCTGGACCGCCCTGGCCCAGGCCGGCGTGATCTTCGGTGCGATCCTGCAGGCGGCCAAGGGACACTGGGGTAAGGATTTCCGCCGCATCGCCGAGGGCGCGGGCGCGTTCCTGCCTATCTCGCTTCTGGTGTTCATCGATCTCTACTTCGGCGCCGAGCACATCTTTCCGTGGGTGGGCCCGGTGGAAGGGCACATCAACCGCCAGTGGCTGACGGTCGACGGGATCTTCCTGCGCAACGGGGCGCTCTTGACCGTGATGGTCGTGGCCAGCGGGCTCTTCCTCTGGCACTCGCTGCGTCCCGACGCGCGCTTCCTCGAGGGCCGCTATTCCGGCTGGCGGGCTGTACTCGTCGGACGACTGACCCGAAACTGGCGCGGAGATGAGGAAGAGGCCGAGCACTCGCGGAGCAAGCTCTCCTCGCTCGCACCCCTGCTCATCCTGATGTGGATCACGGCGTTCACGCTGCTGGCGGTGGACATGGCGATGTCGCTGCTGCCGGGGTTCTTGAGCGTGATCTGGGGACCGTACTACTTCATCGGAGGATGGCTGACGCTACTGGCCTTCGTGGCCGTCGTGGCGGGGTGGCACGCCGGGGTGCAGGAGCGGAGGCTCTGGAGCTCCTGGCAGTTCCACGACCTCGGCAAGCTCCTGTTCGCGTTCGCGATCTTCTGGACCTACCTCTGGTTCTCCCAGCTGATCGTCATCTGGTACGGCAACATCCC
>JBDHFW010000111.1:0-12816 GCA_039590175.1 Gemmatimonadota bacterium | reverse complement strand
CCGCCTCGAATCCGAACTCCTCGCAGATCAACTCGATCTGGTCGAAATCGAGACGCTGGTTGATCGTCACCATGAGGCCGAGGTTCTTGAACGCCGACGTGATGATCTCTTGAGCCGGCACCTCGATCAGGTCGGCGAACTCGGAGACCGTCAGAAATTCGTTGACGCGTACGCGGGTCTTCTCGGCCTCGGCCTCGAGCGCCTGGCGCTCGAGCTCTGCCTCTTGCTCGGCGGACGGCGCTTCACGCTTACGCTTCCGGCCTCCGGTTCCGCCCTCAATGGCGGCCAGCGTGCGCTTGACGTTCTCCTGCACCGCGTCCTGGTCGACCCGGCGCTGGCGGCGTCGCTGCTCGGGGCGTGGCTTGCGCCGGCCGTCGACCGTGTATCCCTCCGCCTGGATGCGCACTGTGCCGCCCGGCGCGGCAGACGCCGTCGGCGCGGAAGACGCTGTCGGCGCGGAGGACGCTGTCGGCGCGGAGGACGCTGTCGGCGCCGCCGGCATGCCGCGGCGGACGGGCTTGGGCTTGCGCTTCCGCCGCTTCGGCGCACCCGCCTCCGGCTCCCCGGCTTCCGAGACCTCGACCGGCTCCTGAGTCGCTTCGGCCGCAGGCTCCAGGATCTCCTCGGCAACCGCTTCCTCGACCTCCACCTCCTGCGGCACCTCAAGCTCCACCTCGGCCGCCGGCTCCGCGTCGATCTCCAACCCCACCTCGGGGAGCTCTGCCTCCGCCTCCGCCTCCGGCGCGATCTCGAGCTCGAGCTCGGCCTCGGCCTCTTCGAGCGCCTCCACTTCGACCGCCTCGGCCTCGGCGACCGACGCCTCCATCGCCTCAACGGGGACCTCGCCCTCGATCTCCTCTTCCGCCTCGAGCCAGGTGGGGACTTCCTCGATCTCCTCTTCCGCCGGAGCCGCATCCTCGAGTACGGGCTCGATCGGCTCGGGCTTCACCCGACGGCGGCGTCGACGTCGCGAGGAGGCTTCCGAGCGCGAGGCGGGAGCGGCCGAGCCGGTGCGTCGCTCTCGCTCAAGCCTCGCGTGCAGGCGAGCGATCTGCCCTTCATCCACGACCGACATATGGCTGCGCACCGGCACTTCCATCTCGCGCAGGATGCCGATCAGCTGAGAGGACTCTACGCCCAGCTCCTCAGCGACCTCGTAAACGCGAAACGTCGACAAACTCACGCCTCCAAGATTGAGACAGGGTCCGACACGGCTCTCTCACGGCCCGGTTGCAGCGCCTCGAGCACCAGCCCGGCCAAACCGGGTGCCGTGATGCCGAGCGCGGCGACGGGGCCGCGGCCCACGCGCTCGCGGGCGTTGTCGCTGGCGTCCCGGGCCACGAGGATCGCCGCCAGGCGGCCCTCCCGGCCGGCCTGACGCACGGCTCGGGTGCCGATCTCGACGCGTCCGGCCCTCCGAGCTACACCCACCGCCTGCAGCGCCGAAGCTTCGAGCACAGGGGCGGTCCTCATGAACTGCGCTCCTCCGCCACGAGCTCCTCCTCGGCAGAGTCCTCCGCGGCCGGCTCCGCCTCGATCTCGGGCTCCGGCTCGATCTCGGTTTCGGGCGCGGGCGCTTCCGCCCCATCCTCGAGCGAGCCATCGGCTGGCCCCTCGAGCTCCTCGGCCTCGGCCTCGGCAGCATCTTCGGCCCCTTCAGCCTCTTCGGCCCCTTCAGCCGCCGCCTGAGCCTCACTCTCCTCGACGACCGTGAGCTCGTCAATGAGCGCCATGAGGGAGTCCGCTTCTTCCTCACCGATGCCCGGCACCTGGAGGAAGTCCTGCCTGTCCTTGTCCAGCACATCGAAGAACGAGCTGGTCCCGGTCGCCTCCAGAGCGGCGAGCGTGGCGGGACTGATGCCATCCAACTCGGAGAGGGGGAAATCCGCCACCTCGTACTCGTCGTCGGCGCCGAACAGGACCGACTCCGCACCTCGGTCCATCCAATCGCGGCTGGAGTAGAGATCGAGCTGCCAGCCGATCAGCTGCGAGGCGAGGCGGACGTTCTGGCCGTTGCGTCCGATCGCGAGCGAGAGCTGGTCTTCGTCCACGATCGCCGTGATCACCCTGCGCGACGCGTCCGAGATCACCTTTGCGACGCGAGCCGGCGCCAGGGCACGCCGAGCGAAGATCTCCGGGTCGGGGTGCCAGGGCACGATGTCGATCCGCTCTCCGCCCAGCTCGGAGACGACCGCCTGGACCCGAGAGCCCTTGACGCCGACGCAGGCACCGACCGGGTCCACGGACTCGTCTCGAGAAGAGACCGCGACCTTGGTGCGGCCGCCCGCCTCACGGACGATCTCCTTGATGTCGATCAGCCCCTGGTAGATCTCGGGTACCTCGAGCGCGAAGAGCGCGGCGACGAAGAGCGGGTCCGCGCGCGAGAGGATCAGCCGTGGGCCTCGCGGGGTCTCCTCCAGCTTCTTGAGCACGGCGCGAATCGACTCGCCCTGACGGAAGCGCTCGCGTGGGTTCTGCTCCCGCCACGGGATGATCGCCTCAGCCTCGCGCGCCCGGTTGAGCAGGACGACCAGTGTGCCACGCTGGATCGACTGGACCTCGCCGGAGACCAATTCCCCGACCCGGTCGTTGAACTCATCGCGAATCTTGTCTCGCTCACCCTCACGGACCCGCTGGATGATGCGCTGCTTGGCGGCCATCACCGCCCCACGACCGAAGTCCCGGAAGTCCACCGGGATCTCCATCAGATCGCCGACCTGGAAGTCGGGGTCGTCCCATCGTGCCTCCTCGAGCCGGATCTCACGCGCGGGATCCTCGACGACCTCGACGACCTCTTTCAGAACGACGATTCTTATGTCACCATCGGCCTGTACCTCGATCTCTGCATCGACCGGCCCATCGAAGCTTCGGGCGAGCGCGGCGTGGATTCCGTCACGGATGAGATCGTGTAACTCCTCCTCCGACAACGACTTGTTCGCCGTCATCACGCGGAACGCCTCAACGATAGGTATCTGTTCGCTCATATCTCCGATCCGGTTTCCTCGCTCCCCATCAGCCTCTCAAATCCGCTTCCCAGTCGTAGACCAGGTTCGCGCGCGCGATCGCGGTCACGGGCACCCGGAGGCGCTCGCCCTCCACTTCTACTTCGACCGCGTCCTGCGAACCCTGGACCAACCCGAGAAGGAGCCCCTCGACCCTCTTCTGCCGACCTATCAGAGGCGCGAAGCCCTGGATCAGCACCTGCCGACCCGCGAACCTCGCGTAGTCGGCCGGCTTGACGAGGGGTCGCTCCACGCCCGGCGAAGAAACCTCAACGATGCTCCGCTCCGGCAGCTCGGTCCGCTCATCCAGGTAGCGCTCCAGCTTCCGGCTCACCCGGGCACAGTCGTCGACCGTCACTCCCCTCTCATCCGGCGGATCGCCGACACGATCGATTCGCACCCTCAGCAGAGGCCGTCGACTCCCACCCGCGCGCTCGAAAGTCACGAGCTCGAACCCGAGATCCGACAAGAGTCCCGAGATCTCCTGCTCCAGACTGCTCATTCGTCTTCCAGGCGACCCTGCGCGGCCGGCCTATACCTCCAACAAAAAAGTGGGGTCCGCACTGCTTCCCCACTTCGAACACGGTCTGAAGACCGCGAGCCGACCGGCAGAACGCCAGCCTTTCCTGTCCGCGCTAAACCTAGGGGGCAGGCGCTTCTACGGCAACCTGATCTGGCCGCCTGCCGGACCCTCGGCGGACCCATCAAACGGGTCCCGCCAACCCAAAAAGGCCGCCATGCGACCCGCTGAGCCCAGACTACCCCTGTGGGAGTAGAATCGGTCCCGATCGCAGCTCGTACACCATGTAGAGCGGGAGATCTGGACGCCCGGAACGTCGAGTGCCAGGGCCTGAGCAACGAGCTCGTCGCGCAAGTCCAGCCGGCCCACCTCTCCCGCCGTGTCTCCGAACGACGCCAGCACCTCGCGACCGACCTCGTAGCATTCGCCGCAGATCGCCGGGCCGAGGTGGATGTGCAGATCCTGCGGCTGGCAGCCGTAGTCGGCGCGCAGCGCTTCCACGCCGCGGCGGAGGATGCCGGCGGAAGCCCCTCTCCAGCCGGCGTGCAGGAGGGCCATGGCGCTTCGCTTCGGGGCCAGGATGTAGACGGGGACGCAATCGGCCACGGTGACGATGAGCAGCGCCCCCACCCGACCCGCGAGGAGGCCGTCGGCCTTGCCCGGTGACGCGAATCCCTCCGGTACGTCATCCGCACGTCGCACCTCGACCCCGTGTACCTGGCGCGCCCAGGCGGTGGCCGGAAACCCCAGTTGCGAGGAGAGGCTTTCGACCCGCTCGAGGAACGTCCACGCGGAGTTGCCGGAGACTCCGAAATCCGCGTCTTCCCGCGCTTCGGTGACGCCGCAGATCACACCCGGAAAGGCGGCTTCCCAACTCCGCAGCCGGTATTGCGGGAAGGGCTCTTCAGGGTGCCGCCGCTCGCTCTCCTCCGCGAGAGCCGCCGATGCGGCGCGAACCGTGGTCATCCCGGCACGCGCTCGATCGAGGCCCCGAGTGCGCGAAGCCTCTCATCGACTCTCTCGGTCCGACAACCACGGCGCGATGAGGGTCGCAAAGCACGATCCGGCCACCCATGGAGATGAGCTTGTCGACGAAGAACATGCGCGACTCGAACATCTTCTCGTGCACGAGCACAGTCCCCCTGCACTGCGTCGCGACGACGATGGCGATGCTGATCAGATCGGCGGGGAAGGCCGGCCACGGCCCATCGTCGATCTTGGGAATCTGCTCTCCGAAGTCGGCCTCTACCTCCATCTGCTGATCGGCCGGGACGTGGATTCCGCCGTCCACTCCCTCCCAGTCCAGTCCGAGCCGGGCGAACCCCAGACGGAGGGTATCCTGGACCTCCGGGCAGACATCCGCGATCGTCACCGCCGAGCCTGTTGCTGCCGCGAGGCCGACGACGCTGCCGACCTCGACGTGATCGGGCCCTATTCGGTAGCTGCCACCCGTGAGCCGGTCCACGCCCTCGATCTCCAGGATGTGGGTGCCGATGCCCTCGATCCTCGCTCCCAGACCGTTCAGGAACCGACACAAATCCTGCACGTGGGGCTCGGCTGCGGCGTTGCGGATCCGGGTTGCCCCCTTCGCCGTCACCGCGGCGAGGACCGCGTTCTCCGTGCCGGTCACGGACGGTTCATCCAGGAAGATCTCGGCACCCAGGAGGTCGGGCGCCCTCAAGTAATACGAGCCGTTCGCCTCGATCTCGGCACCGAGCCGGCTCAGGGCGAGGAAATGCGTGTCGAGCCGACGTCGTCCGATTACGTCGCCGCCCGGCGGCGGAAGCTCGACCTCCGATCCCCTGGCGAGGAGGGGGCCGGCGACGAGGACCGAAGCCCGGATGCGCGAGGCCAGATCGGCATCGACCTTTCGGGCCGTGTGATCGGCGGCCTGCACGACGACCTCGTTCGGCTCCTCCCAGCTGACCTCGGCCCCGAGCGAGGCCACGAGATCGGCCATCGTGCGGACATCGCGGATGTCCGGGACATTGGTCAGGCGGACGGGCTCATCGGTGAGCAGGCAGCCGGCGAGAATCGGCAGAGCGGCGTTCTTGTTTCCCGCCGGGGTGAACACGCCGGCCAGCTCGCCTCCACCTTCGATTCGGAAGTAGCTCATGGGGCAACCTAGAGAACCAGCGAGGGGGGCGGCAACGAACGGACGATTGGTTGAGAGAGGCGGCGGCCGGGCCTAGATTCCGATGAGCGACAGGCTACGGCCGTCGCGACCTTCGGCGAAACCGCAGGCGCGCCACGAGACGCCGCCGCGGTCCGCCAAACCCTAGGCTCGAGAGTGTAGCGGTGAACCTCCAGACCCTTCAGGCCATCGCCACGGTCATGTCGATCGTGCTGTACGTCGCAGTGATCGCGCTCGTCCTGTACGCCATCCCGGCCTTCAAGGAGCTTCGCCTGTGGTTGAGAGGCTCCGATACGCTCCACTCCCTGGTGAAAGAGCTGCGGCCGACGGTCGAGAGCACGGCGGAGAACCTCAACTACCTGACCGCCGCGTTCCGGACCGATGCGGACGAAGTCGGAAGGACGGTTCGCAGGGCGACGGACACCGCCAACTCGATCATCGACTCGGCACGCGACCGCACGGCGGAGATCAACGGTTTGCTCGAGGTCGTGCAGGAGGAGGCGGAAAACACTTTTCTGAACACGGCCTCCCTGCTCCGAGGGGTGCGCGCCACTCGGCCCCGCCGAATCCGAGACGAGAACGATTCCAAGAGGCGTCGGCGGCTGGGCTGATTCGGGCAGGGCCCCGGGACGTCGATCGCTCGGGGCTCACTCCGGTGAGGCGAGCGCCTCCTCTAGAAGTCGGCGCGCCAGCTTCGGCTCGGCGCGCCCGCCCGACACCCTCATCACCTCGCCCATGAGGTAGCCCAGAAGGCGGCTCTCCCCCGCTCGAGAGCGGGCGACTTCTTCCGGATTCTCGCTCAGGGCAACGCGTATCCAGCTCTCCAGCTCGGCGGGATCCCCGACCTGCGCGAGGCCCTCGCGCCGCACCAGTTCGTCGAGATCCTCCGGCGTCGCTCCCTCCATCCACAGGAGGAGCGCCAGGGCCCGGGAGGCCGTCGTCGAGGACAGCGTCCCGTTGGTTCGCAGCCGCGCCAGCCTGCCGAGCGTCTCGGGCGGGAGAAGGTCGGCCTCCGAGAGGCTACCTCGCCGGTTCAGGCCGGCCGCCAGGTCGCCGATCATGATGTTGGCCGCCGCCTTCGCGATCTCACCGTCCCCCTCGCCCACGGCTGCCTCGAGGTAGGCGGCGCGCTCCGGCCTCGTCGCGAGCTGACAGGCGTCGTAGAGGGAGAGGCCGTAGCGCTCGACCAGTCTCGCCTCGATCTCGTCGATCGGCGGCGGGAGTCCCACCCCACACGAGCTGATCTCCGCCTCGCTCAGATTCAGGAGAGCAAGGTCCGGCTCGGGAAGGTAGCGGTAGTCGAGGACCTCCTCCTTCGTCCGCAGCGGCCTCGTCTCACGCACGGACGCATCATAGCGCCGCGTCTCACGCTCCGGCGGGCACCCCTCCCGAACCCGCGCCGAGAGCCTCCGCTCCTCGAACGCGAGCGCGCGTTTCACGTTGCCGAATGAGTTGAGGTTCTTGACTTCCACCTTCCAGGGGGGAGCCGCATCCGCCAAAGCGCGGATCGAGACGTTCGCATCCACCCTCAGGCTTCCCTCCTCCATGTTGCAGTCGCTCACCCCGGCGTAGTGCTTCAGCACCTGCCTCAGCCGGACGAGGAGGGCCCGGGCTTCTCCCGGCGTTCGGATCTCCGGCTCGGTGACGATCTCTATCAGCGGCACGCCGGAGCGGTTGAAGTCCACGGCGGTCTCCTCCGCGAACAGGTCGTGGTTCGACTTCCCCGCGTCCTCCTCGAGCTGCAGCCGGCTCAGTCGCACTCTCCGGCCGCCGTCGCTCTCCGGCAGCCGAAGCGCGCCATCCCGGGCCAGCGGGTGTGCGTACTGCGTGATCTGATATCCCTTCGGCAGGTCCGGATAGAAATACTGCTTGCGGACGAACTCCGACGTGGGCTCGACGCAGAACCCGAAGGCCAGCGCCGCACGGGTCGCGAGACGCACGGCTTCCTCGTTCGTCGTCGGGAGAGCGCCCGGAAGCCCGAGGCAGACGGGGCAAACACGGCTGTTGGGCGGAGCGCCGACGTCGACCGAACAGCCGCAGAACAGCTTCGTCTTCGTGCGAAGCTGGACGTGCACCTCGAGGCCTATGGCCGTCTTCAATCCGGAGATCACGCCTCGCCCGCCAGCGGGTGCACGTACTCGAGGCACGTCTCGAGAGCCGCCGCGATTCCGAGCATCTTCTCTTCCTCCCAGGCAGCGCACATCAGCTGACCGCCCACGGGCATGCCGCCCTGGTTCCCGATCGGAATCGTCATGGCGGGGATCCCGGCGAGGTTCGCGGCGACGGTGAAGATGTCCGCCGTGTACATCTCGGTGGGAGTCGCTCGCTTCTCGCCGAGCCTGAAGGCGACGGTTGGCGTCGTCGGGGCGAACAGGGCATCGACCGTGCGGAAGGCCCGCCGGAAATCCTCGTGGACGTGGCGGCGGAGCTCCAGCGCCCGGAGGTAGTACGCCTCGTATTGGCGAGCCGAGAGCACATGCGTTCCAAGCAGGATCCGCCGTTTCACCTCGTCGCCGAACCCCTCTCCACGACTTCGGAGGTAGGTCTCCGAGAGCGTTCGGCCGCCGGTGGCGCGGCGACCGTACCGGACGCCGTCGAACCTCGCGAGGTTGGCGGAAGCCTCGGCGGGCGCCACCACGTAGTAGCACGAGAGCGCCGTAGCCGTCGACGGCAGCGAGACGGGGATGAGGCGCGCCCCCGCCTCGCCGATCGTGTCGAGGGCCCGCTCCGCCACCTGGCGCACGCCATCGTCCAGCTCATCGCCGAAGTACTCGGCGGGGACGCCGATCGACCGACCCCTCAAGGCTTCGCTAGGCTCTCCGGCGGTCGATGTCGACACCGGGCCGGGATCACGCGGCCGACTGGTCGCATCCCGTCGATCGACGCCTACCACGACTCCCAGTATGGCAGCGGCATCGGGCACCGAGCGTGCGAACACTCCGACGTGATCGAGGCTGGAGGCGAAGGCCACGAGGCCGTAACGGCTCACGCGGCCGTAGGTCGGTTTCACGCCCACCACTCCGCACATGGCGGCGGGCTGTCTTATGGAGCCCCCTGTGGATGAGCCCAGCGCCGCGGGGACGACCCCCGCGGCCACCGCGGCGGCCGAGCCGCCGGAGCTGCCTCCGGGCACGCGCTTCCGATCCGCGGGATTGCGCGTGGGCCCGAAGGCGCTGTTCTCGGTCGACGACCCCATGCCGAACTCGTCCAGATTCGTCTTCCCGATGACCCAGGCGCCCGACTCCTCCAGCCTGCGGACAGCGGTGGCGGCGTACGGGGAGACGTATCCCTCCAGGAGCCTCGAACCACAGGTCGTCGGCAGCCCGAGCGTGCAGATGTTGTCCTTGACCGCGATGGGGACGCCGGCCAGGCGACTCGCGGCTGCCCCGCCCGCGGGAGAGAGCTCGGCGCGGAAGCGCGGTGGCTCCTCGACCAGGCTGAGAAAGGCGTGGATCGGCGCCTCGCCGCCCTCCAGCTCGTGGGCTCGATGGAGGGCGAGAGACGCCAGCTCGAGATAGGCATCCTCCCCGAGAGACAACATCTCCCGGGCCGCCGAGAGGGAGCGAAGCGCACCCATCACCGATCCAGGGCCGGCAGCCTGGGAACGACGAAGAACCCATCGCGCCAGTCCGGGGCGAGCTCTGAGGGAGGCTTGTGCAGGGTATCGGAATCGGGAGCGTCGGAGCGGAGGCCGGGCTCCAGGTGCCGATCTCGCGACACGACCTCGGGGGGCGGCCCTGAAGACTCGACCCACTCGAACCCGTCGAGGACCCGGGCGAGCTCATCGGCGAACCGCTCGACCTCCTCGGAGGAGAGCGCGAGACTGGCGAGCGCGGCAGCCCGCCGAACATCGGCTGCGCTGAAGCGGTGACGCGGTGCCACGGCCGCTACCCGGCGGGACGCAGACCCGCGTGCGCGACGAGGAGCGTCTTGGGACCCTCCAGGTCGAACTCGATGCTGGCCTTCGCGGTTCGCCCATCGCCCATCACGGAGATCACCGTGCCGGGCCCGAATCTCGGATGAACGATCCGGGCGCCGCTGGCGAGCTCGAAGGTCTCCTGGCTGTCCGAGTAGTCGTAGACCGGTCCGGCATCACTCGTCGCCGCGGGATTGTATCTCCAATCGAAGCTTCGGTCCCGATCGCTCGAGCCGGTCCAGGCCGACCGGCTCTCGTGCCTCGTTCCGCGAGCCGCGAACCGGCCGCCGCCGGAACGCCAACCGGGCAACCCCGACATCCGGCGATCGATCGCCTCCTCCGGCAGGTCATCCAGGAAGCTGGATGGAAAGCACGGCATGGAAGTCCCCGCCCTGAACCGGCGCGAGACGTGACTGACGTGCAGGTGGTCCATCGCTCTCGTGAGTCCCACGTAGAACAGCCGACGCTCCTCCTCGAGCTCCTCGATCGTCTCGGCCGAGCGGCCGAGGGGCAGCAGCCCCTCTTCGGCGCCCCCGATGAACACGACCGGGAACTCCATCCCCTTCGCATTGTGGAGGGTCATGAGGGAGACCGCTCCCTCCTCCGGATCGTACTGGTCGACGTCACTGAGGAGAGAGACGTGCTGGAGGAAAAGGGCGAGATCGCTTCCAGCCGACTCCTCCTCGACGCCCGGGCGATCCGTTTCGAACGCGACCATGCCCGCGATGAGCTCGTCGACGTTGGCCAACCGATCCTCGCCGTCCTCCTCCGCCTCGAGAGCGCTTCGGAGCCCGAACGTGCGCAAGCACTCCTCCGCCACCTCGGCAGCGGAGGCCACCGGCACGAGGTCGGCCAGGGCGCCCAGGTCCCGCGCGAACAGGGCGAGGGCGCGAGCGGCACCACCCGGCAGGCCGTCCACCTCGCGGGCGGCAGCAGCGACATCCAGGAGACTGCCGTCCGACCGGGCTCGAGCTGCCTCCATACGCTCGAGCGTCACGGCTCCGACGCCGCGGCGGGGCCATCCGATCGCCCGAAAGAACGCGGTGTCATCCGCCGGATTCACCAGCAGTTGCAGATAGGCCAGGACGTCCTTGACCTCTCGACGCTCGTAAAACCGGATGCCGCCGACGACGCGGTACGGCATCTCCACTCCGCGGAGGGCGTCCTCGTACGCCCGCGACTGGGCGTTTGTGCGGTAGAGGACGCCCACCTCCCCCAACGTGTAGCGGTCCCGGTGGGACTCGACCTGACGGACGGTCCAGGAGGCCTCCGCCCGCTCATCCCGGAGAGCCGCAACCACGACTCGCGCACCATGTGTCCGCTCCGTGCGCAGCCGCTTCTCTTTTCGTGCCCGGTTTCGGGCTATCACGGCGTTGGCCACGTTCAGGATAGCTCCCGTGGAGCGGTAGTTCTGCTCGAGCCGAACCACGGCCGTGCCCGGGAAATCCCGCTCGAAATCCAGGATGTTCCGAAGATCGGCACCGCGCCAACCGTAGATCGACTGGTCGTCGTCGCCGACCACGCAGACGTTTCCGTGGACCGACGCCCAGGCGCGCACGAGGCGGTACTGAGCGTGGTTTGTGTCCTGGTACTCGTCCACGAGCACGTGCGCGAACCGACCGCCGTAATGCTCGCGCACCTCGTCATCCTCCTCCAGCAGGCGAACGGCTCGCAGCAGCAGGTCGTCGAAATCGTACGCGTTGCAACGGGCGAGCAGCTGCTCGTAGGCCGGGTACACCGTACCGGCCACGCGAGAGAGAGGGTCGAAGGCCGCGGCGGCAAACTCCTCCGGCCGCACCATCGCGTTCTTCGCGTCGGAGATTCGCGCTCGAACGCCCTTCGCGGACCAGCGACGTGGATCCACGTCCACGTCCTCCATGGCGCGCTTCACCGCTCGCTGGGAATCGCTCTCGTCGTAAATGGTGAAGCCTCGAGTACGGTCGGTGCGGTCGGCCTCCATGCGGAGTATCCGAGCGCACATCGAGTGGAACGTGCCCGCCCACAAGCCGTCGGGCTCGTGACCGACCAGGCCCGCGATCCTATGGCGCATCACGTCGGCAGCCTTGTTCGTGAACGTGACGGCCAGGATCCGATAGGGCGGGAGTCCATCCTCCATCAAGCGGGCGATGCGGGCAGTGAGGACGCGCGTCTTGCCGGAGCCAGCCCCTGCGAGCACCAGCAAGGGGCCCTCTCCGTGCTGAACGGCCGCGTGCTGCTCGGGGTTGAGAGAGATCCTCAGAGCGCGCTCCTCTCCGCTACCGGTAGCTCGATTCGAAAGCTCGCGCCGGAGTCCGAGTGCTCCAGCATTATCGTGCCGTCGTGCATCTCCTGGATGATGCGCCGGGTGAGCGAGAGCCCGACGCCCCAACCGCTCTCCTTCGTGGAGAAGCCGATGTCGAAGATCTGCTTGCGATGGCCGGCGGGCACGCCGGGGCCCGTGTCGAACACCCGGAAGGCCGCCCGTTCGGAGTGTTCTCCGTCATATTCGATGACCACCCTCCCCTCGCGCCCGGCCAACGCATCGAGCGCGTTCTTGATCAGGTTCTCAAACGCCCACTCGAGGAGCGTCTCGTTGCCGATCACCCGGGGAGCGTCCGGGGGCACCTCGACGATCAGCGACACACGACTCCCGAGGCTCGGAAGCCGGGCCTGGAAGTAACGCCGGAGGCGGCTCGCCACGTCTCCGATGTCCACTTCATCCAGCCGCGGATGCTGGCCGATGAGCTCGAAGCGGCGCGACACCTTGAGCAGACGATCCGTGTCCGCCTTCATCTCGAGGATCAGCTCCGGCGGCGCTATCGGCACCGCCGTCACCGCCGTCGGAGAGCGACCGTCTCCGGCCGCAGCCTCGGGCTCCATCTCGAGCTGCTCCAGCCAGCCGACCAGGGAGCTGAGGGGCGTTCCCATCTGATGGGCCGACTCTCGAGCCATCGCCGACCAGATTCGCTCCCGCTCGCCGCGCACCGAGGCGAGCACGGCCCACGCTCCGGCGGCCATCAGCATGAGCAGGATCGACGCCTGAAGCCACGGGATCCACTTCAGGCGCCTGAGGAAGATCGGCTCGCCGAAATGGATCCGGAGATCGTGCGCCGTCACGGGCGGCATTCGGTCATCCAGCTCGGCCACGTACGCACGGATGCGCTCCGCGCCTTCCGGGTCTCTCCGATCCGCATCGAACGGGAGGTTCGCCACCGACGTCGGGTTTCCGTCTGCATCGGTGACCACGACCGGGATCTCCAGGCGG
>JBDHFW010000110.1:0-8310 GCA_039590175.1 Gemmatimonadota bacterium | reverse complement strand
TGCGCATAGGTCCCCGGGGCTTTCTTCGCCAGCTGACTCAGAAGCGGACGATTCAGGTCCGAAAGCTCCAGAAGGGTCTGCCGGGTCGTGATTCCCGTGAAGCTCTCCAGCGCGGGGAGGAGTCCGCCCACGACCAGCACCGTGCAGACGGTCGCGTTGAGGGCGCCGAATGCCGTGGTGAGCATCAGCTCCCGCGGCGACCACGAAAAGAGCAGGCCGAGCGCCAGCGCCGCCACGAGATACGCCAGCGTGATCACGGCGATGAGCTTCCAGCTGTCCGCTCGCCGGCGCATGATGCGAACGGCCGTGGCCGCCGACGCCCCCGCGGCCATCGTCAGGAACGCCGCGCTCAGTCCCGGCAACGCCGTCTGGCCGGCGAGAAGCGCCGCGATCACCATCACCGTGACGACCGCCAGCAGGCCGTCGTATACGGCCGCGAGCAGAAGCGCCGCCAGTACCACCGGTATGAGAGCGGGCGAGGTGTCCGCGCGGGCCACCACGCTGGCGAGCAGGAGCACGACGAAGACCAGGACCAAGACGATGGAGAAGTTCCGGGCGCTCTCGTACACCTCTTCCCGACGATGGTAGTAGAGGACGCCCCACAGGATTCCGACCACCACAATGGCGTATAGGACGCCACCCAGGGAGCGGAAGAATGATCCGACGCCCGCCTGACCGGCGCTGGCCAGAGCCGCGCTGTACGCACGGAGCTTCTCGATCTCCTCGCGTCCCACCCGTTCATGAGCGGTGACGATACGCTCCCCTTCCAGGACGAAGCCGGCGGACCCCTGAACCGCGTTCCGCGCCTGCTGGCGGGCGCGAGCGGTGGCCTCCGGATCCAATATCAGGCTCTCCTCCAGGTAGTGAACGACGAGCGTCTGGTAGAGCTGGAGGCCGTCGACAGAGAGCGAGGCCGGTGCGAGCTCGGACGCGCGGGCGTAGAACTTCCCCACGTCTAGGAGGGAATCGCGCCGAACGAGCCGGTCACCCCCCTCCTCGCGCACGATGACCTGGGCCGAGCGGACGTCGGAAAGGTCACGGCTCGACACGACTCCGATGGGCAAAAGTCGGTCGTAAACCCTGACAAGCGCGTCCCTTAGCGCGCGCCGGCGGGCCCCGATCTGCAGGTACGCCGCCTGCTCCAGCGTCGGCACCGTCGCGTTCTCGATGTCGCTGAGCACCTGCCGGATGGCGACCGTATCCTCGTCGGCTACGGCGAGGGCGCTGTCCAGCCGCGCGAACATCGCGTTCACCCGCTCCGTCGCCCGGCCCGCCGCCTCGCGATCGAACGTGAAGATCGGCGCGACGCCCCGCTCGGCCTCGGCTCGCTCTAGCTGAAGGCGCTCGGGCGACTTCGGCACGTCGAAGGAGATCCCCGCGATCACGTCTTCGGAGGCGACTTGACCCTGCTCGAGCCGCGCGAAGTCCGGGAGGGGGGCGCCGGGGAAGAGCATCGGCACGGCGAGCGCGAGGACCAGCATGAGCAGGCCTCGGCTCCCGTGATGGATGAGATTGGACCGCCAGCCGGAGCCCGGCGACCGGCCGATCGCTCGCAGCGCTTCACGCCAGCTCTCCGAGTAGTGGGCGGTCATGCCCCCTCCTCCGGACGCGGCTCGCCCGTCGTGCGCTCTCCGTACGCCTTGATGATCTCCCTGACGAGTCGGTGCCGGACGACGTCCAGCCCCGTCAGGTAGATGAACTCGATGCCCTCGATTCCCTTCAGGACTTCTTCGATCTCCAGGAGCCCCGAGTCGGCGCGGCGCGGCAGATCGATCTGGGTCTTGTCGCCCGTGACGACCGTCTTGGAGTTCAGGCCGAGACGGGTGAGGAACATCTTCATCTGCGCGGTCGTGGCGTTCTGGGCCTCGTCCAGGATGATGAAGGCGTCGGAGAGCGTCCTGCCGCGCATGTACGCCAGCGGGGCGATCTCGATCGTGTGCTCCTCGATCGCGCGCCGCACCTTTTCGGCCGGCATCATGTCCTCGAGCGCATCGTACAGGGGCCTCAGGTATGGATCCACCTTCTCCCTGATGTCCCCGGGGAGGAAGCCGAGCGCTTCGCCCGCTTCGACGGCTGGGCGGGTGAGGATGATCTTCCGCACGCGCTTCAGGTGCAGCGCCTCAACGGCACGGGCCACGGCCAGGTAGGTCTTCCCCGTCCCGGCGGGGCCGATGCCGACGACGATGTCGCTGTCCCGGATCGCATCGAGGTACTGCTCCTGGCCCTTGGAGCGGGGCCGGATGACCCTGCGGGCGCGCGGAAGGATGAGGGCCTCGGCCTCTTCTTCGGCGCCCGGCTCCGGCGCTTCGCCGCCGAGGAACCGCGCCACGTCCGAGACGGAGAAGGCCTTCAGCCGGCGGGCCATCTCGATCATGTGGCGCGCCGCGGGCACGGCATGCTCCACCGCTCCCGCCGATCCGGAGAGGATGAGGTGGTCGCCGCGAAGGATCACCCGTGCCTCGGAGAGCCGAGCCAGCTCCGCAAGGTGGGCGTCGTTCACGCCGGCCAGCAGAAGCTGGTCCGCGCCGACGGCGTCGAGCCGCTCCTGCACGACCTGGGTGTTGGCCTTGGTGTCGGCCTTGGTGTCGGCGGACCGGGAGCTCACCAACGCCCCCTCAGTCGTCCTCGCATAACTGGATATGTAGCCCCGCAAGGTCCTCCGGTTCCACGCTGGAGGGGGTTCCCTCCATGAGCCCGCGGGCGGCCGTCGTCTTCGGAAACGCGATCACATCCCGAAGGGACGGGGCGCCGACCATCAGCGCGATCGTCCGGTCCAACCCCAAAGCGTAGCCGCCGTGAGGAGGCGCTCCATAGCGGAAGGCCTCCAGCAGGAACCCGAATCGGCGCTCCGCCTCTTCACGGTCGAAGCCGAGGGCCTCGAGGATCGCCCGCTGAATCTCGGCGTCGTGGCAACGGATGCTGCCGCTGGCCAGCTCGACACCGTTGTAAACGACGTCGTAGGCGAGAGCCGTCACGTCGAACGGGGCCTCGCGAATCCGGTCGGCGTCCGCGTCCAGAGGCATGGTAAAGGGGTGATGCGCGGCCACGGGGGCGCCGGTCTCCGGGTCCTGCTCGAACAGCGGGAAGTCCACGACCCACAACCAGTGCTCTCCACCTTCGTCGACGGCGCCGAGGCGGCTCGCCACGGCGCGCCGAAGGGCGTCCAGCGGCCCGGACGTCTCGGAGTCGGGGCCCGCGAGGACAAGCAGGAGATCTCCCTCCGACATCCCGTGCTTCCCCTTCAACTGGGCACCGACGTCGTCGCTCACGTACTTGGCGATCGGGCCGGACCACCCCTCCGCTCCGGCTTTCAGCCAGATCACTCCCTTCGCACCGCGCTTTCTCGCCAGCTCCTCGAAGCCCCCGATCTCCGATCTGGAGAGGGCGCCGCCGCCTGCGGCCACGAAGCCCCTCACCCGGCCTCCCGCCTCGGCCGTGTGATCGAAGATGCCGAAACCGAGCCCGGTGAGGAGGTCGGTGAGGTCGGCCAGTTTCCAGCCGACCCGAAGGTCGGGCTTGTCGGTTCCGTAGAACTCCAGCGCCTCGGCGTGGGATAGTCGTGGGAAAGGCAGGCGAAGCTCCTGGCCGAGGGCACGGCTCCACATGTGCTGGAGCATGCGCTCGCAGACGCCGAGAACGTCGTCCACTCCCACGTACGCCATCTCGACGTCGACCTGCGTGAACTCCGGCTGCCGATCCGCCCGCAGGTCTTCGTCGCGCAGGCAGCGCGCGATCTGGAAGTAGCGATCGTAGCCGGCCACCATCAGGAGCTGCTTGTAGAGCTGTGGCGACTGCGGAAGCGAGTAGAACTCGCCGGGATTCACGCGGCTGGGAACCAGGTAGTCCCGCGCACCTTCCGGCGTCCGCCGCGTGAGGAGCGGCGTCTCGATCTCCAAGAACCCCTCCTCCGAGAGAGCCTCGCGGGCCCCGGCGACCGCTTCGTGCCGTACCTCGAAGTTCCGGATCATCTCCGGACGGCGAAGGTCCAGCACCCGATGCCGGAGACGGAGCTCCTCGGCCGGCAGCGCCTCCTGGTCCACATCGGCCACGAGGATCGGCAGGGGCGCGGCCTCCGAGAGCACGCGGAAGTCATCCACGTGGACCTCGATCGAGCCCGTCGCCATCTCCGGATTCACGGCCTCCGGCGGCCGGTCGACGACGTCACCCTCGACCTGGACGACGTCTTCCGAGCTCAGGTCCCGGGCCGCCGCGATCATCCCGGCGTCACACCAGTCCGGACCGAAGGCGAGCTGGACGCGCCCCCCGCGATCCCGGATCTGGACGAAGATGACTCCCCCCAGGTCCCGAACGCGGTGGACCCAACCCGCCAGCTTCACGCGGCGGCCGAGCCAGGCTTCGGAGATGTCTCCGCAACGCGCGTCTCTCCACGCGGTCGCGAAGGTCGTCGGCCCGCGGCCTACGCGCGGCGTGCCAGGTGTGCCCGGTGTGCTTCCGTCTTCCATCTATGTCTCCACCCTATGTCTCCACCCTATGTCTCCACCGTGCGACGTAGAGGACGTACCCGGTTGCCAACCCCGCCACATCGGCCAGCCAGTCGGCCATCTGCGGCGCTCGTCTCGGGACCCAGTTCTGCAGGAGCTCATCGACGGCCGCGAAGGCGATTCCGGCCAGCAGCAAGCCCAGCAACATGGTGACGCCCGTGAAGCCAGAGATGCGGGCTGCACGTCCCAGAGTCAGCCCGAGCCCCAGGTAGAGCCCGAAATGTACGATCTTGTCGAGGTTCGAGCCGGACAAGCCCACCCATGTCGGAAGCTGCATCGAAGTAAGCAGGAGGATGACGAGGGTCCAACCGACGACGGGCCACCAAGCGTCCACGCGCTTCTTCACCGAGGTTTCACGGCTGACCGGGACACGGCACCCTCTGGTAGGCTGGGAGGAACGCGTGACGCACGCACAAGTAGAACGCCTCGCAGTATATTTCCGGCCTTTTGGGCCAGCAACCAGCACGGCCGGCAACCAGCAGGTGGGCCGGCAACCAGCGCCAAGCGGGCCTGAGCCCCGATGATGACGACCGAAGCCGACGATCATCCGTTCCACCCATCCCATCCGTCTCGCCCGGTCCGCGCCCGCCGAAGTCGCGCTGATCTTCTCGGACTCGGTCCGGAGGACTTCTCGCGCCGGGTCGGAGCGGCGATGGAGGCGCGGGGCGAGCCCTCGTACAGAACCGAGCAGCTCCGCCGTTGGGTGTTCGATCGGAAAGCCCGCTCGTTCGACGAGGCCACCACGCTGCCCAAGGAGCTTCGCTCCGCCCTCGGCTCCGAGTTCTCGCTCACGCCGCTGGAGCCGGCTCACGTCGGCCGCTCCCGGGACGGAACGGTGAAGCACCTTTGGCGGCTGGAGGACGGCGAGCAGATCGAGTCGGTGTTGATCCCGACCTCCGATCGACTGACGCTATGCCTCTCCTCGCAAGCGGGCTGCGCTCTCGGCTGCGTCTTCTGCGCGACTGGCCACTTCGGCTTCCGCCGGCACCTCTCCGCCGCCGAGATCGCGGCTCAATACAGGGACGCGGCGCGCTTCGCGCGATCCGAGTGGGCTCGTGCGGTCGACAACGTGGTGTTCATGGGGATGGGCGAGCCGCTGGCCAACCTCGAGGCGGTGCATGGCTCGTTGGACGTCATGCACCGCGGGTTCGGAGTGGGCGCCCGTCGGATCACGATCTCCACGGTGGGGCTCGTGCCCGGAATCCTGGAGCTCGCCCGACGGCCGGAGCAGTTCGGCCTCGCCGTCTCGCTGCACGCGCCGGATCACGACTTGAGGGCTCGGCTGATGCCCATCGAGCGCCGCTATCCCCTGCCCGAGCTCTTCGAGGCCATCCGGGAGTACGCGAGGCTGCGCGGTCGGCGGATCACCTTCGAGTACACGTTGATCGACGGCGTCAACGACGCGACGGCCCTGGCCGGGCAGCTGGCCCTGCTGATGCGGGGCCTGTCCGCGTTCGTGAACCTCATCCCGCTGAATCCGATCCCCTACGTGGACTGGCGACCGAGCCCTCCCGAGCGGGTGGCCGCCTTCGCCGGGGCGCTGCGGGCGCGCGGCGTGGAGGCCGCGGTGCGGACGCCCCGAGGCCGTGACATCGCGGCGGCCTGTGGGCAGCTGCGGCTCGAGAGCGCGGAGAAAGCGGCCGGAGCCTCGTAGGCCAAGGAGCAGCTCAGGGAGCGAGACCTACTGATCGGCTGGAGAGAGGCCGGCGGCTTTCTCGAGGGCGCGAAATCGGGATTCGCTCATCAGGATCGCCGGCCCGTCATGGTACCGATGCCTGACCCGGATCACCTCATTCTCACACAGAACCGCGGACAGCAACCGGAACCAGTCGTCGCGGGCCCGGGCCGAGCCTACCGTGCGCTGCACTGGGAAGCCGCATCGATCCGCTCTCCGATCCGCCTCGCGCCACTTTCGCTTCATCCGCTCCAGCACGAAGCAGAACGGCCGTACCGGATCCAGGCGTCTTGGAGCGGAGTCCAGCCAAATGCGCTTGTCGCGCTCGAGCGCCTTTCGCTCGGCCCTAAGCTCCAGCCACGCCGCGTGGACCTCACGGGCCCGTCTTTCTACCTGTACAGGTGTACGGGTAGAGGGAATGCGGAGGATGTTGAACCGAAACCGCTCCCACCTGTCGTCGTCTTGCATGGACCACGGTTCGGCGTACGGCTCAACGAAGGGTCAATCCAAGGGCTACCCTGTCACCTCAGCGCTGCGGCTTGAGCTCGGCCTCCGCCGTGGCATCGGCCGCGAGGCGAAACCTGCGCCGCCAGTCGACGCCGAGGACGATCGTGGCGTCCAGGTGCATCGTCGGATCCACGTCGCTCTCGAGGCGGTCCACGCGCAGCCAGCCGGCCACGGAATCCGCGCGCCCGCCGCTTCCGACGCGGGCGATGACCCGTGTCCGTGGGTTGTCGAAGTCGCTCGCGTTTCCGAAGTAGACGACGTCGAAGCCGGCTCCGCGCAGGATCTCGGCCGCCTCCTGTGCCGCTCCCGGCTCTCCTGCGCCGTTCAGCACCTCCACGCGCGCGATCGGATCCGGCTCCGGAGGCAGCTCGACTTGCCGGGCGAACGGATCCTCGTCGGGATCGATCTTCTCGCGCGCCTGCCTCCACCCCCACCAAGCCGAGGCGAGCAACACGATGACCATCAGCAACGCCGCCGCGTAAGCCGCCTTTGGGGGACCGCGACGCCGAGGCGACGTCGATCCTTTTCGACTCACGGGCTTCTTTCGACTCGTCGACTTCCTCTGACTCACGTTCGCTCCATCTCCGCCGCGACCCTGTTCCAGAAACGCAGCGTCTCTTCGAGGATGGTGCTTCTTCGTGCGAGCAGGTGGCCGATGCGAAGGCCGATGACCTCCAAGAGCACGGCCGATCGCTCCCCGGGCAAACGCTCTCTCAACGAACCTCGCTCCCCGTGCATGAAGTCACGGCCCGGATCCAGAAAGTCGGCCAGGTAAAGGTACTCGCCCATCTCGTCCAGGTCCGGGTGGCCGGTCGTATGGTACGCGACCGCCCGTAGAAGCGCCTCGTCTCTGACGCCCTCCTCCAGAAGCCGGTGGGCGCAGGCGGGCCCGTGGAGGAGATGCCGGGGCCAGCGGGCCGCGACGTCCGGAGGGTGGACGGCATCGGTCACGAACTCTGCCGGATCCGCGTCCCGCAAGGCATCGTGAAGGGTGGCGGCGGCCAGCCACCGACTCATCGCGGCATGCTCGAGACCCAGCGCGCTTCCCCAGGAGCCGAGGAGATCGCGCACGCGGCGGATGTGCTCGAGGCGGGCCTGGGAGCAGTGAGCCCAGTCGGGAAGCCGCCCGTCCCCGGCGGCTCGATCTAGGAGGGGATGCGGCGGGCTCAGACCGCCGTGCCGGAGCGGAGATCTGGAAGGAGGCGGTTGTGCCCATCGACGTGCACCACAGTCGGCGCATGGCGGGCCACTTCCTCTTCCTCGTACTCCGCGTAGCTGACGATGATGACTTGGTCGCCGGCGTATCCCAATCGGGCCGCTGGACCGTTGAGCTGGATCTCTCCGCTGCCTCGCGTCCCCTCGATGACGTACGTCTCCAGACGGACCCCGTTGGAGAGATTCAGAACCTGGACCTTCTCGTACGGGACCAGCTCCGCGGCATCCATTAGGTCTCGATCGACGCTGATGGACCCCTCGTAGTCCAGGTGAGCGCCCGTGAGGGTGGCGCGGTGAATCTTCGACTTGAACAGCGTTCTACGCATCTATGCCCCCGAGTCATCCAGGGAGGACGAGCCAGCCAACAACGCGTTGTCGATCAGTCTTGTCGTTCCCACGTATCCGGCCACC
>JBDHFW010000109.1:0-10590 GCA_039590175.1 Gemmatimonadota bacterium | reverse complement strand
GACGCCAATCGGATAGCCGCCGCTACATTCGAACAGCAGGTATCGGGCGTTGTCGAATAACGGGTCCGGTTCACGGCAGATTCGCACCAAGTGCATCCGGAAAAGTGGGACCAAACTGACCCCGAATCGGCCTTTGCCGAATCCCCAAGGCCATCGGCGCCCGAGGAGATGGATTTCGATGTCCTCGATACGATCCTCGAGGCGCTCGGCGGGGGCCACGTGGCTCGGCCAGCACGTGGATCTTCCGTCCCACGTCAGAAGCTCCTCAAACACGTCAGCTACCGGTGCCTCTATTCCGATCCGATGGATGTTGAGCACTTCGTACTCGCTGACGCTGATACCGAGACGCTGGCGAATCCGGTTAACGTAATCCGTCTGGCTCTCTATGCCGGTCAGGTCGATCCCCGGTGGTGTGCTCTTCTCTCGGTGTGGTTGGCAGAGCTCGCGACTCACTTCGTGACCTCCGGCCGAAGTCTATGAATCGGGGCACGACCACGCTAACGATTTGTGACACAGATGGTAGGGACCCGCTAGCCAAGGTGAGGCCGGAGACGTAGCCCGACCTCTTTACTGGAGCGGCTTCCGCGCGGTGAACTTGATGCTCATGACCTGGCCTGCGATGGAGGCAAGATCCTCACTCGCCGGAGCGGGCGTGTACTTCGGCCCGGGGCAGCACGCCATCGACTCCAGCTCCCCGGAGCTCAGGGTGTAGCGTGCACGCACGTCAATCTGGCCGAAGCCTGCCTCCCGAACCAGCGCAAAGTACGCCTCCTCGTCGATGGATCCCCCCACGCATCCCGCCCAGGTGGTCTGGAAGCGTTCCTTCACGCCGGGATCGATCGGGTCGTTCATGAAGACGTCGGAGATCGCCAGTCTCCCGCCGGGCTTCAGGATACGGAAGGCTTCCCGGTAGACGGCAGCCTTGTCGGGGCACAGGTTGATGACGCAGTTGGAGATCACCACATCGGCGACCCCATCCGGAAGCTCAAGTTGCTCCATGTCGGCAACAAGAAGCTCCACGGTATCCTTCAAGCCCGGCTCAGCCACGACCTGCTGTGCACGCATGATCATAGAGGGAGAGAAATCCACTCCAACCACTTTCCCATCAGGTCCCACCTTGTGGGCGGCCAGAATGATATCTATTCCCGCACCACAACCAAAATCCACAACTACTTCGCCACATTGAAGATTGGCAAAACCAGTAGGGTTACCGCATCCTTTAGAAAGCTTTAGAGCGGTTTCAGGGATCAGGGAGAGTTCTTCCTGCCCATAAAGCCCGTGTTCAGCAGCAAAGCTCTTACTTGTTGGAGCCATGCTGGGACAACAGGGCTCCTCCCCACCACCCTCCTCCGCGCATTTGCTATAGCGCTCTTTCACAGTCTGTTTGATTTCCGCAATCTTCATGTCTTCTCACACCCTTTTTCAGCCTTTTCTTTCATCTCTTTTCCACAGCATGTGAGCGCGCATCGCATCGCTTTCCTCTCCAAACCAAATCAAAATCACTCAACGGAACGGAGCCGCCGCAATCGGGAATAACTGGACATGCGTTGTCAGGAGGACCTGAATTCAGGGCCGTATGGATGCGGCTCGGTATTCTGAATTACGAGGACGAGATCAGGAGTGTGGAAGGGGCCAGATGCAGGAAGGGGCGGCCCACAGGCGTGACCTCTCCATGTTTTCTCTCCAGGTTCGGTCCGTAACAGGTGCGGAAATGCTGAGAAAGGTCCGTACCCATGCGGACTTTTCCGCAGAAGTACGCATATGGTGCGGAAATCGGGGGTTAGATCATATGTTTTGCAAGCAGGAGGTCACCGGTTCGATCCCGGTCGGCTCCATAGTTGTAACTATAGCTATCTAAGCACGTCGTCCGATCCCTTTGAGACCCTCGGACACCGGCCACAACTGTATCGATCACCTGGCCCCGCGCTGTGACTCCCTACGGTTCGATCTTGATCGTGAAGGCGGCCGCCGCGGGGCAATAGAAGGACTCTTCTTCATTCCGGACCACGGTCATCGGCGCCTCAGTCACAGACGCGACCAGCGCTCCTGAAGGAGATGCAGTCACCTTGACGGAATCAGCCTGCGACCCGTCCACCGTCAGCACGTATTCCGTACCGTCCGTCGTGGCTCGAAACGAAAAGTTCACCTGCTTTTGGTCGAACACGGCGAGGCTGAGCGAGCCAACCCTGTCAGCGATCTCGTCAGGTTGGACCCGGGCATGGGGGAGGTCGGGACGCATGGACTGACACTCGGCAAGCCAGGAGTCCGTCCGAACTGTGCGGAGCCGGAACTCCTCCGCCGTCACCAGCACCGCACCCATCGCATCCTGCACGGTCACCGGCTGCGCTTGGGATCGAAAGGTCGGAGCACCTCCGCGGCCAGCCGATTCGGCGAACTCTACGGTCGAGGCTCCTGTAGGCGTCTCCTGCTCCTGGGCGCAGAGAGGAGCGGCTGTGCCGAGCATGCCGAAACCGAGAATCCCCCTCAGTAGTGCACCGGCGAGACCCTCGCGCAGTCCTAGGAGAACGGAGCTAGTTACGTGGGATTTCATTGTTGACCCCCGGCAGCAACTGAGTTTAGCACTGCGCCTGAAACGGCTCGAGTTGCTCGTTTCAAAGCAATGTGACAACAACGGGCAAAAGTGTGCTTCTCGTTGGGCGCAGGTAGAGAGCTTTGGTCTCCGAATGGCTATTCGGGCTTCCGTAGCTCAGGGACGCTACTACCCACCCGCTCTCCCTGCATCCATAGAGAATACGGTCAAGCTCCTTCGGAGTCAGACGTACATCGTGCTGCGCGTCGCTCGCGCCGAGAAGCTCCAACGTCTGGAAGAGGAATCTCGAATACGTTGCGTCGGGCCGTGCTTCTTTTCGCGCCCGAGAATGACGTAGATGAAGCTGCGGCAGAACCCTCTCGGCATGACTATCGTAGACCGGTACCGCCATCGGGCAATGAAAGTGGAGGTACTTAGAAGCAAAAGAACGGAGCGTCGTTGTCGTGAACTTAGACAGCGTATCTAAGAAAGTGGCGTGCACGTCGAGCACCATTTCTGCCGAGTCCCAATCCAAGGCATCGAGTTGACGTAACCGGTCCATGTGATGGTCCAGATCGCTGGCAACTAAGTGGTTTGCGAGATCCCGATAGAAGCTGGTAAGCGTTCTGCCAGCAAGCCTCCCCTGACGCTCGATAGCGGCGGCGTATGAACGGCCGATCAGCCAAATCTTTGCTACAACGGCCCTCGTTTCCTCGTGCCTCGGATTTCTCTGGCAAAGTCCGTAGAGCACGTCATCTCCGAACGACCTTGTGTACTGAGAACCGGTGCGTGCTTGAACTTGGTGCGAGGTGATCATTCTGGCCTACTTTGCTGACTACTATGCGTTGCTGAGAATCTTCATAATACACTGGCACTTTCTACCAGCGCCGGCTCAGCGAGCCGCGTCGTACTTCCCGATCGTCATGCTGGCACATTAGCCTCCGATGGTTTCGAGGCGGCCCCGAGGCAACGCCTCTTACAAAGCCGGCTATACAAAGCGGCCTCCTCGCATATACCCGCGCCATCTATCGGACACACGCGCTCCCCACCGCGCGCACAACCTGCCCCGGAGCTGCATTAGCCAGCTCGGGGTCAGCCTTGTCGTCTCTACACCTAGAACCGTCTGTCTGGTGTGTGCTGAGCGGGTGGTGGCGTCTTTCGCCGAAAACCACAGTCCGGCGCCGGGAAGCGGGGTTGGGAGCGTCCGAGCAATCCCGTAGGTTGGTGTCAGGAACGCTTCCAACCCCTCGACTCAGAAAAAATGGCACGACCCGGTTGCCGCCTTGTCCTGCCTGGGATCGGTGTGCTGCTCGTTGCGTCGGGCCTCCTTTCCCCGGCCACCCTAGCCACCTTGAACGCCCAGGAACAGCCACCTCCCTCGGTTCGAGCCCGATCGCTCGTCGAGGACAGCATTCGCCTCGACGGCCTGCTCGACGAGCCGGAATGGCTGACCGCCGATTCCATCCCGGACCTGGTCATGATCGACCCGACGGAGGGCGCACCTCCGACCGGTCGGACCGCCGTCCGGGTGCTGGCCAGCTCCCGCCACCTCCTGGTGGGCGTCATCGCGTACGACCCAGACCCGGCCGGAATTGTCAGCTTCTCGAAGCAGCGGGACGCGGACATCTTCCTTGAGGACTACATCCTCCTCGTGCTGGACACCTTCCGGGAAGGCCGATCCGGCTACGTCTTCGGTCTCAACCCCAGCGGCGCCCGCTACGACGCCCTGATCATCGACCGGGGCGAGGGGCAGAGACCGACATGGGACGCTGTGTGGGAGGCGGCCACCGCCCGCGGCCCGTGGGGCTGGTCCCTCGAGATACGGATCCCGCTCTCCAGCATCGCGTTCGCGAACCACCTGGATTCCTGGGGACTCAACATCGAGCGGCGCATCCAGCGTTTGCAGGAGACATCCCGGTGGTCGGGCACCCGGCGCGACTACGAGATCACCCAAACGAGCCGCGCCGGCCTCCTGACCGGTCTACCGACGTTCGATCTCGGGCTCGGTCTGACCGTACGACCGGCCCTGGCCGGCGGGGGAGGTGTGCCGGAGCACGAGGCGGATCCCGAATACCGGCTCGAGCCTAGTCTCGACGTCGCTCAGCGCATCGGCCCCAACGTCGGCGCCTTCCTTACAGTGAACACCGACTTCGCCGAGACGGAGGTCGACGTGCGGCAGACGAACCTTACTCGCTTCCCGCTGTTTTTCCCCGAGAAGCGTGACTTCTTCCTGGCAGGATCAGACATATACCAATTCGGGCTCGAGCGCGGCACCGACGTGCTCCCGTTCTTCAGCCGGAGGATCGGGCTGGTCGAGGGACAGGAGGTCCCGATCGACGTGGGACTCAAGTCGAACGGCCGCGTCGGGAACACCAACTTCGGCGCGCTCGCCGTCAGGACGAGGGCAGTGGAGGATCTGGTCCCGAGCGCGTCAATGGGGGTGGTGCGAGTCCTGCAAAACGTCCTCGAAGAGAGCTCTGCCGGAGTGATCGCCACGTTCGGCGACCCGCTGGGCCGCGGCGGTAGCTGGCTCGCCGGGGCCGACTTCACCTACCAGACGTCCCGGCTGGCCGGCGACAAGAACTTTCTCGTGGGCGTCTGGGGACTGGTCACCGACCGGGAGGACCTGAACGGAGACCGGGTGGCCGCCGGCATCAAGATCGACTACCCGAATGACCTCTGGGACGTCGCGCTCATCTACAAGCGGATGGGCGAGGGCTTCGATCCGTCTCTCGGCTTCGTGCCCCGCATGGACGTACAGATCATCCAACCGAGGGCCCAGTTCCGGCCTCGGCCGGGCTGGAAGCCGCTTCGCAAGATGAACTTCCAGCTCTTTACACGACTGGTTCTGGATTTGGATGGCAGCTGGGAGAGCTACCAGGTATTCACCGCGCCGTTCAACTGGGACTGGGAGACTGGCGACAAGACGGAATTCAACCTCATTCCCGAGGGCGAGCGACTCGAGGAGCCGTTCGAGATTGCCGAGGGCGTCGTAATTCTTCCGGGGTCTTACGAGTGGCTCCGATACCGCGCCCTGGTGGAATTTGCCTCCTGGCGGAAGGTGAGCGGCGCGATCGCCTGGTGGTTCGGGAGCTTCTACGACGGCAGTCTGGACGAGATCGAGGCCGTGGTCGCCTGGAAGCCGTCCGCTACGGTGAACTTCGAGCTCTCGGCCGAGCACAGGGTCGGCCGGCTGCCGGCGGGCGATTTCACCAAGGACTTCTTCGTCGGCCGTGTGCAGCTTCACTTCACGACCGATCTCAACGCTAGTCTTCTTGCGCAGTACGACAACGAGAGCCGCTCCGTCGGGTTCAACAACCGGATCCGCTGGACGTTCGACCCGTACGGTGATCTCTTCGTGGTCTACAACCACAACATCCAGGACTTCGGCGACCGTTGGGACCTCGAGTCGAACGGCCTGACGATCAAGGTGCAGCGCGCGTTCCGCTTCTGATGCGGGCAGTCGTGTACTCGCGATCGGCTTCCTGCTGTTTTGACCGGACGCTGCTTTCGGTAGGCGCGCGCGTTTGCGCTGATCACCTCTCTATCTTTGCTTTCCAGGTCGCATCCGTATCAGGTGCGGAGACCGGGAGGGCGCACCACATGCGGATTACTCCGCTCGGACGCGTCGTTGGTGCTGCGTCAACGGGCCTCAGCCGCAGAGACCACCCCATCCGGCAGCCCAAGTGCTGCGGTGGTTGGCCGAATGCGAGAGAACACAGGTCTCGCACTCTTTCGCACTGTACCCCGGTAGGAGGGCCCGTCCTAGGCTGGGATTATGAGTATCGACGCCCGAGGAGGAACTTCGATCGCCCGGACTACTGACCGGGTAGAGCCGCTCAACGGTAACAACCACGGCAACAGCGCCAGTGCGCGGAGCGGTCAGCGCGGGCCAGCGCCAGTCGGCGCCCACAGGCGCGGAGGCCCCGAACGACGCGACGTTTTCAGCGCGGGCCAGCGCCCGCCTCCAGCCTGGCCGACGGGAGGTCTGGTGTACGCGGAACAACGTAGGCCCTCGAAGGCGCTGAGCGAAGTCGTTTCAGGGTAGGGCGAACGCGACCACGTGGTCCCCGAGCTCGGTGCCGAGGCGGCTATGCCCGCCGGCCACGATCGCCACGTACTGCTTACCGCCGATCTCGTACGTCATGGGAGTTGCGTTCCCGCCCGCTGGAAGATCAGCCTTCCACAGCTCCTCGCCCGTCTCGATGTCGTAGGCCCGGATTGCCTCATCCATGGCGGCGCCGATGAACACCAGACCTCCAGCCGTGATGATCGGACCTCCGAGGTTGAGAGAGCCCCATTCGGACGATCCCTCCGCTTCGGCCAGGCGTCCGATCGTGCCGAAAGGGACTTCCCACAGCACCTGGGCGGATTCCAAATCCACTGCTGCGAGGGTCCCCCAGGGTGGTTTGTTGCACGGCGTTCCGCTGGGTGAGATGAGGGCGGCGCGGTTCATCCGGTATGGCGTGTCCATCGGCCGTTGTCCTTGCTCGGCGTCAGAGCGAGGCGTGAGGCTCACCCACATGGGCAGGCGCATGACGTTGACAACCAGCACATGGCTTGCCGGGTCCACCGCGACTCCGCCCCAGTTGATGCCGCCCCCGAAACCCGGGTACATGAGTGTCCCCTCTGTACTGGGCGGCGTATAGACGCCTTCGTTACGCAGGCCGGCCATCTGTGCCCGGCACGCCTCCCGGTCCTCCGGCGTAAGCCCCCAAGCATCCTCGGGGCTGATCTCATGGGGGTGAAGCGGCCGAGGCACGACTGGAAACGGCTGGGTGGGCCAGGCGACCTCGCCCGGTATCGTACTGGCCGGGACCGGCCGCTCCTCTACCGGGAAGAGCGGCTCGCCGGTTTCCCGGTCGAGCACGAAGATCAGCCCTGTCTTCGTCCCGACCACGACGGCGGGTCTCCGCTCCCCATCCAGAGGGACGGTGGTCAGCGTCGGCTGGGCGGCGACGTCGTAGTCCCAGATGTCGTGGTGCACGGTCTGGAAGTGCCAGAGAAGCGCACCGGACGATGCCTGTAGGGCCACGACGGAGCTGGAGAACAGGTTCGCACCCGGCCGCTCACCGCCGTAGAAGTCGCTCGACACGGCGCCGGTCGGTACAAACACCATGTCACGCTCCAGATCGGCGGAGAGCGGTGCCCAGGCGTTACCGCCACCCGTGCGTGACGCCGCTTCGGCGGTCCATGTCTCCCAGCCGGGGTCCTCGGGAGCCCGGGGGATCGGGTCCCAGCTCCAGAGCAGGGCGCCTGACCGCGCGTCGTACGCCCTGACGGTACCGTGCTCGAGGTTGACCACGTGACGGTCGCCGATCGAGGAACCGACGATCACCGCATCGCCGACTATGGCCGGGGGCGAAGTGACTCCGTACATGCCCTCGACGACCTCTCCCACATCCACGTCCAGATGCACCGTGCCGGCCTCGCCGAAGTCCCGGCAGAGCTCGCCAGTGTCGGCGTCCAGGGCGATGAGGCGGGCGTCCACCGTTGGCAGGAATACCCTTGCACTGCACGGCTCTCCGGCGCCCTCCTCGGCCTCCCAGTAGGAGACACCCCGCGAGATCATTCCTTCGTTTCGGCTGATCTCGCTGTCGACTATCGGATCGTGCCTCCACAGCAACTCGCCGGTGGCCGCATCCAGGGCCACGGCCCGGTTGAACGGCGTCCCGACATATAGCCGTTCACGGGCCAGGATCGGCGTTGTCTCGTACTTGTAGTCGCCGGTATGGCATTGCTGACAGGGGCCGCTCATCTCGGTGCCCCCCTCCGTGTGGCTCCAGTCACCGGTCTGGGCCATCCACGCGACTTCGAGCTCCCTCACGTTTTCGCGGTTGATCAGATCGAGGGGCGAGTAACGCGACCCGCCGGCATCACCGCCGTAGACGGCCCAGCTGGCGTCACGGGGGGCTGGTTCATCCGTCGGCATGTTCGTGCCTGGGTCGCACGCAGCCACGAGGGCCACGACGAGTGGGGTGATGCTGCGAAGTGTGGTTCGGCCTCGAGTCAACATGCTGTCGGTCATTCTCGCGACCGCTCGTCTTGCCAGCAACGAGGCGGGCGGCGCTGTGACTCTAGGAGGACGAGATCAGGAGCGTGGAGGGGCCAGATGCGCTGAGGGGCGGGGCGTGAACGCCGGGGTTAACGGCTGTTCCTCCCGTCTTTGCCCTTGTCCGCCGGGAAAGAAAGACGACAAAGAGGTGGGGGGAGCTGGTCGTCGTTCCCGGGAAGGTGTATCGCCTGTTTCCCTGCTCGCTTCAGAGGTGCGACGTGGAGTCTCAGCAGCGCGACCTCAGGAGGCGCGGCGCTCGGCGCGGCCTGCGAACCTATTGGCGGTGCATACGTGATGGGGTAGTGGGGGGCTTGCTCGGCGGCGGTGCGGTGGTCGCGTTCTTCTTCGTCTACGATTTGGTCCGCCTGGAGCCGTTTGCGACCCCTGCCTTTCTCTCCGGTGCCGTTCTGGGCAGTGGACCGTCTAGCAGTGCCGGCGATCTGGGCGTCTTTATGACAATCGCCTCGATGATCACGGGGGCCGGTCACATCGTGGTCTACGCGTTCCTGCATCTGCTCGTCTTCTGCCTGCTCGGCGTTGGTGCCGCCTTAACGTTCCTGTGGACCGACGAGCCACCGAAGGTCCTCAGCGGAGCCCTTTACGGGCTGCTCGCCTGCTCGCTCGTCTTCTATGGCGCGCTCGGGCTGACGGGCGCCCTGAGCGGTGCCCCCGACTGGCGGGCGGTCGTCCTGGGCAACCTCTTTGCCGGCGCCGTGATGGCCCGCCATCTGGCCGGCAAGGAGGCGGAGCGCCAGCTCGGCGGCCGAAGACTGAGCTACCTCGACTTCCATGGCGGTGATGAGCTGGTGTAAGGCGCGCTGGAGGACGAGATCAGGAGCGTGAAGGGGCGTTACGCGCGGAACAGGTTCATAGATGCGGGCTGGGGTGGCCCCGGACGAGATCAGGAGCGTGGCGGGGACGACAAGCGAGCAAGAGCAGCCCAAGGAACCGCCCCCGTGTCAGCAGCGATCGCTCTTTAGTTGGCGGCCAGCTAGAGGCCATCAACGCTGGTGTGCCCGAGATCGCGCAAGGCCGCCGCCTGTTCCAGCGTTCTTCGGAACTTCTCGATAAAGCGGGCTGCGGGAGCGCCGTCCACGATGTCGTGATCGATGCTTATCGTGATATCGAGGTACTCCCTGATCTCGATCTCGCCCTCAACGACTCCGGGTCGTTCGCCAATGCCGCCCAACGTCACCGTCAGCGTCTGGCTAGGCTTCGGGATTCCCCAACCGCCGCCCTTCCCGAACATGCCGACCGCCGTCACGAGGACCGGACTGGAGTAGGCACGGAACGATCGCGGGACTCTCATGACGATCCACGCGAAGGATCTTCGCAGGAAGCCGGGCAGGCTAACGAACCACTTGAGGTACCTCCATCCGGGAGAGGTAGAGGGGTTCGTCTGCACCGAACGCAGTTCATCGCTGATAGCGAGAT
Source organism: Gemmatimonadota bacterium (assembly GCA_039590175.1). Classification (GTDB taxonomy): domain Bacteria; phylum Gemmatimonadota; class Gemmatimonadetes; order Palauibacterales; family Palauibacteraceae. Next base: position 571 of record JBDHFW010000109.1, on the reverse strand, counting down.
AGTCTCGCTCATCCACCCGCTTGAGGACGTGAGGCATGGGCACCGGGTACCCTTCCCAGTCAACCTCGATCATGGTTGCGATATTGACGTGCTGAAAGATCACGAGCCTGCGACGCCAGTTCAGGTAAGCATGAAGGTGGGGGTTCGCGTGTACGGCCCGGCCAAGGGAGTGAATCACGTACGCTGTGAACGAGAGTTTCTTCCCGGCCTGAGCGGAGCACGCGGATAACGCCCGGCGCGCCTCCGTCACATCCGCTTGGACCAGGGCATGGAAGATATTCTTGTGGCGCCCGAGTCGACCCGCATCGACGGCCGATCGGCGCGTGCGGGGGATCCGCTCGGCTCGATATGGTTCCCTCGCCATATTGATGACACGCCCGGGTTAAGGTCCACGTTGAGGTTGGAACACGCCTGGCCCCTCTCACCTGATTGTGGGAAGGATCCACTCCTCGACCATCATGCAGGCTCAAACCTACGGATGCCGCCTCATCACGGCCTGCACGACCCTCACACGGTTCTCCTCCAGGTTGCGGAGCATGTTCGCAAACTTGGTCGGAGCGTTGTTTCCCAT
>JBDHFW010000108.1:0-8415 GCA_039590175.1 Gemmatimonadota bacterium | reverse complement strand
CATGACGCCGCTGATCTGCTACCCGCTGATCTACTACGTCGTTATGTACATGCCCCGCTACAGAGTGCCGTTGGACTGGATTCTGCTACTGCTGGCCGGCGCCGCGGTCTGGCGTTGGCTCAGGGGGCGGTGAAAATAATCGGCTTCATTCGCGAGCGAGGCAGCGGCGCGGCTTTGCTTGTGCCGGCTACCCTCCCCTAGCCAGCTGGGGCCGAAGCCCCCCCAGACTTCACGCGCGCCCACGCGCCTTCAGGTAGGCCGGTGCCCCCCAGCGCACCCGGTCGGCACATACGGGGTGAAATGGTCACTCGTTCAGCGGCCAGGATGAACGAAGGGGCGGCCCCGAAGGAACCGCCCCTTGTTTTCCACGAAAATAGCGAACTTGGTGGTTCAGTCCATGTCGTCTGCGGAGCCAAAGTTCGCGTGAACGAGCTGCCAACGCCCATCCTTTTTCGCGTAAACCCGCGTCGACTTGGCCAAGCTCGGCTCGATGGTTCCCTCGCCGGTCCGGACGGCGCCGATGAAGTTGTAGCTAAGGATCGCCACATCCCCGTACACCTGCACTTTCGGGTTCGCCATATCAGCGGCCACGAGGCCGCCCGGGCCGCCCGCGTAGGCTTCTGCAAAGCGCATGTTCATGGCCTTGCCGTCAATCCGGGTCGGGATGCCCCGGTCGAACTCGGTGTATTCTTCGGCCACATCCTTCATGGTCTCGGCAGTTGGCCGCTGGTCGATGGCAGCCTGCCACTGCGCTCGCGCGAGAGCCATTACTTCTTGCGCTATCTGCTCATCGGACTGCGCCATAAGCGAGGACGTGCTCCCCATCGCGAGCAGTACGGTGACGAGGGCGGTGAAAATCGTGTGTTTGAGCGCGGTCATGGTCGAACCTCCCCGGCTGTGTGGAGCGTCATAGGGCCTCTATCGAGGCAGAAGGGGGAGGACGCTAAGCCGGGCTGCCTTTCTGTGGCAAGCGACCACCCATTCAACGGAGGACGAGATCAGGAGCGTGGAGGGGCTAGATGTGAGGAGGGGCGGCCCCGAAGGAACCGCCCCTCTAGCGATCCGCGGTCTCAGGAACACCGCCCAAAGTGTGTCTCCGTGTCGCTTGCTCGGAAGGTTACCTACCAGGCATCATGAGGAGGCTGCTCGCTTTCTCATGTTTCTCGCGCGGCTCGGTGTTCCTCTCGAGCCCTGAATCCTCGTTCGTCCTCGGCCACGAGCTGGTCGTCGACGGCGGGATGAGCCAACTCTGACCAATAGGAACCCAACCATCCAAAAGAGGAATCCAACCATGCATGAGGTGACTGTAGATCGGGTGATCGACGTTCCCACCGAGCGGGTGTGGTCGATCGTCGACGACTTCGGGGGCATTTACCGCTTCCATCCGCTCGTAGAGCGCTCCCCCATCAAGAACGGCGTGAGCTCGGGGTTGGGCGCCCAGCGGGTCTGCCACTTCCAAGACGGGAACCAGATCACGGAAGAGATCACGGCCTACACGCCTGGTCGCGAGTACGAGGTCGAGATCATCGATCCAGGCAACTTCCCGCTGAAGCGCGCCGTAGCGCGACTCGCGGTCGAGCCGCTAGAGGGTGAGCGGAGCAGGGTGAGCTTCCACATGGCGTTTCGTCCGAAGTTCGGCCCGGTGGGCTGGGTCATGGGCAAGACGGTCATGGCCGGACAATTCCGCAAGATCCTCGGCCGCGTTCTCGCCGGGCTCGAGGAGCATGCCGCCACCGGTGAGGTGGTGGGACGTAAGCCGAAGACGGCGGCAGCCTAGGAGGCTCTGACGCGTCGAGCTACGGTGGGAACTCGCGCTGATCGCAGCGATAGGATAAGATCGGCTCCGAGTGACCCTCGGAAGCCGGGTTCACACGCGGGCGTAGCTCAGTTGGCAGAGCGTCAGCCTTCCAAGCTGAAGGTCGCCGGTTCGAGACCGGTCGCCCGCTTTGTTGGAAAGCCAGCCCCGCTTGTAGTTACATGGTGGGGGTTTTTGGCGGGCTGTCTGGGTGTGTCACTTTCTGTGTCAGGTTCGGCACCCTACTTGACCTCTCGTAGCTGCGATTCGTGCTCCACGACCCGCAGCATGGTCGCTTCGTCGGGCCGCTGATAAGCGAGCTTTAGCGCCTCCAAGCTGCCCCAGCCTCCCGCCTGAGCCACGTCCACGTCGGGTAGGTCCTTCCGGCAGGTCGCCCACAGCCGCCGGTATGGGTGCCATCGCCCGCGCTTCAACGGCTCTACCTCAGCAGCCTTCTCGGCTTGCCTCAGCCACTTGCACGCCAGCTCGTACCTAACGGGGTTGTCCACGTCCTGTGGCGAAGGAAACAGCGGGCCGCCTCCGACGCGAGGTCGCTTTTGGATTGCCGACTCGAGAGCCTGTCGCACAGCAGCGGAGATGGGGCAGCGCCAACGCTTGCCTTGTTTGTCGGTGTCCTCTGGCCAAACGATCGCCCCGTAAGGGCAGCTCGGCGTTCGCTCCAGCTCAAGATCCTCGTGCCGGAGCCCGAGTACAGCCCGGACTCTGCGGCCAGTGCCGACGATGATCTCGAACACCTCGGGAAGAAACGTCTCAACGTTCTCACGCCCGCCGTGCCAGCCGATCTCCATGCGAGGCTCATGGTAGTGCTCCCGGATCGCATCAACGCGGTCATAAGTCGCTACAGGACGCTCTGGGTTCATCTCCTTGGGGACGGGCAACCCGCGAGTCGGGTCGTGCTCCAGAAGCAGCCGGCCGTCACGGTCGCGGTACTCCGTCGCCCACTTACACACAGCGCGAAGGAAGCGAAGGTCCCGCTCTACCGTTCGCTCTGAAACAGCTCGCCGCTTGCCTTCGGGTACGCTCTGCCCCCGACCATCTACTGCACCTTTTTTCCGTTCGCGTACGAACCGGTCCCACACACGTCGGGAGACGCTGCGTAGATCGAATCCGTTGCCCCACAGCCGCCGGAACATCTCCGCTTGACGGCGGTCCTCCGACTGCACGCTCGCTACTTTCGTGGGGGTAACTTCAACAACGTAGAGCTCCAGCACTCGGGCAAGCGTCGGAGGGCCAGCGAGCGCAGCAAGGCCCTGCTTGAGCTTCCGTGCCTCCGCGTCAGCCTGCCGTCTCGCACGATCCCGGTCGCGGTGCCGGAGGCTACGGCGCAGGTAGCCTCCCTGGCCGTCCGAGGTCGATAGGTAGCACACCCCGCTACGGTCGTATGCGCGGACCGTCCACCCATAGTCGCCGGCCGTATAGGGCCAGTCCTTCCTCCGTCGTCTAGACATCGTTACCTCCTTTCTCAAGGGCGTCCGCGAGCTCGGCACAGCGATCGCCCCACTGCCGAAGCGCGGAGGCTACGGCTCTCGCCGTCGCGTCAGTCAGCTCCCGCTCGCCATCTCGCACGCGAGCTAGGAGCGTATGGCTGACGTGGGCGGCGCGGGCCAGCTCCCGTAAGGTGCCGGGTGCTTCATCAAGTGCCCTCCGGAACGCCTCTAATCTAGACATTGGTGCCAATATGGTGACAGCGACAAGCGTGGGCAACAGCTCATCTCGCTAGCCGTAGGCGAAGCGCCTCGTCGGCAAGAGATTCGGAATCGGGCCTGTGAGGCTTTCGGGGAAGGTCGCGGCGGCGGATGCGGGGTCTACCTATACGCCCAGCGTTCGGGACAATCTGATCGTTCAGCAATGCTCTGAGGTGGCTCTTGGAGTAGTGCGACTCGTCGGCTGCTTGTGCGACCGTGAGCAGCTCGTCAAGCCAGGCGCTGACCCTCTCGTCCAACTCGTCAGCGCAAGTGCGCAAAAGCCTGGCCGATCGTTCGGCCCCGAACCGCTCCAGGGTAGCAGCATGTACGCGCCATTCGGCAACGAGGCTTTCGAGATGATCCACGTTCATCTACGGGTCGGCCTGCTCGACCGCTTCCTTCCTTCTCAAATAACTCTCGTACGCCTGCCTCGCAGCCGGAGCTAGAGACTCGCGGGCCAGGACCGGTGAAGTATCACTCCCTTCTTGAACTGCTGTGTTCCTTGTTTCACTGTTTCTCTGTTTAGGGTCGTTCTGAACGACCATTCGAGGGGGTGAAACCGACCCTTTAGCGTGTGAGTCCGATCTTTCACGAACGCCAGCAGGGCTATTGGTCGGTGTCGCCGACCTTTCGGCAGGTATCTTGAGTCTGTAGTAGTGCTTACGCCCTTTCTTTTTACGGTCGAACCAGATCATGTACGACTCATCCAGATGAGCCATTACGGTTGTACGGTTTAGTCCTGTCATCCTCGCAAGTTCATCGATGGCAACCCAGAACCATCCAGTGCCGTCCTTCTTGCAGTAATCCACCAGGCACAGCAGTACGAGCCGCGTCGTTGGCTTTGGTCCATGTTCCGATTTCACCAGGTCGCGCCACCGGTGCCGAAGTGGGGGATCGCTCGTTGCACGGCTCACCTTTCGACGTCGCTCCGCACACTCTCGATCTCAGCGGCCTAACGCACCTTCGTGGGGCGCTTTCCGGCCACTAAGAGGCTGTCCACCTCCGCGCAGCCAATGGTCGAGCTGGTCAGGGTGGATACGGATCTGTCTGCCGATTCGCGTTACAGGCAGCAAGCCATCTCGGGCGAGTTCGTAAACTCGCGCCGGTTTCACGCGCAGGATCGAGGCAACCTCGGGTACCGTAAGGAGCCGCTTCTCATCCACGACGAACCTCCAACTCTTGAGCCAGCCTGGGCTTCAGTAGCCAGCACTCAGAGGAACAGATAGGGAACGAGCGAAAGGGAGGCGATTACGGATATCGCGAGTGCGCGATATCCGTCCTCAGAATGATCGCAGGATTATGGGTTGTTTGTTTCTTTGGCGGGTCGTCGGGTTATCTGCTTGCGCCGGGTTAGACCGATTAGGTTCGCGGTTTCCCTTATTGCAGTTGTCACGCTGGACCTTGAGCGACCGTACTCATCTTTGATGCGTTCATGCGTCCAGCCTTCAACTTGGAAACGTACCAACCACTCAAAATGCTGTAGCGCGTTTGCGCCGAGTTGCGCTTTCTTCATCGGCGCCGGCTCGAAACCTCGCCTCGTAGCTTCTTCCTCGCGGGCTTTCATGTACTTTCGAGCTGCAAGCTCGAAATCCTCGCGCAGCTCGCCCAAGAAGCTGGCTCTAGATTTCCAGTGTGGCTGCCAACCGGAGTGCTGAAAAGTGAACGGAGGTGCCCTTTCGGCAAGGTCGAAGAAATGGGGCGGTCTGAATCCCTCGAAGCTGGGATGTGTCACCAATACGGCCAGTGTTCGGAACACGGCATCGAGAATCCAAGCGTCGCTCAGATTCCAGCCTTTGGCCCACTTCAAAGCACGCTCACGGAGGCGGGATACTGACTCGGGAACTGCGGCTTCATCGAACTTCCACTCACCTCGCTCCCACCGCCATCGTTCCCAATCTGCAATCTGGACACGAGGTGGAACGCTGCGGTATTGACGGACGGGCGGCGGTCTTGTCTCGGCGACGGTGCTCTTGTAGGCGGGAAGCACTTCTGCACGCAGCGAACCCAGAACGTCCGGGACAAGATCGGAAACGGTAGCAAGAAACAGCTCGCGGCCACGTGCTTTGGTGAGGTCACGTTCGCCGACATCGCGGAGCTCGCCACCGAGCCTCATGCCTTTGCTTGACACAGGCGGACCCTACCGTTCAAAGCAGTGAGCGGTCCCAAACGACTATCCCCGAGGCATCACTTTCCTCAAAGGCTTCGACAACTTCGTACCGGTGGATATGAGCCAGCACCAACAATCCCAGCACCACTAGAGTGCCGATCGAGACGCTTCGCTTTGTCATCGGTGCGCAGCCCTCGGTTGTTGGCACGGTTCTACTCGCCTGGTCAACAACTCGTGCAGTCGCTCCCTCATCCAATCCTCACAATCCTTCATCCTGGCCCACCTCTCAAGGAAGCCTCGTCCGAACACGTCGTCCAGGAAGGCGATCATGGCGAGCTCGCGGATGTGCGGGTCGGGGTCGTCGAGCCAGAGGTCCATGCCGGAAAGCGGTCTCAGCCAGCGATAAGCCGCCTCCACGCTCCTGATCTCGTCCTCCGACCATACGCCGCAGAATAGAGGTTCTCCCGACTTGCGCTCGGCGATGATAGGGGTCAGCAGCCGTGTTCGCTTTGGCCTGCGCCGAAGGGCCCACGAACCCGGCAGCCGAAACGGATGCTCTTGCGCCGCTCTCTGACGCCACCAGGGCTCCGACCCGCACTTCGTTCGAGGGTTGGGCGTTTATGGGTTGTACGACCGACCCACCCGACCGGCAGTGGGTCACACCTGGCGGAACGCTTCACTTCAGGAACTCCGGCGTCACACTCCTGTGGGACATGGGAAACCCGCTCATCGACGGGATCGAGACGGTCGAAGCGGACCTTAACCGCAACCTCAAGCGCGGGGTCGGTTTCGTCCACGGGACGAGCACGCTCGTGCCGTTCGCGGTGAACGGTACCTGGGAGATCAAGTTTCACATCAACACGAGCGACGAAACGGCCCGCGGCGTCGGCCACGGCACCGGAGATCTTCAGGGGATGAGCCTAAAGTACTCAACCGTTGTTGCCACCCCCCCTCCGAACCCCTGCCACCCGGAGCGAGGTGCCTATACGACGGGGATCATCACGACGCCGCGTGGGCCGTGACGGCGGAGCCGTTCACCAGCATCAGCAGGTAAGGCTAGCCCCATCCCGACCCAGCCGGGGGCGGTTCCTTCGGGGCCGCCCCGGCTGGCAGCTGGTCACCCGCACGAAGGGAAGAAAGAATCCTGCGGGCCGCCAAGATCCGCCCGAAGCTGTGTCCGGCCGTTTACGGATCTCCGAAAAAAATATGCGGGACCGACTGCACTCACTTACGGCTCCGCATACACAAGAATACATGCCGGGAAAGGGACCTATATCGATGCGGGGGTCCCATCAGAATCCGGCCTGCCCCCACCCCTTCCAGCAAGAGTTACGCTTCGACGCCTCTAGTAGCCGATCACAGTCAGGCGATACGGCAAGCGAAACCGGCCCTGTGCGTAGAGGCTGTCCGCCAGGCGCGAAGCGTTCTCGTAGTCTCGGCTGGCGACCTTTCGTCCTCCTGCCTTTGACCAGTACTCGTTCGCCACGGCTATGATAAGGTGGTCCACGTCCACCATGAGCGCACCGAGTATCAGATCGCGGTAGACGGCGTTTCCCATCCAACCACGACCAGCCTCAACTTCTAGCCCGCAGCGCCAGCCGGGATGGTAAGCGTCGATCTCGTACTTGAGCTGGGGGACCCCGCCTTCTCCGAATAGCACTGGGCGGTGAATCTTCTGATCCTTCTTCTTCCCCGCTTCGACCTCAAAGCCGAGCTCGACTAAATCCGCCCGGAGTACTCCAAGGACTTGATTACTGGTTAGGCCCTTCTCGAGTCGCGTCGTGTCGATCTGGGCCGCATGCACCTGGAAACAGCCAACGACGGAAACAACGAACTTGGGCGGTGGCTCCGTTCGCGGATAAGTAATGTCTCTGATCGGACTTTTAGACATCGCTAGGAGGTCCTGCTACCGCCACGATGATCCCGCCCTGAACTCGGTGCTCATGCATCTGCTTCGTGGTGCCGAGGGCACGGTCGAGGATCTCAGTTGCGGACCGCACGGCCGAGCGCAGCATCTCCGGCTCCACACGTCCGGCCTCGGGAAAACGAAGTTCGCCGGCAGCAGCTTTGCGGAGCGTTTCTTGGGCATCGGGTGCGAGCTCCCACCAGTCGCGGAGTCGAGCTCGAGCCTCGGCGCTCGCTTGCTCCCGCAGCTCCTTCATGCGTGCGCGGATCTTCGCACGCTTTAGGAGCCTGGAAGCCCCTACAGCCGCAGCTCCCTCACTGCCACACCCAGGGTAGGCTTCCAGATACGCTCTGGTCCCGTTTCCCCGCGTGCCGTCTGGGCCGGCGACGTAAAGCACGGCGAACAGTTCCTCGGCCGGTGAACAGGTGAGTCGCTTGGCTATGCCGTCGTCCCAACATGCTAAGGTTTAGGCCAAACCTAGCACACGAACATTGCACACCCAACGACTATGCTCGCGCCACACCCTGGGTTGGAGCCCGAGACCTTCAGCCTGCGAAGCCGATGCCCGCTCCGTTCATCCCCTCAACGAGGATCAAGCCAGATGCGAACGGGGGCGGCCCCGAAGGAACCGCCCCCTTGTTGCACGACGCTTCACGAGAATCACGGATCTGGATAAGCCGTCTCGTCCGCTATGGCCTTGTAGAGGTCCTTGAGGTCGTCCAGCTCAGTCACCCCCAGGTTGAGCATCTGGGTACCCAACTGACCGAACTTGACCTTGTGCTGGGCCTCGTTGGACTTCTGGCGGAAGAAGCTCCCGACGCTGAAGCTGCCGTCCACAATGATTGCCGTTCCGTCGGCCCCATGGCAGACTGCGCAGTCTGCGTCGGCGTACACGGCGTTG
>JBDHFW010000107.1:0-14077 GCA_039590175.1 Gemmatimonadota bacterium | reverse complement strand
TGCTTCGCCGCCGGCCTCGGTGCGGGCGAGGTGGTACTCGGCGATGTTGACCTCGGCCTCGCCCAGGCAGGAGCCGACCTCGCCGATCACGCCCGGCATGTCCCGGTTCTTCACCAGGACCAGGTTGCCGCGCGGCATGGCGTCGACGTGGAAGCGGCCGACGCGCGTGAGCCTCCGATGCCCTTCTTCCAGCAGCACTCCGCCGACCACCTGCTCGCGGGGACCGCCGGTCGCGGTGAGCTCCACGTAGTTGGCGTAGTCGGCGATGCGGCGACGACGCACGCGGGCGACGTCGATGCTCCGTTCGTCGGCGACGGCCAGGGCGTTGACGAGGTTCAGTGGCGAAGCCACGGTCGAGCGCAGGTAGCCCTCCAGCGAGGCGGCGGCGAGCAGCCGCAGAACGCGACGCATGGAGCCGGCATAGCGAACCTCCAGGCGCTGGCAGCGCCCGTCTGTGAGGGCGGACAGGACGACTCCGAGCCGGCGCCCGAGCTCGAGCAGCGGCTCGAGTCGCGCACGTTCCTCCGGATCCATCTGCGGCACGTTGAGCGCCGCGGTGAGGTCCGCCGCGACCAGTGCATCCCGAACGCGCTTGGCGATCTCCAGCGCCACCTCGCGCTGAGCCTCCATCGTGGCGGCACCCAGATGAGGCGTCATCACGAGGTTCGGCGCCCCGCGGAGGGGGTGCTCGCCGGGTAAGGGCTCCGTCTCGTACACGTCGAGGGCGGCACCCCCCAGCTTGCGCTGCTCGAGCGCGACGGCGAGGGCCCGCTCGTCGACGATCCCTCCACGCGCCGCATTGATCAGGATCGCGGTTGGCTTCATCCGGGCGATCTCCGCCAGGCCGATCATTCCTCGCGTCTGCTCCGTGAGGGGCACATGCACCGTCACGAAGTCGGCTCGCTCCAACAGCTCGTCCAGCTCCACCCGCTCGATGCGCTCGTCCGCGGCCCGCTCGCTCGACAGATACGGATCGTAGGCGATGATCCGCATGCCGAACGCGTGCGCACGGCGCGCGACCTCCGTGCCGATGCGGCCGGCGCCGATAACGCCGAGCGTGTTGCCCTTGAGCTGGCGGCCCCTGAGAGCCTTCCGGTCCCAGCGACCCTCTCGCACGGAGCGGTCTGCCTCCTCGACCCGGCGTGCGGCCGCCAGGAGAAGCGCGAAAGCGAGCTCCGCGGTCGAGCTGGTGTTGCCGCCCGGAGCATTGATGACGGCAACCCCACGACGCGTCGCCGCCCTCATGTCGATGTTGTCCACCCCGACGCCCGCCCGTCCGATCACCTCGAGCCGCTCCGCGAAGTCCAGGAGCGGCCCGTCGACCCGCGTACCGCTGCGCACGATCAGCCCCTCCGCATCCCTGAGGGCCTCCTCGAGCGCTTCCCTTCCCTCGGACGAAACGTCTACGACCTCGAGCTCATCGGCGGCGCCGAGCAGGTCGAGTCCCTCGGTCGAGAGCGGATCGGCAATCACCACCCTCTTGATCCGTCGTTCTTCCTCCGTTCGCTCCGCCGTTCGGGTCGCCGCGGCTGACCCGGTAAGCGCTATGCCGTTGTTCATGTGATCAAAACCTTACCCAGCTCGTCGAGCAGGTCTTCGAGTTGCTCCATCGTGTGGTCACCCATGTGGCCGATACGAATCGTCTCTTGCTTCAGTTTCCCGTATCCGGCTGCGATCGCGAAGCCTCGTTCCCTGAGCCGGCTCACGACCTCCGGTCCGCTCATCTCCTCGGGATCCGGCAGCCGCACCGCAGTCACCGTCGGAGAGCGGTAGCCGGGCGCAGCGACGATCTCGAAACGCCGACTCGTCTCGCCCGCGAGCCTGGCTACCCAGAGGTGCGTGTGATCCGCCATCTGCTGGTGACGCCGCCAGCGAACTTCAAGACCTTCCTCCACGATGTGCTCGAGCTCTTTGCGAAGCGCGAACATCAGGGAGACGGCGGGCGTGTTCGGCGTCATGAGCCGGTCGAGGCTCTTCTCGAACTTGAGAAGATCGAAATAGAAGCCGCGGTGCTCGATCTCGCCGGCTCGGGCGAGGGCCCGCTCCGAAGCGGCGGCGAGCGCGAGTCCGGGCGGCAGCGCCAGCGCCTTCTGGGCGCCGGTGAGCACGTAGTCGAGGCCCCAATCGTCCATCCGCAGCGGGGCCCCGGCCAACGAGCTCACCGTGTCCACCGCCAGCAGGATGTCATCGAACTCCGCCACGACGGCCGCGATCTCGCGCACGGGGTTCAGCGTTCCGGTGGAGGTCTCCGAATGGACGACCGTCACGAGGTCGTAGCGATCCGGATCCGCCGCCAGCACCTCGCGCAAATCCTCCGGCAGGTTCGCCTCGCCCCATTCGACGGCCAGGCGGTCCGCCGGTCGACCCGTCGCCTCGGCGATGGCGTGGAAGCGGCCGCTGAAGGCGCCGCATACCAAGCAGAGGGAGCGCTTTCGGCTCAGATTGGTGATCGCCGCCTCCATCATGCCCGTGGCGGAGGAGGTGGAGATGTAGACCGGCCGCTTGGTGCCGAAGACGTGCTTGAGCTCGGGCTGGACCGCTCCGATCAGGGCCTGGATCTCCTCGCTTCGGTGGCCGATGACCGGCTGTGCCATCGCGGCCAGCGTCTCCGGCCGGACCTCGGTGGGACCCGGGAGGAAGAAGCGTCCGTATTCCAGGGTCGCCACCGCCCTGTCCTCCGTCATCGAGCTACTCCACTTCGATCTTTACGCACCTCATCGATCTCCGGAGGAGGGCTGGCCAAAGGGACCGGTGAAGCGGGCCACGGCCAGACCGTCACGCACGGGTAGAAGAACGCTCTCGAAGCGTGGATCTTGCGCCAGTCGGCGGTTGAATAGTCGGATCGCTTCCGTCTCCACATCCCGGGCGGATGCATCGACGACTTTCCCCTCCCAGTACGCGTTGTCTCCCAGCAGGAGACCCCCTGACTTCAGGAGCTCGCAGGCAGCATCCAGATAGTACGGATAATTACCCTTGTCCGCATCGATGAAGATCAGATCGAAGGAACCGACCTGGCCTCGATCACCGAGAACGCGCTCCTGGACCACGTTTCGAGCGTCTCCCTCCAGAACCTCGATCCGTCTCTCGCCGGCTCGCTCGAAAGCCTCCCGAGCCAAGGCCGCGTGGCGGGGCTCGCCTTCGACGGTGATCAGGCGCGCCTCCGCCGGCAGCAGGGAGATCAACCACAGAGCGGAGTACCCACCGAGAGTGCCCAGCTCCAGCAGCCGCTCGGCTCCCGCCAGCCTGGCAAGAACGGCCAGGATGCGGCCCTCCAGGGCAGAAACGTGAATCGTCGGGAAGCCCCGTTCCTCCATCTGGGCGCGGATCCAGCGGTGCGTCTCCGTCTCGGGAGCGAACAGCTCCTCGGAGTACTCGAGCAGGGGCGCCATGTCGTTTGGGGGCATCTTCTCTCCCTCTCGTTTGCTTGTCGTCGAGCCGTCGGTAGCCCAGAGTCAGCCGGCGGCGCAGGTGCGGGCCGCGGAGCGGATCCAGACCCTCACGCGGGGAGGGCTGCCAGCCCTCGGATCGGTTCGCACGGCGCGAACGGCCCGTGAGACCGTGGCGGCATCCGCCCGTGCGAGCGCACAGACCGTCGGTATGCCCGCCGATCTTAGCGCGGCGGCGTTCTCGGCTCCCAGTCCGCGAAACGCCGTCAGACCCGCGGTCGCGACAAGCTCCGTGGCTCGGTCGACCTCCATACCATGCTCCGAGAGTAGATCGGTGTCGGCCGAGGAGAGTACCTCCACGCTGCGGACACCGGCCGCTCGCAGGCTCCGAAGCTCGCCGGACGTGATGCCAGGCAGCACATCCAGCTCGGGATACGTCGAGTCGATCGTCCAGCGCTCCATGCCCAGGGCGACGAAGGCTCCGAATACCAGGGCACTCGCCACGGCGGCAATCTTGGTGGCGGCGGCGGTCGCGGCGAACCGGGAAGCGAAGGCGGTCACGGCCGATTTGGAACCTGTCGGGGGCGCCTGCTCGAAGCTCGCTCCCCAGCCGGGTACGGCGAGGCCCACGTTGACGAGCGCTTGATACACGACGAAACAGTCCAGCGCGAAGACCGGAAAGCCCAGAAAGCCAGGAAGCGGCATCTCGAACAGCTTGTGTCCCTCCAGGCCCGGGACCGTGTAGATCCATCGGGCCCCGGCGAGGGAGTTGAATGCCTCCCACGCCAGCCCTACCGCCGCTCCCGCCGCGAGGATCTGGACGATCCGATCGTATCGGCCGCCCTCGAGGTCGGCCAGCAGGGACCGCTCAGGAGCGTGACGGTAGTTCCACGGCTCCAGGACGAGGGTCAGGAACACCCAGACGAGCGGGAAGAAGAGGCGCGGCTGCCACAGCGCCAGGAGGAGGAGCGCGAATCCCGCGCCCACGAGCGCGGCGGAGTGCCGGCTCAGGCGCAGCGCGGGGCCCACCCAATCTCTGGCGACGCCCAGTCGCTGGGCCCAGCGGTAGGAGATGTAGACCGCCGGGAGGACGGTCGCGAAGGCCGTGAAGGCGCCGAGCACTCTCGCCGGACGACCCTCGGCGGCGAAGACGTAGTACCAGTTGGCGAGCCGAAAATTCACCAGCTCGAAAAAGAACCAGAGGGACGCCGACCAGAACAGGAGGTTGATCGCGAGGCGCGTCGACGCCGGCCACCGGCCCGTGATGGCCGCGTAGCCGGCGCCGAGCGCAACCAGAGTCGGGTACCAGGCCCAGTGGTAGTACCAGCCGAAAAACGGCTGCACGCCCCTGGCGGCGGCAAGCGTCGCGAAGGCAAGGACGGCGAGGGCCATCACGAGCAGCGCCACCGACCCTCGGAGGGCACCCGAGTCCCGTCGCGACCCGCGGCGGTTGACGAGGCGGCGCGGCCGGGCAAACTTCACCGCCGCTTCTCCACCGAGCGTGGCCCGCTCGGGAACGGACGCGTCAGCGGAGCCCGTGGTCGGCATGCGGTACATAGCGATGACAACCGTTTTACCCGCGGAGGTCCTGCAACGAGCCAAGGACTTCTACGGCGCTCATACGCGCCTCAAGGTCGGCGAGGAGACGTCCGACTCCGTAACCTTCCGCGGGGCGATAGGCAGGGCGACGATCCGAGTGGGCCGCGAGCACGGCCACACGACGATCCACGCCTCCACCGACCGGGTCGCCGGCCTCGACGTGACCGACATCACCAAGCGGTTCCTTTACACTCTCAGCGGCGCCTAGCATGAGCGACACCCCATCCGATCCCAAGACCCGAGAGCCCGACTCACCGGCCCGGCAAGCCGGCCGGGCGCCTCAGCTCACCGTGCGGCTCATCATGCCCGACCGCTGGTTGGAGCACGTCGCCGAGCTGCCGGCTACCACGACGCTGGCGGAGGCGAAGCGACTCGGTCTTCAGGCGATGCTTCTTCGTGATACGGACGATCCCGACGACTTCTACGTGGAGTACGCCGAGAAACAGGTGCCTGAAGAATCCATGACCCTGGCCGAGCTCGGAGTCCAGTCGCGTGAGGTCGTCTCGATACGCGCCTACGACCTGGGTCATTACCCCCGCTTCGAAGGGTAGATCGACCGGCGCCTCAGCTCGACGATAGCTCCGCCGACGTCAGCGACCCACCGCCGGCTCCGCCGACCCGTACTCGTCGGCCAGCACGCCATAAAGCACCACGTCCACGAATCGACCCCACTTCCTCACGTGCTCTCGGCGGCAACCCTCGCGCACCATTCCGATCTTCTCGAGCACGCGCCCTGACGAGGCGTTGTGTGCGAAATGGTGAGCGTGAATACGGTTCAGGCTGAGTTCCTCGAAGCCGTGGCGGAGAACGGCGCGAGCGGCCTCCGTGGCCAAGCCTCGGCCCCAGTAGGGCTTGCCTATCCAGTAGCCCAGTTCCGCTTGCCGGTTCTGCGGATCCAGCTCCAGGCCGACCGCTCCGACCAGATCTCCCGGCCGGAGCGTGTCATCGGCTGCCGCGTCGAGATCTCCGCGCAGCTGAAACGCGAACACGACGGCCTGGCCCCTCGATCGTCGCTCGGCCTGCGAGCCGATCCATGCCTCCGCCAACCCTTCCTCGTACGGGTGCGGGATATTGGCCGTGTTCGCCGCGATCTCGCGCTCGCCCGCCAGCGCCCGTACCCGTGGCGCGTCCTCCATGCGGAAAGCTCGGAGGATGAGACGCCGAGTCAGGATCTCGGGCAGCAGCTCCTCAGCCGAATGGTCTCGCCCCAGCGTCTCGGTCATCTCGACGGGTTTCCCTCGTCCTCTTCATCCTCGTCGCCTTCGAGAGCCTCCAGCCCCTCGCGCAGGAGCCATGGAACCATGAGCAGCGCCGCGGCGGGATCCGCCCACCACCAGCCGGCGATCGCGTTCGCGCCGAGGCCCAGTAGCAATGCGAAGGAGAGGTACGCGCAGGCGAGCGTCTCCTTGGCCTCTTGTCGGAGCGCGCGACTTCCGAGCTCGTCGGCGGCACGCAGCTTGCCGATTCCCAACAGGGGCATGATCAGTAGCGAGAGGATCGCGAGCACCACGCCCAGCCAGCTCTCCTGCGGAGCTTGGCGGGTCCAGAGGATCCAGACGGATTGGATAATCACGTAGGCGGCGAGTGCGAGAAGCGTGACGCCCACGAAGCGAGTCACGCCGGACTCGACGCCCCGCACCAGCTCGAACTCGGCGCCGCGCGCCTCCAGCCTGAGACGCCATAACACGACGGCGGCGGCGGAGAGCTCGATCACGCTGTCCAGACCGAAGCCGACGAGGGCGATGCTGCCGGCCTGCACCCCCGCGTAGAGGGCGACGCCGGCTTCGGCGAGGTTGTAGGCGACAGTGGCGACCGCGAGCCACACGGCTCGGCCGAGCCATTTTCGGCGTGTCGAGATCCCGGCCGGGTCGGTCCTCTCCCGCGATGACGGCATCAGTCCACGCCGACGCGCTCGCTACGACGCTCCAGGAGCAGCACGTCTCGCCAGCGTCCATCCAGCTTGCCCAGCCTCTCCCGGACGCCCACGAGCCGGAAGCCGGCCCGCTCGTGCATCCTCAGGCTGCCCGCGTTCTCGGCGAAAAGGCCAGCCTGTAGGGTCCAGAAACCGGCGTCTTCGGAGGCGCGGACCACGTGCGCCAGCAGCGCCGAGCCGAGGCCGTGGCCCCGGCTGGACGCCGCCACGTACACGCTCACCTCGGCGACGCCACCGTAGACGCAACGATCCGAGACAGGCGTGAGCGCTGCCCAGCCGCGCACGGCTCCATCGACCTCCGCCACGAACCTGCAATCCGAGATGTGAGCGCCGTTCCAGGACTCCCACGACGGGACCTCGGTCTCGAAGGTCGCGTTCCGGGTGGCGATCCCCTCCGCGTAAATGTCGCTGACCGCTTCCCAGTCGTCGGTCTCGAGCGTCCGGATCTTCAGGCGTCTTCCCCCTTGTGTGACAGGACGGCGATGCCGACCTCCTGCCCGTAGGACAGCTCCAGCGTGTGGCCGTCCGGATCGGAGAGCATGGCGAGGCACCCAGCGGGGCCGCCCGTCTCGCGCAGCGGCTCGCGCAGACGCCCCTCCGCGGCGGCGAGCGCGCACTGTCGCTCAAGCTCGGCGCGGGTCGAACACGCGACGCCCAGGTGTGCGAAGGGGCCGAGCGGCCGATCCACGCGGCTGGTCTCCATCAGGACGACAACGAACGGCCTCGTGCGATCGCTCAGCCAGGCGATCTCCAAATCCGGGTCCGTCGTTTGGTCACGGCGGTGCACGACCTCCATCTTCGCGTACCTGGCGTAGAACTCGATGCTCCGGTCCAGGTCGGTCACTTCCAGGGCCACGTGCGTCAACCCCGTGTCCACTACGTCATCGACCGCGTTCTCGTCGCCGCCGGCGCCCTGCGTCCCCGTATCCCCTGGCTCCTCCGTCTCGCCCCGGCTTCGGCGCCATCGAAACAACGGAGCCACCAGGCCGCCGATCGTGGCGCCGACAACGACGGTGAAGCCCAGCGGGCCGAGATGCTCGAGCGGACCGGCACCGATCGCACGGTTCATGTACATCCCCAGCCCCAGAAAGAAGGCCCCACCCAGGAGCGCCCCGATCGCCGAGCTTCGGAGCAGCGGTCTCATTCAAGCCTACTCGAGCGGGTGGCGCGAGAAATAGGATCGCGTCTCCCTCCAGACGATCCCGGATAGCAGGAGGAGGCCGATCAGGTTGGGGAACGCCATGAGGGCGTTCATGATGTCCGAGAGCAGCCACACGACGTCCAGCTTCGCAACGGCGGCCACGGCGATCACGGCCACGAAGGCGAGGCGATAGGGGAAGATCGCCTTCACGCCGATCAGGTATTCCAGATTCCGCTCGCCGTAGTAGGACCAACCGAGCATCGTGCTGAAGGCGAAGAAGGAGAGACAGACCGCCACGATCACGCCTCCGGTCTCTCCCGGGAGTCCGGCGCTGAACGCTTGCTGCGTGAGGTTCGCCCCGTCGAGCCCGCTGGTCCACGACCCGGTGCTGAGGATCGCGAGTCCGGTGAAGGAGCAGACGACGATCGTGTCGATGAAGGTCATCGAGACCATCGCCTGCCGCACGGGCTCGTTGGTCTGCGCCGCCGCGGCGGCGATCCCTCCCGTGCCGAGCCCCGACTCGTTGGAGAACACCCCGCGAGCGACACCGAAGCGGACGGCCTGCGCCACCGTATAGCCGATCGCCCCGCCGCCGGCGGCCATGGGAGTGAACGCTCCCTGGAAGACGAGACGGAGCGCTTCGGGCACCTGGCCGATGTTGAGGAGGATGACCAGTCCGGCACCGCCCATGTAGAGAACGATCATCATCGGCACGAACACAGCGGTGAAGCGACCGATCGACTTGATCCCTCCGAGGATGACGGCGCCCACGCAGGCGGCGACCACGAGCCCCGTAAGCCAATGTGGAATCGAGAACGACCGGTTGAGGGCATCTGCGACCGCCTGGGACTGGACGCCGTTTCCGATTCCGAACGCGGCGATGGAAGCGAAAACGGCGAAAAAGACGGCGAGGAGCTTTCCGAGGCCTCCCCATGGAATACCGTTCTCGAGATAGTACATGGGACCGCCGGACTTCTCTCCGCGCTCGTCAGTCTCGCGAAACCGAACGCCCAGGACGGCCTCGGAGTACTTCGTGGCCATCCCGACCAGCCCGGTCATCCACATCCAGAAGAGCGCTCCCGGTCCACCCGCCGCGATTGCCGTAGCAACCCCGACGATGTTCCCCGTCCCCACCGTCGCGGCGAGCGCGGTCATCAGAGCCTGGAAGTGCGAGATGTCCCCTTCGGCGCCCTCCTCGCGGCGCTTGATGAGGGCCAGCCATAGAGAGTGCTTGAGCTGACGGAACTGGATCCCGCGGAGGAGCAGTGTGAGATAGACGCCCGTCCCGACGAGGAGGATGATCAGGGGCGGGCCCCAAACGAAGGACTGGACGTCAGCCAGCATGCGGTGCTCCCACGATCGGTTGGCAAAGTCGGGTCAGGATCGCACATTGCCGGCCGTAGCAGGCTCTGCGCGGGAACGTGTCTGCGAGTGCCGCGAAACGGCCCGGCCGGCCCATACTGGGCCGACGTTCTCGGAGCCGTCAACAATCTCCCGGGGCATTCGGCTCCAAATCGGGGGTTCATGCAGGCGAATCGACCTCGGCGTGAGCCGGAAGTACTCCGCGAGCTTCTCCCCGCGATCGAGCGCGGCCGTCACATCGCGATGCTCGCCGCGACCGGGTCCGGACACGAGCTCGTGTTCAAGGCGGCAGCCCAATCGGACTGCGCGGCAGACGAAGGAACCCGGGCGTTGATCCTCTCGCCGACTCGGGACGCTGCGCTCAGGCTCGCGGCCGCCATCGCCGGCGATGGACCGCCCCCTCGACCTGATCGTCTGGCCGTCGGCCGGAGGAGTGACCGAAGCCGCCACCGCTCAGATAGTGGTTGGCACTCCCGTCTCGCTGCTGAGAGAGATCCGCCGGGGGCGACTGCCGACATCTGGCGTGAGGCTGATCTGCGTCGACGGGGCCGATCAGATGGTGGCGCTGGGCGAGTGGGGGTCGGCCGAGGCCCTCCTCGACACCGCGGGGTCGGAGGCCCGGAAGATCGTATCGAGCACCTCCTTCGAAGGGGACCTGGCCGACCTGCTGAAGCGGCAGCTGGGCCGCGCACGGCGCTGGCCCGAAGAGCTTTTCTCGGACGAGTCGTCCGGAAGCGGCACCGGCGGCGCCCGACCCGAGATCCTCTGGTACGGAGCCGCCATGCGCGAAGAAGGGCGGCTGGACCTGCTCGCGGCGGCCCTGGTGAAGGCAGCGCAGGAAGCGGCGCCCGAGGGAAAGGAGACGGCCGGATCCGTCGTCGTCTGTCCCGACAGGGAGTCGGCCGAGCGTGTGCGCTCCGGGCTGCGCTCACGCGGCGTGCCCGCTCATGCTCTCGATACGGAAGCGGAGCCACCGACGGGCGGCACGCTGGTTACCACGGAGGGGGACGAGACGGAGGGAGGGTTCGCGGCAGCCGTGCGCTGGAGCCTGCCTGCGGACCTCGAAGCCTACACGAAGAGGATGCCTGCCGCCGGTCTGCAGGTGACGATCATCGACGCGCTTCACCTGCCACAGCTGTCGCTCCTGGCACGCCGAGCCGGTTGGGATCTCCGGCCCATCACCGTCCCTCCGGCAATGGAAGGCGGCTCCGTGGAACGCTTCCGTCAGGCCGTGCGGGATCGCCTGCAGGCGGGGGACGTGTCCGCCGAGCTCCTTCTCCTCGAGCCGCTGCTGCGGGAACAGCCAGCCTCGCTGGTGGCAGGAGCGCTGGCGGCGCTGCTGCGGGAACGACCCGAGCCCGAGGAGCCGACCGAGGGCCGGGCGACGGAGGCCTCAGGGGCCGCCGCGGCACGAGCTTCGCGCGAGGCGGTTCTTCCCGCGTGGATCAGGATCTTCATCAGCGTCGGGAAGCGCGACGGAGCGGGGCCAGGAGACATCGTCGGGGCGATCGCCGGGGAGAGCGGAGCCACCGGAGGACAGATCGGAAAAGTCGAGATTCGCTCCAGCTTCACGCTGGTGGATATCGACGCGGAGATCGCGGACCTCGTGATCGATCGGCTCCGAGGAGTCCAGATCAAAGGCCGAACGGTGGTGGCTCGCCGCTCGCGGGAGGCCGGCTAGAGCGAGTCCTTGAGCCCCTTTCCGGCGCGGAAGTTGGCCGTCGTGCTCGAGCCGATGCGGATCGGCTCGCCGGTCCGCGGGTTCCGCCCCGATCTCGCCTTGCGCCGGCGTATCTCGAAGGTGCCGAAGCCGGTGATCTGGACCTTGTCATGGCGCTGGAGCGCGCGAGCGATGATCCCTTCGGGCGTGTCGAAGAGAGCGTCCACGCATCGCTGGGCCTCCGCTTTGGAGATGCCGGCTCGGTGCGACAGCGAGTCGGTGAGGTCGGTCTTGTTCACGATCGCTCCTCTTCGTGAAGTTGCATGAAACGCCGTAAGTGGAGACCAACGGAGCCAGGTTAGATGGACCCTCAGAGAGCGTCAAGGTGATAGTGCCGAACGATCCCAGCGCCTTATGGGTGGGCCCGAGGGTAAGGTCCGGCGGTATGACGACCTTCTTCGCCGTACCCTGTTCGTGGTGCTGTTCGTGGGCGTCCTCACGGTCATCGGGACTATGGCGTTCCTCCAGTTCCCGGGCTGGTCACTCTCCGATGCCCTCTACATGACGATCATCACCCTCTCGGCCGTCGGCTACGACGAGGTACGCCCCCTCAACGACCAGGGTCGACTCGTCGCCGCTTTCCTTCTGGCCGGAGGGATCACCTCGATGGGTCTTTGGTTCGCGTTGATCACCTCGGCGATCGTCGAGATGGATCTCACGAACGTGATTCGACTTCGAAGGACCAGGCGAAAGATGATGCAGCTGAAGGACCATATCATCGTGTGCGGCGCTGGGCGCATGGGACTCCAGGTGATGCGGGAGCTGATCCACGCGGGTGTTCCCTACGTGGCGATCGAGCAGGACCCCGACCGGGCTGACCAGATCCGGTCGATGCGGGACGACATCCTCGTCGTCGAGGCCGACGCCACGCGGGATGAGTCTCTCGACGAAGCGCACATCTGGACGGCCCGCGGACTGATCGCGGCGCTCCCGGAAGACATGGCCAACCTCTTCGTCTGCCTGAGCGCCAAGGGGCTGCGCCCCGACCTCGAGGTGGTGGCCCGAGCGTCCGAGGAGGAAGGGATCGGAAAGCTATACAAGGCGGGCGCCGACCACGTCATCAGCCCCACGATCACGGGGGGAAGCCGCATGGCGTCGATCCTCCTGCGTCCCCAGGTGGTCAGCTTCCTGGACGTCGTGACGGGAGACGAGGAGCTGAAGCTGCGCCTGGAGGAGCTTGCCGTTCCCGCCGACTCCCGCCTCGCGGGGCAGACGCTCTCCGAAGCCCAGATCCCGAACAAGACGGGACTCATTGTCATCGCGATCCGGCACACCGGTGACGATGGGACGTTCATCTACAATCCCGGCCCCGACGAGCAGATCCGCGCCAACGACGTTCTCATCGTCCTCGGGGGCCCGGAGCAGATCGATTCACTTCAGGAAGCCACGCGCGCCTGAGGGGTCGGGGAGGCCTGGCAGCTCCTCTGCCGGCACCCCGCGGCCTCGAGAGCCTCTTCTTCGGCGGCCGGTTTCGGTCGTGGCCGGCGCCCTCACCGTTGTCGTCGTCTCCTGGCTGGGACTCACCTGGGCCACTCTCCCGTCCGTCTCCAGGTATGCCGAGAGCTGGCCCGACACGACGGCCTACATGCGAATCCGCATCGCCGAAGCGGGCCGAAGAGACGAGCCGCTCGAGCTTCGGTACCGCCCTGCGGCTCTCGCCGAGGTGCCGCGCTCCCTCAGGCGAGCCGTTCTCGTCTCGGAAGACGCGGCTTTCTTTGACCACTCGGGCTTCGATTGGTACGAGCTGCGCGCGGCGATCCAGAAGGCGTGGCAGGAGAAGGAGGCGCCGAGAGGCGCGAGCACGATCACGCAGCAGCTGGCGCGAAACCTCTACCTCTCTCCCCGGCGTAGCCTGAGCCGGAAGCTCCGGGAGGCGCTCATCACCAGGCGCCTCGAGAGACACCTCTCCAAGAACCGGATCTTCGAGCTCTACCTGAGTGTGATCGAGCTCGGCAAAGGCGTCTTCGGTGTGGATGCCGCGACTCGCCATTACTTTGGCGTGCCTGTCTCAGGCGCCTCCGCCAGCCAGGCCGCGATGCTCGCCGCCACGATCCCCTCTCCGCTTCGCGACAACCCGGCCACCGACACGAGACGCTTTCGTTGGCGGACCGACCTGATAGCGGGACGGGCGTTCTGAGGCACGGGCTCCGTTGCGGCGTCGGCTTCGAGGCTGTTGATTCGGTGAACTTCACGTGAACCGGGCGGGAGGCGCCGGATGAACACCCTGCTGGCCGTAGTCATCCTCTATCCCCTCATTCTCCTCGGCGTGAGCGTCTGGAGATCGAGAGGCGTGAAGAGCCACGACGACTTCATGGTCGCGGGGCGGGCGGTACCGGTGCCGCTGCTCGTCGGCACGCTCGTCTGCACATGGATCGGCTCGGGATCCCTGTTCGGAGGCGCCGGTCTGGCTTACCGGACCGGGATCGCGGAGCTCTGGTTCAGCTCGGGGGGCTGGCTGGGCCTCATCGTCGCGTTCTTCCTCGCCGCCCGGGTTCGTCGAATCGCCGAGTACACCGTCCCGGATCTCCTCGAGAAACGCTACAACGCGACGGCTCGGGTCCTGGGGACGATCGCGATCGTCCTCGCGTACGTGACGATAGCGGCCTACCAGTTTCGAGGAGGCGGCTGGATCCTGAGCATCGTCTCCGACGGCGCGATCAGTCCTGAGACGGGCATGTACATCACGGCCATCGTGATCGTGCTGTTCACCGCGGCGGCGGGGATGGTTTCGATCGTTACGGTCGACGTGTTCAACGGGATCATCATCACCCTGGGCGTCCTGTTCGCCCTGCCGTACATGGTGTTCGAGCTCGGCGGCGTCAGCGCCGTCACCAGCGCCCTGCCGGCCCAGCACCTGGAGCCGCTCGGTGGCCACAACGTGCTCTGGGTGTTCGGGGTGGCCGCGCCCACCTTTCTCTTGATCCTCGGCGAGAGCG
>JBDHFW010000106.1:0-8531 GCA_039590175.1 Gemmatimonadota bacterium | reverse complement strand
GAGGGCGTACAGATCCGGCAGGTGCAGGACCAGGCCCTCCGACACGAGCTGTCGAGCCGTCTCCTCGCCGAGGCCCTCGATGTCCAGAGCTCCGCGCGATGCGAAGTGATGGATTCCGCCGGCGAGCTGTGCGGGACAGTCGAAGCTGTTCGGGCAGATCGTAAAGGGGCCTCGCTCCACGAGCTCGAACCCGCAGGAGGGACAAGCGTCGGGCATGCGCCATCGGCCGCCGCGTCTCCGACCCGGCTCCTTCAGCCTCTCCAGCACCTGCGGGATGACGTCACCCGCTCTCTGGACACGCACCCGGTCACCCTCCCGGATGTCCTTCCGGGCCACTTCTTCCCGGTTGTGGAGGCTCGCCCGGCTGACCGTCACGCCCCCCAGTTCGACCGGCCGCAGCATCGCGATCGGCGTCACGGCGCCGGTCCGCCCCACGCTGGGCACGATCTTCAGGACGCGGCTTATCTCTTTTCGGGGCGGAAACTTGAAGGCGAACGCCCATCGGGGATGGTGCGACGTCGAGCCCAACTGTGCGCGGTGGGCCAGGTCGTTCAGCTTGATGACGATCCCGTCGATCTCGTAGTCGAGATCATCTCGGCCTTCGAGAAGCTCCGAATGGTACTCCAGAATCTCTTCGACCGAAGAGGCGCGGCGTGCCATCTCCGAGGGCGCCAATCCCCAGTCGCGAATCGCCCGCAGGCCGGCGGACTGCGTCTCGGGTGGATCCGTGCCCTCCTCGAAGCCCAGGATGTCGTAGACGAAGATGTCCAGAGGGCGAGAGGCCGTGACGCCGGGATCCAGCTGACGGAGCGAGCCCGCCGCCGCGTTGCGTGGATTGGCGAACGGCATCTTCTCGCTCCCCATCAAGCGCTCGTTGAGCTCCTCGAAGGCTCCGATGCGCATAATCACCTCGCCTCGCAGTGCGAGGAGGCGGGGCACCGGTCGATCCTCGGATCGCAGACGCAGCGGGACGGCCGCGATCGTGCTCACGTTCTCCGTGATCCCCTCGCCCCGGACGCCATCCCCCCGGGTCGAAGCCCGAACCAGGGTGCCATCTTCGTAGACGAGCTCGACGGACGCACCATCCAGCTTAGGCTCCAGCACGTACTCGACCGGGGCCCCATCGCCCAGGCCCTTTCGGAGACGCTCGTCGAATCGTCGCAGCTTCCCCTCCTCCTGGGCCGAGTAGAGGCTGAGCATCGGGGCGACATGCTCGACCGTCGGGAAGCCCTCGAGAGGACTGCCCCCCACGCGCTGGGTTGGGGAATCGGAGGTGCGGAGCTCGGGGTGCGCCTCCTCCAGCCCTTTCAGCTCACGAAAGAGGCGGTCGTACTCCTCGTCCGATACCTCCGGCGCGTCGAGCACGTGGTAGAGATAATCGTGGTGGCGTATCGCCACCCGCAGATCCTCCGCGCGACGCTGGAGCTCCTGGTTGCTCATGGTGGAAGAATATCGTCACTTTCGGGCCGGCGCCGCACTCCCCCGGCAGCCGAAGACGGCGTCGGAGGCGGAACTTTCGCACGGTTCGCGTTTCACATAAACGCTGCGAGGCAGCATCGTGGTGAGGGCCAGGGGCCTTGATCGGCGCCCGGTCCAAGCCAGCAGCCGGTGTGGCTGTGTCGTGGTGGAGGCCAAGGTGTTGGAAACGCTGGAATATACGGAGGCCGTCGCCGAGGCGACGGACCCCATCTACGAGAAGGTGAAGCAGAGCATCCCGCGCTTCGAGTGGGAGCTCGCGGCGCCGCTCATCGTCGAGATCAACCGTCTCAAGAAGGTCCGAAACGCGGTGATCCTCGGACACAACTACATGGTGCCCGAGATCTTTCACGGTATCTCGGACTTCAGGGGTGACTCGCTCGGGCTCGCGCGGGAGGCGCGCGATTCGGACGCGGACGTCATCGTGTTCTGCGGGGTCCACTTCATGGCGGAGACGGCCAAGATCCTCAACACGGGCCGCACCGTTCTCATCCCCGACCCGGAAGCCGGCTGCTCTCTCTCCGAGAGCATCACGGTCGAGGATGTTCGACTCCTGAAGGAACGACACCCCGACGTCCCCGTGGTGACGTACATGAACACTCCGGCCGCCATCAAGGCTGAATCCGACATCTGCTGCACCTCGGCCAATGCAAAGGCGGTCGTCGAGTCCCTGGGCTCGGAGACGGTGATCTTCCTTCCGGACGAGTACCTGGCAAGGAACGTCGCCAAGGAGACGGACGTGCGGGTGCTCACATGGCACGGCACCTGTATGGTGCACGAGCGCTTCACGGTGGACGAGATCAGGGCGTACCGGGACCAGTATCCGGGGATCGAGGTGATCGCGCACCCGGAGTGCTCGCCGGAGGTGTGCGAGGAAGCCGACTTCGTGGGCTCCACGAACGGCATGATCGGCTACCTGGACTCGGCGCGCGGCGACCGCGTCATCATGATCACCGAGTGCAGCATGTCGGACAACGTGCAGGAGGCGCATCCCGGGCTCGAGTTCATCAAGCCCTGCGCGATCTGCCCCCACATGAAGAAGATCACGCTCGAGAAGACCCTGGCCTCGTTGAGGGAGCTCAAGTACGAGGTCGAGGTGCCGGAGGATGTGCGGATTCGCGCGCTTCGGGCGGTCGAGCGCATGCTGGAGGTCGGCCGAGGCTAGCCGACCGGCTCGCCCCTCAACTTCAGGGCTCTCGCCCAGATCCCATCGAACATCGGCTCCGTCAGCCTCTTCGTGAAGGTGTTCTGCTGACTGGGGTGGTATGAGGCCAGAACGTGGAGGCGGGGCCTTACCGGGACTTCCCGCCCATGCGCGAACTTCGGGCGCGGCGTCGGCAGCTTGAAGCCCCTGTCCGCCAGGATGCGGAGCGCCTGGCCGTACCCGAAGCCGCCCAGAGCGACCACGACCCTGAGGTTCTCCAGCAGGTCCAGCTCTGCCTCCAGGAAGTCGCGGCAGTTCTCTCGCTCGGAAGTGGTGGGCCGGTTTCCGGGCGGGGCGCACCGCACGGCGGCCGTGATGTAGACACCGCGCAGCCGCAGTCCGTCCTCCCGTGAGGTCGACGAGGGCTGGCTCGCCAGGCCGGCTCGGTGCAGGGCTCGGTAGAGCCAGTCCCCGGACCTGTCTCCGGTGAACATCCGGCCCGTGCGGTTGGCGCCGTGCGCTGCGGGGGCGAGCCCGACGACGAGGAGCCACGCCTCGGGGTCTCCGAAGCCCGGGACCGGCCGGCCCCAGTACGGCTCATCCCTGAACGCCGCGCGCTTCACGCGTGCCACCTCCTCCCGCCACGCGACCAGCCTCTCGCATCGTCGGCAGGCTGCGACGCGGTGGTTCAGGCGGTCGAGGGAGGTCGCCAGGTCAGGCTTCGGCACTCGGCTCCGCGATCTCCGCGAGGAGATCCACGTCGGCGTCTTCCTTGGCGGCCGAGAGGACGACCGATGTGTTGGTTCCCTCGATGCCCGGCAGGCTGAGCATCCGCTTGATCTCCCGGTTCATCTCCGTCTCGTTCCTGAACCGGCCGATCACCAGAACGTCGAACTCTCCGGTGATCTCGTATACGTGCGTGAGGTTGTGGTCTGCCGCGAGCGCCTCGACGATCGCCGGGAGAGCGTCTCCCCGGGCCTTAATCTTGGTCACAGCGATCAGTCCGTAGCCGAGCGCTGCGTAATCCACCACCGGCCGAAAGCCCAGAACGACACCCCGCTCACGCAGATCATCGAGCCTCTTGCTCACCGTGCTCGTGGAGACGTTCAGCACTCTGGCCAGCTGCCGAAGCGAGCGGCGGCCATCCTCCTGCAGAGCTCGAATGAGCCGCACATCCAGGTCCCGGTAGGTCATCTCGTCTCTTTCCTCATTGTGCGCGAGATCGGCTCGCTCCACTTTGGCCACGCCGTCCATGGCGGCGCTGCGGACGCTTCCAGCCCAGTTGACAGGAGAACCAAGCGGTGACGACTTCGCAACGCCATCGGGCCGGGATGCTCTTCGCCATCGGGCTCTGGCTCGGGTCGGCGGGAGCCGCCTCCGGGCAGGAGGGCGAGGAGAAGGCGCAGGAGGGAACCCGGTGGTTCGTTCGAACCGAGCCGTTCGCTCCCCTCATCGCCGACCCGTTGGA
This sequence comes from Gemmatimonadota bacterium, assembly GCA_039590175.1. Lineage (GTDB taxonomy): Bacteria > Gemmatimonadota > Gemmatimonadetes > Palauibacterales > Palauibacteraceae. Next base: position 4,443 of record JBDHFW010000106.1, on the reverse strand, counting down.
GACTCAGATCCGCGGAGCGATCGTCTCGGCAAAGCTGGATCTGGAAGGACTCGAAGGGGCCGATCCCTCGGCCGTCGAGCTCCTCGAGGGGTGGACCGCGCAGGCCCAGGTAGCAATCGGCTATCGGCAGAACATCGTGCAGTTCCAGGGCGAGACGGCGAGCAGGCCCGCCATCGCCATAGGCCTCGAGGCGGGCGTCCTATCGCGCTTCCTTCTCGAGACTTCGCAGCGAGACTTCATCAGCGCGGATTTCCGCGTGGGCGTGCCGTTCCAGATCACCTGGTCGGGTTGGGAGGGACGGTTCGAGATCCTCCACATGAGCTCACACTTCGGCGACGACCTCTTCGACCGACTGGGAATCGCGAACACCCAGGTCACCTTCGACGGCCTTCAGCTGGTCGCCGCCCGGCGCCTGATCCCGCAGCTGCGTCTATACGTCGGCGGGAACTTCAACTTCCACACCAACCCGGGCGTCGAAAAGCTCGCGGTGCAGTGGGGACTGGAGTGGGACAAAAGCGAGGTCGATGGCGACGGTCACGTCTTCCCGCTCTTCGCGGCCGACTTCCGGATCACCGACGAGACCGAGAGAGTGGCCGGGACCGCGCTGGCGGGCGCCAGCTTCCGGATCGCGAGCACTCGGCTTCAGCTGGCCCTGCGCGGACACTTCGGGCCGTCCACGATCGGCAAGTTCCGCGACTTCGATGAGGACTTCATCGGGCTGAACCTACGGATCATTCCGTAGGTAGGCGCTACACGTCTCTCGCCAGACGTATGCCCATGAACTGCCAGGTGGCGTCCGGGACGAAGAAGTTGCGATACGTCGGCCTGATGTGGCTGGCCGAGGTCGCGCACGACCCGCCGCGAAGCACGAACTGGTTGCACATGAACTTTCCGTTGTACTCGCCCAGCGCCCCGGGCAGAGGCCGGTAGCCGGGGTACGGCGAGTACTGGCTTCGTGTCCACTCCCAGAGATCGCCGTACATCTGACGCAACGGAGGCGGCCGCTCGCCGGCCGGGGCCGGGTGAAGCCGGCCGGACTCGAAGGTGTTGCCGCGAATCGGCAGCTCCCGCGCCGCGACCTCCCACTCCTGCTCGGTCGGCAGGCGTGCGCCGGCCCAGCGTGCGTAGGCGTCGGCCTCGAAGTAGCTCACGTGGCTGACGGGCTCATTCTCATCCACCTGGCGCATCCCCGCCAGCGTGAAGATCCACCAGCGTCCATCGCGCTTCTCCCAGTAGAACGGCTCGCTCCATCCCTTTTCCCGCGCGGTCGCGAAGCCCTCGGAGAGCCAGAGCTCGGCCCGCTCGTAGCCTCCGTCCTCCATGAACGCCAGGTATTCACCGTTCGTGACCAGCCTGTCCGCCAGACGATACGGCTCCAGATAGTGACGGTGGCGTGGCGTCTCGTTGTCGTACGAAAAGCCCGAACCGTCGTGACCGATCTCGTGAAGGCCTCCGTCGAACGGTACCCAGGCGAGCGGAGCGGCCGGGGCTGTCTCGGGCGGACGGTCCTGGTATGCGGGTCGGAGCGGATTCACCGAGAACACGTGCTTGATGTCCGTCAGCATCAGCTCCTGGTGCTGCTGCTCGTGGTTGAGGCCGATCTCGATCAACGGCGCCACGGACTCGAGGGCCGCATCTCCTGCGGTCTCGAGAAGCTCCGCGACGTGCTCATCGACATAGGCGCGATAATCGTAGACCTCATCGACCGTCGGCCGCGAGATATATCCGCGTCGGTCCCGGCAGTGACGCTCGCCGGCCTGCACGTAGTAGGAGTTGAAAAGGTAGGCGTACTGGGGATTCAGCGGTCGATACCCGGCCAGATGGGGCTCCAGCACGAACGTCTCGAAGAACCAGCTGACGTGGGCCAGATGCCACTTCGTCGGGCTCACGTCCTCCATCGTCTGAACCACGCAGTCCTCGGGCGCGAGCGGAGCCGCGATCCCTTCCGTCACGGCACGCACGGTCCTGTATCGGTCCAGAACCTCCGTGGCACTGGTTTCGGGGGATGGAGGTGCGGACGGCGCGAGCGTCGCTTCCGTTGTCATGACGTGGCTCCGGATGAAGGAGAGTCGGCTCTGCCGAGCGCGGCAGAGCATGCCTTCCGGAGCTAATACGAGGGTGGGCCTGGATGGTGCCGTGTGCCGTGCCGAACAGCGCCGAGCCGACCGGACCACCGGCCGGTGTCGAGACTCGGCTGCGAGCGGCCCGGCCGGGGTTCTCGGCTCGGGAACTTCCGGGCGTCCGTCGGCTTGGACCTACGAGAACGCCACGGTGCGGGCGGACTCGAGGGGCCCGTCAGGCTTCCTTCTTCTCCAACCAGACGGGCGTCTGTTCGCTCTCCTTGGAGTCGCCCTTGTCGGCCTTCTTCCCGTCGCCACCCTCCTGGAGCTTGTCCATTACCTTGCTGACGGAGCCATCGCCCTTCGCGTCGCCGTCCAACCCCTCCAGCTGCTGCAACTCGACAGCCGCCTGGTCACCGAGTAGTCCCTGCAACGCTTCGAGGGCCGTCCGGAGCTTCTCGGCACGCTGATAGCACCCCTGGATCTGACGCTCCGTCTCGGCAAGCTCGGTGTTCAGTGCCTCGTGGCTCGCCTCCAACACGTCAACTCGCTCTGCCATCGGTGTTCCTCCGCTCGTTCTCGAGTTTCATTCCCGAACCGCTAGTAACGCCGCCTCAAACCCCCGGGCAGGGGTCGAGGGGCAAACTGACCGGGCGCAACGAGTAGTTGTGGTCGTACAGGTTGGCGCCCGTCGCTTTGAAGTACTCCGACCAGAAGCTCTTCACTTTCTGGCTGGCATCCGTATCGATCCTCGCCCCGATCACGACGACACAGACCCCGTCCAGGTCGGGCAGGCGGCTCGAGGATCGCCGCGTCTCGACCCAATCCTCCGCCGGCATGCGGCGTAGGCCCTCCATCTCGATCTCCCGGCCCGACTGGAGCATGTCCGAGAAGAGATAGACGGCGGTCCGGTAGTCGCGGAACGGACCCACTTCCGCGGCGACGTCGTGGAAGGTGGAGAGCAGGTCTGTGCCCATGATCTCCTCACGATCGGAGGCGTCGGTGAAGGCTCGCAGATAGGCATCGGCATCGCGCTGGAAGCGCGCCAGCGTGATGGAATCCCGCGCCACGTCCATGCCCTCCCACTCCCTCTTCGGCACATCCTGGGACCACCTTTGCGGCGGCTCATCCAGGGACAGCTGCAGCACCTGAACCGCGGCGATCCGGTCACCGTGGGAGAGCGCCGTGACCCGCTGCCGGGTGAGCTGCTGCGCGAGCTCGAGCTGGTAGTCGGAGATGCTGGCCGAGCGATCGTAGACGAAGATCGCCAGCTCGGGTGGCCCGGACTCCGCCTCCGATGCGTCCAGGTTCGGTCCGGGGCCGCACCCGGCGAGAGCGAGGCCCGAGATCGAAGCGACCAGAGCGGCCGCGGCTCGGGTCCGGCCTGAGTATCGTCTGTCCATTAAGCGATCGCCTCCTCCGTGAAGCGTCGGCGCACGCTCTCGAACCGCTCCCTGAGCTCGCGCCGCTCGCGCTCGTAGTCTTCCGGATCCCTTGTCTCCGGATGCGTCTCTTGGGACTCTTCATCGATCTGCAGCCCGAGGCGCACTCGCCGCGAAAAAGCGGGGATGGACTGGGGATCGAGGTCGCGCGCCCTGCCGTTCTCCGAGCGGTAGAGAACGATGACGGCTTCTAGTTGATGCACGACCCCCCGCCACTCTTTCAGCGGCTGTTCGGTGACGAGGCTCTTGAGCTCGCGAATGCTCCGGACGAGGTCGGCCAGGACGTTGCTGACCTTGGCGGCCGAGGTTTCGGCGAAGTCGATCTGCTGCACCCGCTCCGTCTCGAACGGACTCTCGTTGAACACCTCCTGCCGTTGATCGCGTCGGTGGAAGTACGCCGCAGAGATCGCGCACAGGACAAGCGTCATGTTGAGCAGCAGGATCGGGAAGCTGAGCCGGCTCATGGAAGCCGCGTACTCCCTCAGGTGTGTCGCCGCGCCCTCCATGTCATCGGCGCGGTTCGCCTGCTCGTTGGCAGCCAGCAGATCCCCGTCCACGCGAAGCCAGCCCGCGTTGCGGCGGAGTTCCTCGACTACGGCTATGTCTTCCTGGAAGCGCTTTTCGCCCACCTCGCCGAGCGTAACCCGAGCCTCGTAGAGCACGCCGAGGACCAGCAGCAGGCCGACACCGGAGAGGATCATCGGAATCACGCTCTCCATCGACGTCTTGCCCGACGTGGTCCTCTTCTGCTTGTCCCGGTGCATGACCAGGTCCCGCAGCGAGTGGCCGAAGAAGTGCGCGAGCACGCAGAGGAAGGTGATCACTCCGGCCGCGAGCAACGCCGCGTCCGGCCGGAGGATGAACTGTGCGAAGACCCTCTCGACGCCGGCGAGCCAGCCCGACGACGTCTCGGCGACGAGCTGTATCTGACGCTCCGTGAG
>JBDHFW010000105.1:0-8561 GCA_039590175.1 Gemmatimonadota bacterium | reverse complement strand
TTCGTAATCGAGCGGTCGTCGGTTCAAATCCGACCGGTGGCTCTCGCGCGGGTGTAGCTCAGCTGGAAGAGCGCAACCTTGCCAAGGTTGAGGTCGCCGGTTCGAATCCGGTCATCCGCTCTTCGGCGTCTTCGGACGCCTGCAATTCGGGGCGTGGCTCAGTCCGGTAGAGCGCTGCGTTCGGGACGCAGAGGTCCCCGGTTCAAATCCGGGCGCCCCGACTCTTAGCCCGCGAGCTTAGGCTCCGGGCTTTTTCGTACCCCTTCTGAAAGGACGCGCCGAGACGGCCATGAGGAACAGACGTGAGTTCATTCACCTGTCCGCCACCGCCGGCGGGGCGCTCGCCCTGGGAGCCCTCGCTCCCGGAGCGTTCGCCCGGACGGCGGCCGGTTCCGCTCCGGCCGTGCCGAGGGCGAGCAGCCCGCTCAGGATCCTCGTTCTGGGCGGCACCCGGTTTCTCGGCGTGCACCAGGTCACCTACGCCCTGGAGCGCGGGCACACCGTGACCCTGTTCAACCGCGGACGAACCAACCCGGAGCTGTTTCCGAATGTCGAGAAGCTCGTGGGCGACCGGGACGACGACCTCGCAGCACTGGAGGGCGGTGAGTGGGATGTCGTGATCGACAACTCGGCCTCGACTCCGCGTTGGGTCCGCCAGTCGGCCCAGCTGCTCAAGGACTCGGCTCGCCAGTACATGTTCACCTCCTCGATCTCAGCCTTCGCCGACTTCACGACCGCCGGCATGGACGAGACGGCTCCGGTGGGCACCCTGGAGGATCCGACCGTCGAGGAGATCACAGGCGAGACCTACGGCCCCCTCAAGGCGCTCTGCGAGCAGGAAGCGGAGGCGGCCTTCCCGGGCCGGGCGACCATCGTCCGCCCCGGCTTGATCGTCGGTCCCTGGGACAACAGCGACCGCTTCACCTACTGGCCCGTCCGCATCGACCGGGACGGCGAGGTTATGGCTCCGGGCGACGGGACGGACCCGGTCCAGTTCGTGGATGGCCGCGATCTCGGCGCCTGGATGATCCGCCTCGCCGAGGAAGGGCACACCGGGATCTACAACGCGACGGGCCCGGCTTCCCGGATGATGATGTCCGAGATGCTCGAGGGGATCCGCGGAGCCACGGGCTCCGATGCGACGTTCACCTGGGTGGATGCAGGGTTCCTGGAGGAGCACGATGTACAGCCCTGGGTGCAGATGACCGTTTGGGTCCCGTCCACCGGTGAGTTCGCGGGCCTTGCCCAGGTGAACTGCGAGAAGGCGATCGCCGCGGGCCTGGCCTTCCGTCCGCTGGCGGACACGGCGCGCGATACGCTCGCGTGGTGGAAGACTCTGCCCGCCGAGCGGCGCGAGGAGCCGAGAGCGGGCTGCCCGCCTGAGCTGGAGGCGGAGGTGCTGATGGCCTGGCACGCGCGCGAGGGCTGATCCGCTGACCGAAGGGGCGAGGCAGGAGGAGCTCGGCCTCAGCACGCGTCTCCTCCAGCGGATCGTCGAGGTGCGGCCGGAGGAGGTCCGCGCCCTGCTGTGGTCATGCGCCTACTTCTTCTGCATCCTCTCCGCCTACTACATTCTCAGGCCCCTCCGCGAGGAGATGGGGGTAGCCGGCGGCGTTCGGAACCTCCCCTGGCTCTTCACCGGCACGCTGGTGGCCATGCTCGTGCTCCACCCGCCGTTCGCCGCGCTGGTGTCGAAGCTCCCCAGGCTTCGCTTCGTGTCGATCACCTACCGTTTCTTCATGCTCAACCTGCTGATCTTCTTCGTGCTCCTGAAGTTCTCGACGGAGGCCCAGAACATTTGGGTCGGGCGCGCGTTCTTCGTCTGGATCAGCGTGTTCAACCTCTTCATCGTGTCCGTCTTCTGGGCGTTCATGGCGGATACGTACCACATCGGGCAAGGGAAGCGGCTGTTCGGCTTCATCGGGGTCGGAGGCAGCTTGGGCGGGATCCTCGGATCGGCGATCACCGCGTCGCTGGCGCAGCCGGTCGGGCCCGTGAACCTGCTGCTTATCTCGGTCGTTCTTCTCGAGCTCGGGGTCCTGGCCGTCCGGCGGCTGGCTCGGATCAGCGACGCTTGGGGCGCCCCGACGGCGCTCGGCACGGCAGTGGGCGGTGGAGAAGATCCGGGCAAAGGGGCCGCCGGCCGAGGATCGGGCAGCGATCACGAGAAACCGATCGGCGGGAGCTTCCTGGCCGGGATCACGCACGTGATGCGGTCGCCCTATCTGCTGGGCATCGTGGTCTACATGCTGCTCTACACGATCACGGCCACGTTTCTCTACTTCCAGCAGGCCGAGATCGTGAGCGTCACCTTCGACGATCGGGCCGTGCGCACTTCGTTCTTCGCCCGGCTCGACCTGCTCGTGAACATCCTGACAGTCGGAACTCAGCTCTTCCTGACCGGGAGGATCATCAAGCTGCTCGGCGTGGCCGTGACATTGGCGATCCTCCCGATCATGGTCATGATCGGCTTCACCGGCCTGGGGCTCATGCCCACGCTCGCGGTGCTCGCCACGATCCAGGTCCTGCGCCGATCGACCAACTTCGCCGTGGCCCGGCCCACGAGAGAGACGCTGTACACCGTTCTCCCGAGAGAGGACAAGTACAAGGCCAAGAACTTCATCGACACGTTCGTCTACCGCGGCGGCGACCAGATCGGCGCCTGGTCCTACGCCGCGATGGGTTGGCTCGGCCTGACGATGGTCGGCATCGCCTTCGCGGCCGTCCCGATCGCCGGCGTGTGGCTGCTCGTGGCGCTCTGGCTCGGCCGCCGGCAGACCGAGCTGGCCACGGCTGCGGCACCGGGCGACGAGCTTCCGGCGGCGGCACCCGCGTAGGCGGGCGTCCGCCAGGCAACATCCAGCGCCATTGCAGCATCACGCACCATTGAGGAGCGGATGAGATGACACTGTCGCGAAGAGAGATGCTCAAGGCCTCCGCGGGCTTCGGCGCCCTGGCGGCTCTCGGCTGGCCGTCGAGCCGCGCACTGGGCCTGGCGCTGCCTCGCACCTCGGAGCTCCTCATGCGTCCGATCCCATCTTCCGGCGAGAAGATCCCAGCGATCGGAATCGGTACCGCGCGACGCTACGATGTCGCGGGAGCCGAGGAGATGGCCACGCTCCGAGAGGTGCTGACGGCCTTCTCCGAGATGGGCGGTCAGGTCGTCGATACCGCCCCGTCGTACGGGCGGGCCGAGACCGTGGTCGGAGAGCTCGTCGAGCAGATCGGCAACCGAGATGACCTTTTCCTCGCAACCAAGGTGCGTACGGAGGGGCGGAAGGCCGGCATCGAGCAGATGGAGGAGTCGCTGCGCCGGCTGCATGCGGATCGCGTCGACCTCATGCAGGTCCACAACCTGGTGGACGTCGAGACGCAGCTCGCGACGCTGAGGGAGTGGAAGGCGGCCGGGCGCATCCGGTACCTCGGGATCACGACCTCCTTCCACCGGCAGCACGAGGACTTCGAGCGGGTCATGCGCGAGCAGGAGATGGACTTCGCGCAGGTCAACTACTCGCTGGGCGATCGCGCCGCCGGGGAGCGCATCCTGCCGCTGGCGGCGGACCGAGGTATGGCCGTTCTCGTCAACCTTCCGTACGCGCGCGGCAGGCTCTTCCAGAAGGTGGGTGATCGTCCACTGCCGGAGTGGGCCGCCGAGTTCGATTGCGAGAGCTGGGGGCAGTTCTTCCTCAAGTTCGTCCTCTCGGAGCCGGCCGTGACCTGCGCGATTCCGGGAACGGCGAAGATGACGTATCTGGAGGACAATCTCGGCGCGGCCCGAGGGCGGCTGCCCGACCCGGAGCTCCGGCAGCGAATGATCGCCTTCTACGACAGCTTGTAGGTCTCCGGTATATGGCGCGCGAGGCCGCCTGTAGGCCAAACCCCTACAGGTCGCCCCCTACCTGCCCTACGCGGCTGTCCACCGGTTCCCGACACCGCTAAACTGCTGACGCCCGTAGCTTTGGGTCAGACCCGTTGTCATGGCGACACGGGGATGGGACGGTTGCCATCCAGCGGAAACGGGGTCCGGCGCCACTGAGGTGACGGCCCCGGTTCCCTGGATGGAGGCCGGCGCCCGCCTCACGCCCGACTGGAGAACACGGCGGTGACCGGAAATCACGGCGCCCACCGCGCTCACGCGCGGCGCGGCCATCTGCGGCATGACTTCTCCCAGGCTCCCTTCCTCGTCATCTGGGAGACGACGCGCGCCTGTGACCTCGCCTGCAAGCACTGCCGCGCCGAAGCGATACTGGACCGCAACCCGCTCGAGCTCACGACGGATGAGGCCAAGCGCCTCATGGACGAGGTGAGGGGATTCGGCCGGATCGTCTTCGTCCTCAGCGGGGGCGACCCGGTTCGACGTCCGGACCTCGTCGAGCTGGTCGAGCACGGGGCCGGCATCGACCTCCGCATGGGCCTCACCCCCGCCACGACGCCGCGGCTCACTCCCGAGCTGCTCGGCGAGCTGAAACGGGCGGGCCTCGCCCGCCTGGCGGTAAGCCTCGACGGCTCGAACGCCGAGATCCACGACGAGTTCCGGCAGGTCGAAGGGTCCTTCCAGGAGGGTCTGCGCATCCTGAGGCAGGCGAAAGAGGAGGGCTTGAGCACGCAGGTGAACACCACCGTGGCCCGACACAACATCGACGATTTCCCGCAACTGTGCGCACTGATGAGCGAAGTGGGGATCGTCTTCTGGGAGGTTTTTTTCCTCGTGCCGACCGGCCGGGCGAGGGTGAAGGACGTGGCGAGCGCCGAGGAATTCGAGGCGGTGTTTCACCAGCTGTACGACCTTTCGAAGGTCGCGCCGTTCGACATCAAAGCGACGGCTGCCCCGCAGTACGCCCGTGTCGTCCTGGAGCGTCAGGTCGCCGAGCGCCGGGCCGGCGAGCGGGAGGAGGCGCCCGACCCGCTGACAGCCGGGCTGTTTTACTCGCTGCAGGACGGGATCGGGCGGGCTCGCGGCGTCACCGAGGGCGATGGCTACGCCTTCGTGGACCACGTCGGCGAGATCTACCCCTCGGGCTTCTTGCCGGTCTCGGCGGGCAACGTGCGCGAAGCGGGTCTGGTGGAGGTCTATCGCAGCGCGCCGCTGTTCCTCGAGCTGCGGGACAAGGATCTGCTGAAGGGCAAGTGCGGTGCTTGCGAGTTCCGGAACATATGCGGCGGCTGCCGGGCGCGGGCCTATGCCATGACGGGTGACTACCTCGAGTCCGACCCGTTTTGCTCGTATGTGCCGGCTGGCTGGAAGGAGCTGGCCGAGGCCGGAGCGGGCTAGAGAGCGGTCCGACACGCGGTCCCGCGCCTAGCTGATACGCGTCTTCCGCTAGCCGATGCGAATGCGGCCCGTGATCTCCCGCGGCACGATGCGAATGACCTTGGCGGCCGCCATCGCGGCCACGTCCTTCGGCCTGATCTTGCCCCCGCGCCCCACCTGCCCCCGGAGCGCCCGGATCGCGGTCACGTGCCCCTGGAAGCCGTGCACGAACTCGGCATCCCCGAGCACGACCACCGAGTACCAGGGCTCGCCGAGCCCCTCGGCCTCCACGACCGTGAGGCATACCGCCGGGTTCGCCTGGAGGTTGGTGATCTTGCGGCCGCTCCGGCTGGCCACGTAGAAGTTCTCCCGATCCCAGCCGTAGATGACGGGGACCGAGTAGGGTCCTGCCTCCTCGACGGTCGCCAGGCTCCCCCACCAGCTTCGGGTCAGAAGGTCCTCGACCTCCTCGTCCGTCATCTCCCGGGAGATGCCGAAGCGGCTGGTGAACTTCTTGGCTGGCGCTTCAGCCGGTGGGCCTTCGGCAGCTGCGCCTTCGGCAAGGAAGGCTTCGGCGTCCTTGCTCTGTAGAGGGCCCTCGCTCGACGGCGGGTCGTCTCGTTTCGGCATGCCGCGGCTCAGCCGCCCCGGGCCAGGCGAACGGCCGCCAGAACGACCACGAGTCCCGCGATGGCGTTCAGCCGAGCGAGCCACGCCGCCATTCGCCGCGCGCGCAGGCCCTCCTCTGTAGCGGGATCCAGGCGGCCGGAGCGCGGTCCGTGAATGAAGTCGTGCACCGCCTGCACGGCGAGCATCAAGAGAACCGCGATCAGCTTTGCCGCCAGCGCCTTTCCGTACGAGCTTCCCCAGAAAGAGGCATTGCCGAGAAGGCCGGCCGAGAGGATGCCGCGGAAGTAGAGGTTGCCGACGCCGGTCAGCAGGAGGATGGCGATCGCGATCCACCCGACGATCCTGAACTGTTCCCCGATGCGGGAGAACAGGTCCCTCCTCAGGTCGGGAGGCTCGACCTTTCGGAGGACGGGCGCGCCCACGACGGCCAGGAAGAACATGCCGCCCAGCCACAGCAATGCTGCGAGGAGGTGGGCCGAGACGTTGATGTAGTAGAGGGTAGACATGGTAGGGGTACTTAAGGGCGTCGGAACCGTACATCAATGGCGGGAACTGGTGCAGCGTGTGCAAAGCCCGTTGGGGTGAGGAGGAGGACCGGTGACTGGGACGCCGTACCTACCAAGCCGGACCGGGGGCGTTCGCCCCTTCCTGGCGGGATGTCTGGCGGCGGCGGCGCTGGTCCTGCCCGGCGGGCGCTGCGTTGCCCAGACCGAGGAAGGCCCCGAGCCCGGCGACACGCATCGGCTGCAGGTCGTGACTCAGCAGCTGAAGCTCGATCAACGGCTCCGGCTTCAGCTGTCCGGTTCGGAGCAGCGGCTCGAGGGCCGGTACCTGGGGGCCGATGATGACGGGAGCCTTCGGCTGACCTCGGGCGAGCGGGTCGTGCGTGCACCCCTGGTGGAGATCGACCGGCTGTGGACACGAGGGCGATCCACCGTCAAAGGGGCGGCGATCGGAGGGATCGCCGGGCTCGTAGGGGGCGTGCTCTACGGCGCCGCCATCTCCGAGGTCACGTGCGCCGAGTCGAGCTGCACGACGCTCGGCCTGATGGCCGCGGTCGGAGGGCTCGGGGCGGCCGGGGGCGCCGCGGTGGGGGCTCTGGTGGGCCTGGCGATCCCCTCCTGGAAACTGCGCTTTCCGTAGCGTGTATATGCTCACTAAGGGAATCCTCACATGAAGTCGACAGTGCTACCGACGTTCTTGCCACCCAAGTCCTTTCTCGCGGCGATCGTCGCGCTACCGATCCTCGCCGGCTGCTCGACCGACCCCGTGGGGGTCGTGCCGGGCGACTTCTTCGGTGGGGAGGGCGTTCTTCTCACCATTCGAGACTCCGGCGCCGACCTGGAGTGGGACTGCGCGGCGGGACGAATCGAGGAGGCGTTCGAGACCGCCGATGACGGCTCCTTCGACCTCGAGGGCACCCATACACCCGGCGTGGGCGGGCCGATCCGGGAGGACGATCCGCCCGACTCGGAGGCGGCTCGCTATAAGGGCAGGCTGTCCGGATCCCGTATGACGCTCACGGTGGAGCTTCCCGAGAGCGGCGTCACGCTCGGACCCCACGAGTTGCGGTTCCGGGAGGAAGCTCTCCTGCGCCGCTGCCTGTAGGGCTCCCCTTTTCGGGCTCTGAGCGACCTCACTTGCAGGGCGCGGCCCCCATCCTCCACTCGCTTCCGCGTTCATCTTCATCCGTCCCGTCGTCGACGCGCGCGACCAGAGTCTCGTCGTCCCGGCGATAGCGAATTCGCTTCGGGAAGTCATGCTCTGGGGCTTCGAAGGTCGCCTCGCCCTCGGCGGACATCGTCAGCCTGAAGCCGTGCTCCGAGGCCTGGCCTCGTGGATACGGTGTCAGTACGATCGCGCCATCCGCGGCTTCCAGTTTGGAGAACTCGAACATCACGGTACGCCCGTCCACGATGTAGCGGGTCGTGCCGAGCATCAGGTTCTCGCTGGGCGTCGTGTAGTGCTCCTCGATCGTCCCAATGCCGCGCTCGGCCTGGAAGGTGCCCTCCCAGCAGCCGGCCATGAAGGCGAGGTCGGCGAGGTCGACCCTTGCTCCGTCTCTGTCGAGCGGAGCCGATCCGCAGAGCAGGGGCGCGGCAAGAAAAAGCGTGATCACGGGTCGTGCGGCTCTCATCGGGACGCCTCCAGCGAGTCGGTGTCTTCGGACCTTCCGGCGTGGTGGGGAATATGGGCCGCATGCCGTCCCGCGGCCTACCCTCACCCGCTGAAAGCGCCTATCTTGTCGCGTGAAGAGGGCTCGCGTCGGCGGGCTCTTCTTTTGTTTCGGGGCGTGGCGCAGTCCGGTAGCGCGCCTGAATGGGGTTCAGGAGGTCCCGGGTTCAAATCCCGGCGCCCCGATTGGCAGAAAGCCCGCAACCATGCGGGCTTTCGTGCATCTAAGAGCATTCCCGCAATGGCCCTGCTTGCCTGAACTGTCACAGTAGCTGTAACATAACAGAGCCGATCGGTCTTCCTCATGGCGGTAAGTATGGGCTACAGGCTCTACGAAAGAAGCGGTCGTTGGTACGGCGATTTTCGTTCTCTCGGAGGCCGGCAAACTGCATTGATCCCTCCCGGTCAGAAGCGGGCCACGACAGACAAGAGAATTGCCCGCGCCCTCGCGAACGACATCGAGAAGGAACTACTCCGCGGTCAGCTCACCGGAATTGTCACGGGC
>JBDHFW010000104.1:0-8570 GCA_039590175.1 Gemmatimonadota bacterium | reverse complement strand
GGCGCTGCAGTTCGATTCGGCATACGTCGAAGAAATCGCTGCGTTCGGCGAGGTGTCGTAGTTTCGTATCCGCGGGTCCCCAGTCCAATCGAGATGACGCCGCCGCCTAACAAGTTGTTGGAGGCGGACGCGGTAAGCTCCTCCACCTCGGCAAGCTTCCGGTGGACATTCAGATCCTTCTCCGAGACGCAAGACAGCACAGAGGGTGCCCCACGAGGACGAGATCAGAAGCGTGGAGAGGCGTTGTTACGCGCGTAACAGGTTCGTAGATGCAGGCAGGGGCGGCCCCGAAGGAACCGCCCCTGACCCTACCTTCGGTTCGTAGCTACGCGTTCAGGTGGCGTCGAAGTTCACCCGAGCGCCCGCCGACTTACTGGTCGGGTCATCGGCTCTCTCGTTGCCGTCGAATGACCCTCACGGCCTCCACGAGGGCCCGAAGTCGGCGGACGCCGGGTTGGTGGTGAGGTTTACGGGACCCGTACCGTCGGCGTTCATCACGCAGATCTCGGCGTCGCCGTCCCGGTCCGAGGTAAAGGCGATCTTCGTGCCGTCGGGCGACCAGGCTGGACCTGTGTCGCCTGCCGGGTGGCTGGTGAGTCGCGTTGGGTTCGAACCGTCGGCGTTCATCACGTAGATCTCGGGCCGGCCGTCGCGGGTCGAGTCAAAGGCGATCTGCGTGCTGTCGGGTGACCACGCCGCACTTCGGTCGGCCGCTGGGTTGTCGGTGAGCCGCGTAACGTTCGTACGGTCGGCGTTCATCACGTAGATCTCGAAGTTGCCGTCCCGGTTCGAGGCAAAGGCAATCATGTCTGAGGAAGGCGGCGGAGGCGGCGTTGGAGGCGGCGGGTCTATTGGGGGAATGATTGGGGGCCCCCACCCGCCCGTCGGGGCTGTGAGTTCACAGCCAACGAGCACGGAACTCGTCAGCAGGAGCAGGCCGAGGAGCCAGAGCCGGTGTGAGAACAGGCCGGTCGGGGAGGGACCACAGGCTGGTGGGCTCGGGGCTCGCGGAAGCATCACTTGATGCACGAGTCTGGCTATCGAGAAGCGCATCAGAGCCTCAGCGAGAAGGCCAGCCGCACCGAGCCGTCCTTCCCCACGTTGAGGGCTACGGGTGGCGGGGCGGGCAGTTGTGCCTCCTTCCACCGCTCGGTCTTGATCAGGGCTCCGACCGCGGCTCCGATGCCAGCGCCCATGGCTGCCGTTAGCAATACGGCAGCAGCCGTCATGTCACCCAGCAAGTCGGCTTCCGACCCACACGTATTTGCGTCCTTGTCCGCGTTACAGATTACAAATCCTGCGGCAAGGCCCACACCAAACCCCACCCCGAGACCGAGGAGAGTCTTTCTTTTCTCCCCTTGCGACACTTCAATCTTCCGAAGGTCGTGGGAATGATAGGCGAGGACCTCGTCGCGCTCTGACAGGACGATGAGGGTGTTCAACGCCACGTCGACAACGGTGCCTATGACCGGCTCGGTTCCTTCCATAGATGGAAAGACCTTCACCCGCGAACCCTCGCTCACGAAGGTCGTGTCCGACGCATATAAGGCGCTGGCGCAGGAGACAAGGAGGACTGCTGCGCACGCGGTCCTTATCGAGAATCGGCGCATGATTGCCCTTTGCGGCTGATGACTACGGCGGTAGCGCGAAGTCGATTCGTAACCGTCCCTCATGAAGGGCTATGGACTACTTGGATTCCACGTGACTTCAGTGCGTGCAGACACGCTGCCCATGTTCGGGTTGGCCGTGCCGTCCTTGAACTGTGCGCTGTCCTCTGCGTGTACCACGAAGCAATAAGAGACCACACCGTCCGTGATGCCTGTATTCTGGACGAGCCAGTTCGCCTCATAGTTGCTGGCGGTATCAGTGATATCCTGCGACTGGTCGTCTACCTCGCCCGGACCTGAGCCCTCGGGCACCGGCGTGAGGTCAAGCGGGTTCGTAAACCCACAATCACCCGACCCCGACGGAGCATCGATGAAGATTCCCGCCGTAGCCGTCGCCAGATTCGGATCGAACAGGCTACCCATCAACGTGAACTGAAGGGCAACCGCTTCGGTAAAGACTTCGTTCGGCGGGAACACCGTAAACGGATCGAACGCTGGTGCGGTCAGATCCAGATAGAAGGAATACCTATAGGTGGCCCAGTTCGGTTCCGGGAGGGCATTGTCCGGGACCCTGATCTCGACGACATAGTCCTCTCCGTCCGCCAGAACCGATATGTTTACCGAGAAGTCCGGATTGGTCAGTTGGTCGGTGCCCGCATCATCAACCGGCAAATCTTCCTCGCCGCCCGCTTCCGACCTCGCATTCGCCTCGATCTCGGTGCAACTAGTCGTACAGCCGTCATTATTGATGAGACTGCGAGTGTCGATGGCCTCAAACGTGAGCGAGCAGTCGTTGAGGACGAGAACCTTCTTTTTCGGCTGCGGACGGTTGATCTCTGGCCGTTTCTTGTCCCTTGTTGGACCGGGGCCATTCCCGCACGGCAGGGTACCGCAAGCGGAAAAGCTTGGAGCAAGACCCTCTGGGCCAACTAGATCCTGCGGTTGATCCTGACAGGCCCAAACCACGATCGGGATGAGGAACGCAAGCTTGATGAGAGCACGAGCATTCATGACTGCCTCCGATTTGCCACGACCGGGATCATCGAGCCTGAACGCAACCACCACTTTGACGAGTGAGTCGAGTTGCGGTGAATCCAATCCCCCGCCTCTCCCTTTCACGCCCGAAAAGGTCGCGAAGGGGGGTCAAGCGACAGTCAAGCGAGCTACTGCGGCGTGCGGTCAGGCAGGCGTCCAGCGTGGGCGTCTGCTCGGCGCAGTCGGGACCACCGAGCAGCTTCGAGGGCCTCTACGCCCTCAATTTGCACCCTCTGTCGAGGAGCAGGGCTCCGCAAGTCGGGAGAACCTCTATTCTTCGGCGTATGGTCGGAGGACGAGATCAGGAGCGTGGAGGGGCCGCGCTGTTACGCGCGTAACAGGCCAGATGCGAGCGAGGGCGGCCCCGAAGGAACCGCAGTTCGCAGAGGGCGAACGAGGACGAAACTCGGTTGGCACCGGCATCATCTCCTCGACGCGAAGGCGAACGCCAAATCCGCCGCAGCCTCAGCCGCCTTGGGGACGACTGGACGTCCCTCAGCGCGCCAGTCTGGCAAGCCGCCTGCGAGTGGCCTAGCCCGGTAACCGGCGTCTCGCAGCGCGGTCACCGCCTCAACGGCGAGAAGGCAGTACGGCCCCCGGCAATAAGCGACGATCTCGCGGTCCTTCGGAAGCTCCCGGAGCCGATCCTCAAGCTCGGCAGGCGGCACGTTGACCGCGCCCGGAAGATGGCTTGCGCGATACTCTTCAGCCGGGCGTACGTCGAGCACGAGCACGTCGTCGGAATCCAACCGTCGCTCAAGCTGGTCGCACGTGACTGGCTCCAGCTCGTCCGGGGATTCATGGTAGAGCTCAACTAGCTTGCCGACCTCGGCCACCTCGTCTTGGGCTACGGTCTGTAGCTCGCGGAGAAGGCGAAAGACGCGCGGACTGGCGAGACGGTAAAGGACACGCTGTCCGTCCTTCCGGCGTTCGACGAGGCCGGCGGCGTGCAGCACCCGTAAGTGATTTCTCGCGTTCGCCACCTTGAGCCCGGCAGCCTCGGCAAGCGTCTCGACAGGCCGCTCGCACTGCGAGAGTAGCTCCAAGATCGCTAGTCGCTTGGGGCTCGAAAGGGCGTTGCCGATTCGCGCGAAGTTGTTGAAGAGCTCGCTGTTGATTGCCTTATAGTTCATAATCGCTACTTGTTATTATAATCTAACAATTATAGTAATAAAGTCCGTGGCTTTTCGCCGTCGCAAGCTACGGCGAACGCTGCGAACGCGCTGATTACGGCGGGAAGAGGGAGTAATCGTTTCATTCGGGACCTCCAAGTGCGCGTCTACTACTTCCGGTCGTAAGACCGTGGGGGCTACTATCGCTCGGAGGCGTCGCGGCCTCGTCGTGCACTTGGAGAATGAGGAAGTTGACCGGTGGACTAGATAAGCGCGGTCAGCGATGCGGCGCAAGAGTCCCGACGGCGCAACACTGTGTTATGAAAAGACATACGGCGACGTATGGCTCTACGAGGACGAGATCAGGAGCGTGGAGGGGCGAGTACGCGCGTAACAGGTTTCGCAGATGCAGGCAGGGGCGGCTCCGAAGGAACCGCCCCTGCCTCTGTTCTCGGCAGATCCTTAGTCGCGCCGCTTCTCCCACGCTCCAGGATACCGGCGTTGTCGGACGATGACTGCGATGAGTTCGTCGCAGCACGGCGAAGCGAGTTCTTCGATGTTGAGGAAGAGCCTGCGTGTGCCTGGCCGCTGCGGTGTGGCCGTGATTATCTGCCGGTAGTCAGCGAACCGCTCCCACCAGTTCCCGCCCTCTCGCTGCGAAGCCTTCCTAACGGCATCGCGGCTGCCAGCGCGCGGCGGCATCGGCTGTCCTCTAGAGTTCTGTGCGGGCGGTGTAAAGCATCCCGGCGTCGATGGCCAATGCGCCCATGCCTAGCAGGACCGTGAGGCTGAGCGCGACCATCACGAGAGTCACCCCTCGCTCGTTGCCTGTGACGTACTTGACCGACTTAAGCATCCGGGCTCCTCCAAGCTTCTTGGTCGGTTGCGCCAGGGAATGCACTGAAGGAGGCATGCCATCAGGGTTCTTCTTGATCGATGATCCGGTTCTTGGGTGGAACACAGGCCTTTGGCAGAGGCGAGCGCCGCCGCTCCGATGCCCGGCGGGGAAGGCCAGCGTGCACAAAAACTGCTCGACAACATGAAACACTTGCAGGTGTCCGCTCGCCGGCAAGCGCCGTCGGGCTCTACGAGGACGAGATCAGGAGCGCGGAGGGGCCGGGTACGCGCAGTGGCCGAGTTGGCTCACCCGCCACCGGCTGCGGGCCATGGGACGGAGTGTTCGCGGCCGATCCACGTCTTGCAGATCTCGCACAGGTAGCCGTCTTCCTTGGGTGTCAGGATCCATGCCGTGGGGTGGAGCCGCTTGCACAGGTGCATCGCGAGCCAGCATCGGTAGGCGTGTGTCCCGTCGGCGTCCTGCCAGAACCCGCACTTCTTACAGGCTCGGTAGTGGCGTCCCTGCTCGTCGTCACGGGGACCGTACCAGAACGGATCGCCCGAGAAGTTGCAGTCGGGACAGATGAGCCTGTCGAGCTGGCCCGCCTTCACGAGCGCGTCGTCAGCCTGCCACTGCTTCTCGTCGTACGGAGGGTGCTTCTTCACTGTCGCTTACTCGGTCTCTTCTACTCTCGGTGAGTCGTCCGGTGATAATTAGGGCGGCGGACTCCGGTTCGCTGGTAGATGCGCGGAGGGGCGGCCCCGAAGGAACCGCCCCTTGTGCGCTGCTGCCCTTGAGTCCGCTCAAGCCCACAGGCTCGACTCCAACCTTATGTGCCGTTCTCGCTGGCGTCTGGCTCCCGCCGTCGACGAATGGTCACCTTGAACGCGCCAGCGTTGTCGCCAAACGGGTCGTCGTTCACGCCCAGATAGAGATCCCCGTCGACCAGGGCCTCGAAGGACAATTCCGAGCCGATAAAGAAGGGACTCCACTCACCGATGCGTCCCATCAATGCCATGTGCGGAATGCCGTTGTCAAAGACTATTGGATGATCGGTTGACCCTTTGGGCCCTAGCCAGCGCTCGTGACGCGGATTGCCGCAGGTACCTTTCAAACAAGGGTGTACACGACCGGTGGCCGTCACTGTTACCTCGTCGCCTTCATTCAGACGAATCCCGGTTTTTGTCCACGGCTTACGCGAGGACACGGAGATCTCGTCAGCTTCTCCGACCCCAACGATCGTCTCCAACGGGATCGGATCGAGGGGTAGCTGGAAGTCCTGGGTCACGTTCTCGCCCAGCAGCATGACGTTCGCCTGCCGGGACCGGTACCCGATCAAATCGGCAACGAGCAGGTGCTGCTTCTGATCGATCCTTGAGGCGGGAATGACGAGTGAGTACGCGCCCTTAGTGTCGGTCAGAGCCGCCGGGCCAGTGCCGTCGATGTAGACGTTGGCCGTGGCGAGCGGCTCATTGTTCTCGTCGGTGACGCGCCCCTTGATCGTCATCGCTTCCTGCGCGTGAACGGCTGCAAAACAGACAAACAGCGAGGCAGCAACACAGGTCGTACTAAGCCAGGCATGCATGACAACCCTTTGAGATGGAACTCTACCAGCGGTCAGTCAGCGCGACGGGCAGGCGTCCGGCGGGGCGTCTGCTCGGCACGTTCTCGGACCACCGAGCAGCTTCTGGTCCACCCTAAGACAATGATGGGCCGCTGCAAGTCGGGAGAACCTCTATTCTGCAGCGTATGGTCGGAGGACGAGATCAGGAGCGTGGAGGGGCCGGGTTTGTGACGCTGGGAGGAGGAGGTGTGCTGCACTTCCGCGCTAGGTTGCCAAGCTACCGATCACTCCGGCCGTCTCCCCGAACCTTTCGGTCACTGGGTCCAACGAAACCCAGAGGATGACCTCCGCCACGTTGAACGTACGCGGCGAGCACGCGACGCAATGTAAACCGTGGGCCAGGGTTCTAGTGAGTCGGTGCTATCGGGCTACGCTGCTTGACGAACCTCAGATTCGAGAAATGGAAATAGGGACTCGGCAAGTCGATCGTGAGCGTCTCGACCTGTCCGTCTACGTCGAGATGAAACGTCACCAGCCCGAACTCGAGTTCAGGCCCAGGGAACTGCACTTTGAAGGTGTCGAAGTGAAAGTGCTCCAGAGGGGCCGAGAACAGCTCTCGTGCCGGGAGAAGAGTGAGACGCAGTTTTCCGTTTTCGTCCGCGACTTCGGCGTCGCCGTACATGGTGTCTCGGTACAGCCCGGCATAGGCGGCGAGCGACAGTGACGGCGTCGTGTTGGGCACGCGGGCGCTCAGCCTCTGCTGCCGCTCTCTCTCGAGAACGGGCTTGTCACGCCCTAAGTCTTGCAGCGTCTCGGCGACGTAGTCTCTGTCCTTCGATGTCGTGAACATGTCCAGGATCTTGTTGGCGATTGCGGCGCAAATCGGCGTGGAAACGTTGAGCAGAACCGCGATCCCCAGGTTCTCTTCAGGCACGAACACGACCTCGGACAGATAACCGGGCATGCTTCCACTATGACGAACGACTTTGCGACCGGCATAGTCTGTCAGCCACCACCCGTATCCATAGTTGATGAAGTGAACGCCCTGTGGCTCGGCGCCCGGGCCGCCGTTCAGGAACATCTGTGATGACGTGATCGTCCTTATGGTCCGCGCCGAAAGGAACTGTGCGCCATCCACGCTGCCTTCGTTCAGCCACATCTTCAGCCAGCTCAGAATGTCGGCGACGGAGGAGTTCATGCCGCCTGCCGGACCGACGTTGTCGTAGTTGATGAATGGAAGTGGTCTGCCGTCGATGTGTGGAATGGCCACGTTGGCGCTTGCTCTCAGGTCGGCCAGGTTGGTGGACGAGTGCTCCATTCCGAGCACCCGTAGAATCCTCTGCTCGACGAACTCGTGCCACGGCATTCCCGAGACGGCTTCGACCACCAGGCCGGCCGCAACGAACATCGCGGTCTGATACCTGAACTCGCTCCGAAAGCCGTTCCTCACCGGCAACGAGCGGATCCTCCGCACCACCTCCTCACTGGTGTAGTCCGTCCCGAACCACAGTAGATTGCCAGCGAGCGTCCCCAGTCCCGACCGGTGAGACAGGACATCGCCGATCGTCAATTCTCTGGTCACGTAGGCATCCTGCAGACGCAGCCATGGGAGATGATCGATGACCTTGTCGTGCCAGTTCAGCCTGCCTTCGTCGACGAGGAGTCCCAGCGCGGCCACGGTGAAGGCCTTTGACGCCGACCCAATGCCGAACTGTGTCTGTGCATCGACCGGAACCATGGTCTCGATGCTGCGAACGCCATAACCTCGGGCGAAGGCGACGTCGCCATCTTTGATGATACCGACCGCCAGACCGGTGGCCTGACTCGCCTCGACGGCGCTCATGATGTAGGCGTCTAGTGCCTCGTAGTCGACCGTCTCTTGCGCTCGGATGGAATCGACGGGAAGGAGGAGGACCGGGAGCAGGATTGTGAAGACGCTCCTCCGCATGATGCCCAAACCGAGGGAGTTCAACGGGCCTGCGTGATTTGAAAATCACCGCTGTCGTATTTTCCTGGTGTCATGCACTACCTATCTAGCATGCCGATGCTGGTCGCGCGCTGGGAGGAGGTAGGCTACGCTTCCGCCGCTCGAGGTGGCACGGAAGCTCTTATCGCACGCCGCCGACTCTTCGGCTCGGCTCCTGCGTACGAATGAAGAACACGGCGTCCAGTACGTCGCTCCACGTTGCCTGTTGCGGCATGAGGTAGAGCAAACTCGCCACGAACGATCCGCCGAGCCATTGGTGCCGTGCCCGCCCTTCGCGGAGGTTGACATAGGCCAGCTCGTGACCGGCCGCGTTCATCAACTCTTCGAACTCGAACGACGGATGCTGATCAGGCACAACGTCCTGGTCGAACCCGTCCGGCAGTGACACCCAATGGGTGGACCCACGATACGAAGTGAATCCGATAGC
>JBDHFW010000103.1:0-11541 GCA_039590175.1 Gemmatimonadota bacterium | reverse complement strand
GCTCTCGGTCAGCAGCTGACGGACGATCCGCCCGCGCCCGGCTCCGATCGCCATCCGTAGCGCCAGCTCCTGCCGCCGGCTCTCGCCCCGGGCGAGGAGAAGCGACGCCACGTTCGCGCAGGCGATGAGGAGCACGAAGACCACGGCACCCATCAGGATCCAGATCTGCGTGCGGACGTCTCCCACGTATGCCTGCTCGAGCGTCTCGAGGCGGGCCACCGCCTGCTGATCACCCTCCTCATCGGTGATTTCCCGGGTCACGCGATCCATGTCCTCCTGCGCCATCGCCAGCGTCGAGCCGGCTGCGACTCGGGCGATCGCCCAGGTGCCCTGGGAGCAACCCCGCTCCTCCCAGCACATCTGATCGGAGAAGAATCCCATCGGAAGAAACACTTCCGTGTCGGCGCTCGGAAACACGAACTCCGGCGCCATCACCCCGATGATGGTATACGGTTGGCCGTCGAGCGTGATGGAGGCACCGACCACGTCAGGGTCCGATCCGAGACGCCCTTCCCAGAAGCGATGGGTCACGACGGCGACCGGCTCCGCGCCCTCCCACGTCTCATCCCCCGCGAAGGTTCGACCCAGTGCCGGCGTGACACCCAGCGTCCGGAAGAAATCGCCGAGCACCAGTCGGATGCGGATTACCTCCGGACGATCGCCCCCCGTGAGCGTGCGCCAGCGTCCAGCGTTCGCGCCCCAGGACTCGAAGGTGCGGGTTCTCTGGCTCCAGCCCCGGAAGTTGGGGATGGAAAGCGAGATCGAGAATCCGGATGGGGCGATGACGTCGGGAACGAAGAGATGATCGGGATCGGCCACCGGCAGGGGCTCGAGGAGCACGGCGTTGGCCACGCTGAAAATCGCCGTATTCGCCGCGATGCCGAGCGCGATGGTCAGTGCGGCCACTATGGCGAATCCCGGCCGCTTGAGCAGGGTGCGAATCGAGAACCGGAGATCCCTCAGAAAAGACTCCACGCGCATTCCCTTCGTTGGCTTCGTCTCGCAGCCCCTGGCCGGCGGCTGCCCCTTGGACGGGTGCTACCCGTATGGACGGGCGGAACCGGGCAGAGGTTGCAACGGCCCGACCGGCGGGTTTGCGCGTTTGGCTAAGAAGGCGGCGTTCGCTTGAGGCCCGTCTCCCTGAGGATCCAGCTCGCGATCTCCTCCACCGAGCGGGCTGTCGTATCCAGATGTGGAATCCCGTACCTGTCGAAGAGCGCATCGGCCTGCCGAAGCTCGTAGCTGACCTGCTGCGGCGAGGCGTAGCGGCTCCCCGCACGCCTCGCCTCTCGGATCTCCTCGAGCCGCCGCGGCGCGATCGTGAGCCCGAACAGCTTCTCCCGGTACGCCGCCAGCGCGGAGGTCAGGCCCTCTCCCTCGAACTCGTCCTCCGTCAGCGGAAAGTTGGCGACGAAGATCCCGTATTGCAGAGCCAGGTAGAGTGAGGTGGGGGTCTTCCCGGATCTGGACACGCCGACGAGGATGAGGTCGGCCTGAGCGTAGTTCTCGATCCGGCTGCCGTCATCGCAGGCGAGGGCGAAGTTAGTGGCCTCGATCCGACGATCGTAGATCTGCGTGTCAGCCATCCCGTGGGCGCGTCCGGTGGCGTGTGCCGACGGTAGGCCGAGCTCGCGCTCGAGCGGCTCGAGGAAAGTCTCGAAGAAATCGAGGACGAAGGCATCGGCCCCCGTCAGGATGTCGCGGAGTTCGTCCTGCACGAGCGTGCTGAAGACGATCGGTTTACGGCCGTCGGTCCGGGCTATCGCGTTGATCGTCTGGACGGCTTCCCTCGCCTTGTCGGCGCTTTCCAGGAATGGTAGGGTGATTCTCTGGACTTGCAGGCCGTCGAACTGGGTCATCAGGCTGTTACCGAGCGTTTCCGACGTCACGCCGGTCTGGTCGGAGATGAAGAAAACCGTTCGTGGGCTCATGAGCTTCGCGACACCTCGAGGGATCCGCTGACGCGTGCCGGCGGCCAAGGCGCGCGCCGGCACAGCGGTGATTCTTCTACCTATATACACACCGAACAAGGGAAGCGGCGATGAGCGAGTACATCGTCCCCTTCGAATCCGTCCGTAAAGACGACATCGAAACGGTCGGAGGCAAGAACTCCTCTCTCGGAGAGATGATCAGCGCGCTCTCCGAGGAAGGGATCGACGTGCCCGGCGGCTTCGCGGTCACGGCGCTGGCCTATCGTGATTTTCTGGCCAACGACGGCCTCGGTGAGCGCATCTACGCAGCTCTCGAGCGGTTGGACGTGGACGACGTCAGCGCGCTCCGGAGCACCGGAGCCGACATCCGCGGCTGGATCCAGGCGGCTCCGTTTCCCGACACGCTGAGAGTGAAGATCGAGGCGGCCTACGCCTCCCTCGGCGACGGGGAGGAGGTAGCGGTGGCCGTTCGCTCTTCGGCGACGGCCGAAGACCTTCCGGAGGCCTCGTTCGCCGGGCAGCAGGACACGCTGCTCAACATCCAGGGGCTTGGTGCCGTGGTGGAGGGAGTGCACACCGTCTACGCCTCCCTGTTCACCGACCGGGCCATTTCCTACCGCTCCCACCACGGGTTCGACCACAGGCTGGTGGCGCTCTCCGTCGGAGTCCAGGAGATGGTCCGTGCCGACCTCGGCTCGAGCGGGGTCATGTTCACGCTGGACACCGACTCGGGGTTCCGTGACGTGGTCTTCATCACGGCCGGGTACGGGCTCGGCGAGACGCTCGTTCAAGGATCCGTAAATCCCGATGAATTCTATGTTTACAAGCCTTCGCTGGCTGCCGGTCGCAGCGCGATCCTGCGCCGGACGCTCGGGACGAAGGCCCTCAAGATGATCTACGCCGAGAATGGCGGAGCGACCCCGGTGACCACCGTGGAGGTGGCGGCCGAAGACCGACGGCGGTTCTGCATCTCCGATGCCGAGGTCGGGATCGAGAGGCACTACGGCTGTCCGATGGACATCGAGTGGGCGAAGGACGGCGTCGACGGACGGCTGCGGATCGTCCAGGCGCGGCCCGAGACCGTCCAGAGCCGGAGCGGGCAGCTGATCGAGCGTTTCACACTCGAGCAAAGCGGCCGCGTCATCACGAGGGGGCGCAGCATCGGCCACAAGATCGGGAGCGGCCCGGCCCGAGTCGTGGAATCGGTCACGGAGATCGGCGCTGTCCGGCGCGGAGATGTCCTGGTGACCGACATGACTGATCCGGATTGGGAGCCCGTGATGAAGATCTCCTCGGCGATCGTGACGAACCGGGGCGGGCGTACCTGTCACGCCGCTATCGTGGCACGCGAGCTGGGCATTCCGGCCGTCGTCGGCTGTGGGGACGCCACGGACACGATCAAGGACGGCCACGACGTCACCGTCTCCTGCGCGGAGGGGGACGAGGGGTTCGTGTACGACGGTCTGCTCGGCTACGACACGACGCTCATCGAGCTGGATGCCCTTCCCGAAATACCCGTCAAGATCATGATGAACGTCGGGAATCCCGACCGCGCGTTCGATTTCGCCGCGATCCCGCATAGCGGCGTCGGCCTCGCACGCCTCGAGTTCATCATCAACAAGATGATCGGCGTTCACCCGCAGGCGCTGCTGGAGTACGATCATCTGCCCGAGGAGCTGAAGGAGACGATCGACCTTCAGATGTCAGGCTACACCGATCCCGTCGAGTTCTACGTCGAGAAGCTCGCCGAAGGGATCGCCACGATCGCGGCCGCGTTCGCCCCCGAGCCGGTCATCGTACGGCTGTCTGATTTCAAGTCGAACGAGTACGCCAACCTGATCGGCGGAGAGCGATACGAGCCGCACGAGGAGAACCCGATGCTCGGGTTCCGGGGGGCCTCCCGATACGTGGACGACAACTTCCGCCCCTGCTTCGAGCTCGAGTGCCGCGCGCTGAAGCGGGTGCGGGAAGGCATCGGTCTCACGAACGTATGGGTGATGGTGCCCTTCGTCCGCACCGTCGAGGAAGGCCGGCAGGTCGTCGAGCTGCTGGCCGAGAACGGGCTCGAGCGCGGCGTCGACGACCTCACGGTGATCATGATGTGCGAGGTCCCCTCGAATGCGATCCTCGCCGATGCCTTCTTGGAACACTTCGACGGCATGTCGATCGGGTCGAACGACCTCACGCAGCTGACTCTCGGTCTGGATCGCGATTCCGGGATCATCGCGGGCATCTTCGACGAGCGGGACGACGCGGTAAAGGCGATGCTCTCCGCAGCGATTCGGGCCTGCAGAAGCGCCGGCAAGTACATCGGCATATGCGGCCAGGGCCCATCCGACCACCCCGATCTGGCGGAGTGGCTCCTGAGTGAGGGGATCGAGAGCATGTCGCTCAATCCCGACACCGTACTCGAGACTTGGCTCTTTCTCGCCGGCCAGGAGATCTGACCCGGCGGGTTGCGCCGGACGCAACAAATCCCGGGACCGCACCTAGACTGCACGCAGGCCTGACAGCGCCCAGACCTGGACAACGGAGGTGGGCATCTGAGCGAGTGGCTCGCCGTCTACCTGGCGGCCTTCACCCTCGGGGCATCACACGCTCTCGAGGTGGATCACATGGTCGCCGTAACCGCCTTCGTGGGTCGCTCTCCGCGGGCGGGGAACGCCGCTTTGTTCGGCATCCGCTGGGGCCTCGGCCACGCCCTCGTCGTGCTTTTGATCGGCGCGGCGTTGGCCTGGACGGGGGTCTCCGTGCCACGGGGCGCGGAAGCCTGGGCCGAGCTCGGCGTCGGCGTCATGCTCGTGGCGCTCGGGATCTGGAGTATGCGGGCTTCGCGCCGCCTGCACGTCCACCGACCGGAGGACCACTACGGACACGCCCACCTGCACGCCCACACCCCGGACCGTCATCCCCACTCCCACGATCACCCGCACTCCCACGAGGAGTCGCCGCATGGACACGAAGTGTCACGCCACGGGCACCTCTCGACCCTCGTAGGCGCGGTGCACGGCCTGGCGGGAAGCGCTCCCATCGTGGCTTTGATCCCGGTCACGCTGCTTACCGGCTTCTGGCCCGCGATCGGCTACCTGGCGGCCTTCGGGGCCGGGACGATCCTCGCGATGGGGCTTTACGCCTTCCTGGCCGCCGCCGCTGCGCGCCGCGCTTCCTCCACGGTGCGAGTGGCCCGTGGCGTGGCCTTGGCCACTGGTGTGGCGAGCCTCGCGGTGGGTCTGTGGTGGATCGTCGGCGCCGCCGGCGTCCTCACGCCTCTCGGCTATTGACGGGCACCGAGCGGCCTGCCACAATACGGCAGCGTATGGCTCGCTGGAGCCGGCGCTCTCATGTATAGAGGCCTGGGTAAGAAGCAGAGGTTTGTGATGCGTCCCTCGATCATCCCCGCCCTTTTGGTCGCCGCGCTGCTCGCGGCCTTCTTCATCCTGACTATCATCGCCCTCGGCGTCAGCTGATCCTCCGCCGCGGAGGGCTGGCTAGGCCGCGGGCCTCCGCTTCGCGTGCCACACGAGCAATCCCACGAGGGCGGCGATCGTAAGGAGCGCCAACGCCTGCTCGGCGAACGCCGGCAGGTCGGGCGGGAAGCCGCGGATCGGCTCGCCGCCGCGTGCCACCACCCAGATCGCCAGCAGCACGCCGGTAAGGCCTCCGCCACCGACGAGGCCGGAGCCGAACAGCACTCCCTCCTCGCGTCGCCGCTCGGCTTCCTCGGGAGCCTGGTTCCGGGTCAGCAGGTGGCGAGTCAACCCACCGACGAAGACCGCCGCCATCGTGGAGAGCGGCAGGTAGACGCCCACGGCGAAGGCGAGCACCGGGATCTTGAACAGGCTGGCCACGAGCCCGATCCCGACTCCGATCAGGATGAGGGCCCACGGAAGGCTCTGATCCAGCACCCCGTCGATCACCAGCTTCATGAGCACGGCCTGCGGAGCCGGAAGCTCGGCGCCGCCGAGGCCGCCCGGCACACCCTGGTTGAGGAGGATCACGACGATCGCGACCACGCCGGCCGAGGTGATCACCCCCACCAGCTCGCCGATCTGCTGGAATCGGGGCGTGGCGCCGAGGAGAAAGCCGGTCTTCAGGTCCTGGGAGGTGTCACCGGCGATCGATGAGGCGATGCACACGGCCGTGCCGACCATCAGCGCCGTCGCCTTGCCGGCCAGGTCCGTCCAGCCGAAGAGGAGGAAGATCGCGCTCGTTCCGAGCAGGGTGGCGATCGTCATCCCGGATGTCGGGTTCGAGGTCACGCCGACCAACCCCACGATTCGGGAGCTCACCGTCACGAAGAAGAAGGCGAAGACCGCGATCAGGATCGAGGCCACGAACCGGACCGGGATCGAGTCAATGTACCCGAGAATCCCCGGCACGAACGTGAGTACGGCGAGAATCCCGATCGCCCAGAGTGCGATGGTGCGGAAGGAGAGGTCCAGATCGATTCTCTCAACGGCGGTCGTGACGCCCGTGGAGATATGCCGGACGCTGAGCCGAAAGGACTCCACCATCGTCGGGATAGACTTGATGAGCGTGACGATCCCGCCCGTCGCCACCGCTCCGGCACCGATGTAGCGCACGTAGCGGTGCCAGATCTCTCCCGGGGCCATGTCGCGGATGAGCGTCTCCGTCTCCGGGTAGAGCGGCTCCGTGAGCCCGGCCCCCCACAGATTGATGAGCGGGATGATGATGAGCCATGAGAGCGCCGCCCCGGCGACCATGATGGTCGCTATCCGGATGCCGAGGATGTAGCCGACGCCGATCAGAGGAGGCGAGACGCTGATCGAGAGCTGCGCCTTGAGCGGGAGGACGAGCTGGAAGGATCCGACGACGAACTTGAAGCCGTCGGTGATCAGCTTGAAGAGCATCCCGACGCCGAGGCCCCAGAACACGCCGCGAGCCTGGCTGCCGCCGCCCTCAGCGGCGACGAGGACCTCGGCGCAGGCCAGCCCCTCCGGGTACGGCAGCTTCCCGTGCTCCCGCTTGATGAGGTAGCGCCGGAGCGGGATCATCGCGAGCACGCCGAGTAGTCCGCCGGCCATCGTGAGCAGGGTGATCTGCGCCCATGCCGGGCTCATCCCCCAGATGAACAGGGCCGGGATCGTGAACAGCACGCCGGAGGCGACCGAGGAGCTCGCCGAGCCCACGGTCTGCGACATGTTGCTCTCGAGGATGCTGTGCCGGAGCCCGAAGGCGGTGAAGAGGCGGAACGCGACCACGGTGAGCACCGCCACCGGGATCGAGGTGCTGATCGTCAGCCCGGCCTTGAGGCCCAGGTAGGTGTTGGCCGCCCCGAACACCATGCCGAGGATCGCGCCGGCCACGACGGCCTTGATCGTGAACTCGGTCGGCGTCTCCCCGTAGGTGAGCGGGACGTATTCCTCACCCTCCCTCAGTTCGTACGCTGTCGGCGGGAGCTTGCGGGCTCCTCCGGCCTCTCCTTCAGACATGCCGGCCGCGGAGCTCATGATGCACTACCCACCGGCCGACCACCCATGGGCCGCCTAGCCACCGGCCGACCATCCGATTTGGAAGGTCATCGTCAGGTCGTTGTGCTCAGGATCCTCCATGGGAGCCGGGTTGTTGTACTCGTGGAGGATCGTCCACTTGAAGGTGAGGCCCTCGACGATCCCGATCCCGATGTCCAGCGAGTTGAGTAACTCGAACTCGCTGAAGGTCTGAAGGGATGGGTCGTACGAGACGCGAAGGCGGAACACCACCGGGCCGGCTCGCTGTCTGAACTGGCTGGAGAAGTCCAGGATCGGCGTGTTCCTGTTCGGTTCGGTCGTCGTCAGGTTGTCGAACCGGCCGCCCGCTCCCAGCGAGGCCAGGAAGTTGGTGTTGTCGTTCTGGACGAACTGGTAGCCGAGCCCGGCGGAGTAGACTTGGCGGAACTGCAGGTCCTTCTTCGGGTCGTGCTGCCAGCGCATCGTGACGCCCGCGAACAGGGGGCCGGTGATGAAGATGTCGGTCCCGAGGCCGACGATGATCTTGGGCTCGTTCTTGGTCTCGAGTCCCTCGTCGTCGAACTCCTTGGTGGTCGTCATCAGGGCCGAGAAGTCGATTCTATCCTTCTCGGTCTCGCGGCCCAGATCGAAGGAGAAGGAGAAGTTGGTCTCGTCCGTGTTCCCCTTCTGGATCGATCCGCCCATGGAGATCAAGGTCTCCCAGAACTTGAAGAAGGGACTGTAGAGCCCGATGATGATCGGCTCCAGCGCCTTCAGGTCATCGGCCGCCCCGACCGCGTCGAAGTCGGTCGGCTGAACGAGGCGGGTCGTTCCGTCCGCCAACTCGAGCAGGAGGCCGTCCGCCACCGGCCTTACGGTGGCGGCGACGATCGTCGTGTCGGCGAGCCGGATTCCGATCGGCTCGGGAGCAGTGAACGCTTCGATAACTGCCGCCGGAATCGTGATCTCCGCACCCTTGTACTTGAAGACCCAGCTGCCGTCCACGACGCCCACCAGTTCGCCCGTCAGCTGGTCTCCGTCAGCGAACTCGAGCTCTTGCTGGGCGCGGGCCTGAGAGGGGATGGTCAGGCACACGGCCCAGAGGGCCAGACACGCCGCGGGTAGACGCGACGCGGCCGAACGTAACGCGCCATGATATCCCATCGCCGAAACCCCGTCTGTGGTCCTAGGTTCGCACCAACCTGCACCGGGCCGCGAAGGCGCGCAATTCGACGATGTCCAAGCCGTCGGGGAGCCTCGAGATGAAGCGAGTCCGGCTCATACACTGGAACGTCAACGAGGCTCGTGGGCGTCTGGATCGACTGACGGCCGAAGGTTACGAGGTGGAGTGGGAACCGCGTCCCGGGCCCGATCTCTTCAGGAACCTGACGGCCGATCCACCGGGCGCCGTCGTGATCGACCTGAGCCGTCTTCCGTCGGGTGGACGCGATCTTGCGCTCGAGGTCCGGCACCGCCGCTCCACCCGCGATGTCCCGCTCGTCTTCGTCGAGGGAGCGGTCGAGAAGGTGGAGCGGGTGCGCGCCCTGCTACCGGACGCCGTCTACACGACCTGGCCCGATATCGGCCCGGCCCTTCGAAAGGCGATAGCGGAGCCGCTGCGCGATCCCATCGTTCCGGATTCCCGTATGGCGGGCTACGCCGGGGTCCCGCTCGCGAACAAGCTCGGAATCACAGAGGGGGCGGTCGTGAGCCTGGTCGACGCGCCCGAGGGGTTCGCGGCGCAGCTGGGCGACCTTCCGGAGGGTGTGGCTCTGCGAGACGGGCTCCGCGGGCGAGCCGACCTTGTCGTCTGGTTCGCCCGCTCCCAGAACGCGATGCGCCGCCGGATGAATCAGATCGCGGTCCGAGCGGCCGAGTCCCCGGTGTGGATCGCCTGGCCGAAGAAGTCCTCCGGCGTCGAGTGCGATCTGACGCAGCAGATCGTCCGCTGCGCTGCGGAGGCGGCCGGTCTCGTCGACTACAAGATCATCGCGATCGATTCCACCTGGTCGGGGCTCCTCTTCACCCGAAGACCGGGCGGGCCGAACTGCTGACGTCCCGGCCGACCCACCTCGCCTTGTCTGCCCGCCGCCGGCAGTACAACGTGGGGCGCACGAGACGGACTACGAAGCCCGAGCAGCGGAGGAGAAGATGCCCATCCTGAAGATCGCGTCGTACCGCGTAGGCGCGGCTCACAAAGGTGCGAACGGAGACACCCGCTACCTCTTTTTGGAGCCGGACGCGGGCGAGACGGGCCCGGGGAGTGCGGGCGTTAAGGTCTACTTCGAGTCTACGACGAAGAGCGTGGGGAGCGTCGCCGGGGACGTCATCGTGGCCACGCTGCCCGACGCGCTCTTCCGAGACATGTACCACATCGTCCAGACCGAGCGTCCCGTCTTCTTCATGTGGCAGCTGGACGGAGCAGGCGACCAGCTCGAGTCGTGCGGACTCGCGACGGTGGAAGAGCCGACGGGAGAGGGATTCAGAGACACCTCGGACCACTCGGAGTACAGCTGATGGAAAGCAGCGGCATCAACGCGGAGCGTTTCCGGGCGACGTTCCTGCTCCTGCTGGTCGTCGCGATTTCGCTTCTCTTCTTCGCCATGGTGCGCTCGTTTCTGATGGCGGTCTTCCTGGCCGCCATCTTCAGCGGCCTGCTGTACGGCCTATACCAGCGACTGGTGCGCTGGTTCAAGGGCCGCGAGTCGCTCGCCTCGATTGCCACGATCCTCATCTTCATCTTCGCGCTGCTCATTCCGCTCTCGGGCTTTCTGGGGATCGTGACCACGCAGGCGCTGGACGTAAGCCAGGCGGTGGGCCCCTGGCTCCAACAGCAGGCGACCAGCCCCGACGACTTGGATCGCCTCATCCAACGGCTGCCGTTCGCGGACGCGGTCGCACCCTACCAGGGGCAGATCACGCAGAAGGTGGGAGAGCTGGCCGAAAACCTGGGCCAATTCGTATTCGCAAAGCTCGCCGCGGCCACGAAGGGCACCGTGATGTTCTTCTTCATGCTCTTCGTGATGCTCTATGCGATGTTTTTCTTCCTCAAGGACGGCCCCGCCGTGCTGAACCGCATCCTCTACTACATGCCGCTGTCGCCGGAAGCCGAGAACCGGTTGGTGGAGAAGTTCGTGTCCGTGACTCGTGCTACGATCAAGGGCACCCTGGTGATCGGCGTGGCGCAGGGTGCCTTGGCGGGCGCGGCGTTCGCGCTGGCCGGTATCAAGGGCGCGGCTTTCTGGGCGACGGTCATGGCCGTGCTCTCGATACTCCCCGGGATCGGGATCGCCCTCGTGTGGGTTCCCGCGGCGATCTACCTGTTGGTGATCGGCAAGACGGCCGCCGGCATCGGCCTGGCGCTTTGGTGTGGGCTGGTGGCGGGCACGGTGGACAACCTCCTGCGCCCCCGACTGGTGGGGCGGGACACGGAGATGCCCGACCTGCTCATTCTTCTGGCGACCCTGGGCGGGCTGGTGCTATTCGGGGCGGTGGGGATCGTCGTGGGCCCGATCGTGGCAGCCCTCTTCCTGACGATCTGGGAGATCTACGGCGAGTTCTTCAAGAGCGTCCTGCCCGAGCCGACGGCGATCCCGGCCACGGCGGGCGCGCCTCAGCCCCCGGAATCAGTTCCGGAGGCCGGCGACTAGGGCTTGAAAGGAAGCAGCGGGTCCGGTCAGGCCCGCTCGACGTAGTAGCAGATCCGCCAGTTCGTCATGCTCTCCGGATCGTCCTCGGGAGTGTCCTCGGGCACGTCCTCTCCGGGCGCGTAGCGTCCGATCATCTCCGCGACCGAACCCCTGAACTCTCGCAGATAGTGGTCGAGCTCGTCGTTGGCGCTAAACGTGTCGAGCTCCTCGCCGAAGAACTCGACGACGAGATGGTCGTCGATCTCGCCCTCGAAGACTACTCGGTCGAGGTTGTCCTTCTTGTTCCACGCCGGGTGATCGGAGATCGACCAGTAGCCCTTCTCGGGGAACTGGGTCTGCTGGATCACCTTCGTGCCGTTCTTCCGGTCACCCCAGACCTTGGAGCGAAAGCGGAATTCGCCCTTCTCCTTGAAGGCCGGTTCCAGGTTGTCCAGGATCTGAAGCCACTGGAGGACAACCCTGACTCGCTCGCCGTTCTGCTCTGTCATCGATTCCGTCTCGTCGCTGCGG